>NZ_JAAKZX010000149.1 GCF_011045025.1 Streptomyces ureilyticus
ATTTCAGCCCGTCCGGCGTTTGAGGACCGGGGGTCCGGGGGCTGGCCCCCGAATCGGGGTCCGGGGCGGAGCCCCGAAGGGGGTCTGGGGGTGCAGCCCCCAGCGGGGTCCAGGGGCGGAGCCCCTTGGTATGGGACGGGTAAGGGCGGCGGGGGCGAAACCCGTCACAGCGCCACGAACGCCGCCGTCAGCAGCGTCAACCCGGCGCCACCCAACAGCCACGCAAGCCGAGGCAACCGCAGCCCACCCGCCACCACCAGCGAAGCAAGCAGCAACGCACCCCCCAGGGGAACCCACGCATACAGCAGCCCGCCGGGCCCCGTGCGCACCACCTCGTTGCTCCCCGGCTTCACCACCACCGCGTACGTCTCACCCTTGTCCACCACCACCGTGCTCGAGATGGTCACCCGCTCACGCCCAGTGGACCCCGCCGACACCGGCGCATACGTCCCCGTACACCGATCGTCCGCACACCGAGTGACCGTCATCGTCCCCCGCTCACGCCCCTTGGTGAGCATCACATGCTGCGCGGTACCCCACGACGCCCAGACCCCGGCAATCAGCAGCAGCACCGCGACCGTCCCCATCGCCGCGAACCGCCCGAACCGCAGCGCGGAACCAGCGCTCGGGCGAGAGGTGAGGGCAGACATGGCGGCGATCCTTGGCCATCGCCCTGCGCTCGGTCAACTCCGACTAGGTCACACCGGGGGACAAGTCACGAGTTGTACGTACTCTGCGCCCGCGTCAGCCCATCGATCACCAGACACTCCACCGCATCCGTCGCCCGGTCCACGAAGTAGTCCAGCTCTTTGCGCTCCGCCGACGAGAAGTCCTTCAACACATAATCCGCAACCTGCATACGCCCCGGCGGCCGCCCGATCCCGAACCGCACCCGGTGATAGTCCGAACCCATCACCTTCGTCATCGACTTCAGCCCGTTGTGACCGTTGTCCCCACCACCGAGCTTCAGCCGCAGCACGCCATAGTCGATGTCCAGCTCGTCATGGATGGCGACGATGTTCGCGACCGGCACCTTGTAGAACTCCCGCAGGGCGTTCACCGGACCACCCGACAGATTCATGTACGACATCGGCTTGGCCACCACCACCCGCCGACTCCCCGGCCCAGGCGGCCCGATCCGCCCCTCCACCACCAGAGCCTGCGCCTTACCGGCCCGCTTGAACTTCCCCCCGATCCGCTCCGCCAGCAGATCAGCCACCACGAACCCCACGTTGTGCCGGTTCCCCGCATACTCGGACCCCGGATTACCCAGCCCCACCACCAACCAAGGGGCCCCTACGTCACTAGTCACGTGCATACCTCCTTCTATACGCGAACCAGCCGCCGCTCCCCGTAGGGAGCGGCGGCTGACACCGCTGTGGGCATACGTTCCGCAGGGCGGAACGGGTGGGCACAGCCCCAACCGCCGGGCGCCCTCATCAGAAGCGGTACGGCAAGTCAGGGCGCCCCGGAGGGTCAGGCTTCGGCAGTCTCGCCTTCGCCCTCACCCTCGCCCTCCGCCGGCTCCTCCGCCTGCGCGGCCAGAACCTGGAGAACCACCGCATCCTCGTCGATCGCCAGCGTCGTACCCTCCGGCAGCGGGACGTCCTTCGCCAGAATCGAGTCACCAGCCGCCAGGCCCTCGATGGACACGGTCACCGACTCCGGAATGTGCGTGGCCTCGGCCTCGACCGGCAGCGCGTTCAGCACATGCTCGACAAGGAAGGCACCCGGAGCCAGGTCGCCCTCGGTGTGCACGTAGATCTCGACGTTGACCTTCTCGCCACTGCGGACGAGCAGCAGGTCCACGTGCTCCAGGAAGCCCTTGATCGCGTCGCGCTGAACGGCCTTCGGAATCGCCAGCCGCTTCTTGCCGTCGATCTCGAGGGCAAGAAGAACGTTCGGCGTACGCAGCGCCAGCAGCAGATCGTGACCCGGCAGCGTCACATGAACCGGTTCGCCACCGTGGCCGTACAGCACACCGGGAACCTTGCTCTCACGGCGGATACGACGCGCCGCACCCTTGCCGAACTCGGTACGCGTCTCGGCGGCGAGCTTCACCTCGGCCATGCTCATCACTCCTCGTAGATAGGGGGAACGTGGTCACCCGGCCATACATCGGCCTGCTACGAAGAGCGCGTCGATTACGGACCGCCGTACCAGCGCCTTCACAACGCCGTACGGCCTCCCTCGCCGAGCAACTGTGACAGCTTACGCGGCGGGAAGGCCGTACCCGAAATCGATCTTGCCTACTGCTCCTCGAACAGGCTCGTCACCGAACCGTCCTCGAATACCTCACGCACCGCACTCGCGATCGTCGGCGCGATCGACAACACCCTGATCTTGTCGAGCTGCAACTCACCCGGCGTCGGCAGCGTGTTCGTGAAAATGAACTCACTGACCCTCGAGTTCTTCAGCCGATCCCCGGCCGGACCCGACAGCACACCATGCGTCGCCGTCACGATCACATCCTCCGCACCATGCGCGAACAACGCGTCCGCCGCCGCACAGATCGTGCCACCCGTATCGATCATGTCGTCGACCAGCACACACACCCGGCCCTCGACATCACCGACCACCTCATGCACGGTGACCTGATTCGCCACATCCTTGTCACGACGCTTGTGCACGATCGCCAGCGGAGCACCCAGCCGGTCACACCACCGGTCCGCCACCCGCACCCGGCCGGCATCCGGCGACACCACCGTCAGCTTCGTGCGGTCCACCTTCTTGCCCACATAGTCCGCGAGCAGCGGCAGAGCGAAGAGATGGTCCACCGGGCCGTCGAAGAAGCCCTGGATCTGGTCCGTGTGCAGATCGACCGTCAGTATCCGGTCCGCACCGGCCGACTTCATCAGATCCGCGACCAGACGCGCCGAAATCGGTTCACGTCCCCGGTGCTTCTTGTCCTGACGGGCGTAACCGTAGAACGGCACAATCACCGTGATGCTCCGAGCGGAAGCCCGCTTCAGAGCATCGATCATGATCAACTGTTCCATGATCCACTGATTGATCGGAGCCGTATGGCTCTGAATCACAAAGCAGTCCGCACCACGCGCCGACTCCTCGTAACGGACATAGATCTCACCGTTCGCGAAGTCATAGGCCCTCGTCGGGACAACCCCGACACCCAACTGCTCGGCGACCTCCTTGGCAAGCTCGGGGTGTGCGCGGCCGGAGAAGAACATCAACTTCTTCTCGCCGGTCGTCTTGATCCCGGTCACAGCACTGTCTCCTCAGAGGTATCTCAGCCGGTCGCCAACGGTGATCCCAGCCGGGTGTGCGGATGTGCACCTATCACGGTACGCCGTCGCAGACGCGCCGATTTCTGGTCAGCTTTCGCTTTCGGCCTCCCGGGAAGCCGCCTCAGCCGCCTTCGCGGCCGCGCTCCCCGGACGCTTCCGAGCCACCCAACCCTCGATATTCCGCTGCTGGCCCCGGGCCACGGCCAGCGAACCCGGCGGCACATCCTTCGTGATCACCGAACCCGCCGCGGTGTACGCGCCATCCCCAACCGTGACAGGCGCCACAAACATGTTGTCCGAACCCGTCTTGCAATGTGAACCCACCGTGGTGTGGTGCTTCGCCTCACCGTCGTAATTCACGAAGACACTCGCGGCACCGATATTCGTGTACTCACCGATGGTCGCGTCCCCGACGTACGAGAGATGCGGAACCTTCGTCCCCTCGCCGATCGAAGAGTTCTTGGTCTCGACATACGTACCGATCTTGGCCTTCAGCCCGATCCGGGTACCGGGACGCAGGTACGCGTACGGGCCCACGGACGCCTCAGGACCGACTTCGGCGCCGTTGGCCACCGTGTTGTCGACACGGGCCCCCGAACCGACCCGCGTGTCCGTGAGACGGCAATTCGGGCCGACCTCCGCACCCTCGCCCAGATGCGTGACACCGTGCAGCTGAGTGCCCGGATGCACGATCGCGTCCTGCTCGAACGTGACGGTGGCATCGATCCAGGTGGTGGCCGGGTCGACGACCGTCACCCCGGCGAGCATCGCCTGCTCCAGAAGCCGGTCGTTGAGAATCCGACGCGCCTCGGCAAGCTGCACCCGGTTGTTGATCCCCGCGATCTCACGATGATCGCCGGCCACGGAAGCCCCGACCCGGTGCCCGGCCTCGCGCAGGATGCCGAGCACATCGGTCAGATACTCCTCACCCTGACTGTTGTCCGTACGAACCTTCCCGAGCGCATCCGCCAGAAGCTGGCCATCGAACGCGAACACACCCGAATTGATCTCACGGACCGCACGCTGCGACTCGGTGGCGTCCTTGTGCTCGACGATCGCCGTGACGGCTCCGGAGACCCCGTCGCGCACAATCCGCCCGTACCCGGTCGCGTCCGGAACCTCGGCGGTCAGCACGGTGACGGCATTCCCGTCGGCGGAGTGCGTGGCGGCGAGCTTCTGCAGAGTCTCGCCACTGAGCAGGGGAGTGTCCCCGCAGACGACGACAACGGTCCCGTCGACGCCGCCGCCCAGCTCCTCCAGCCCCATCCGCACCGCATGCCCGGTCCCGTTCTGTTCGGCCTGCACAGCCGTACGCACACCCGGATCGATCTCAGCAAGATGCGCGGCCACCTTCTCCCGCGCATGCCCCACCACGACCACCAACTGCTCCGGCTCCAACTCCCGCGCGGCGGCAAGCACATGCCCCACAAGGGAACGGCCACAGATGTCGTGCAGAACCTTCGGTGTGGCCGACTTCATACGGGTGCCCTCACCCGCTGCGAGAACGACTACGGCTGCCGGGCGAATGGCGCTCACGGGTTTTGCCCTTCGGCTTCGATGACTGCGATGTCTGATGTCTTTGGGGTGCGGACATCGGCAGGATACCGGGGCGTTGTGCGGGGGAAATGTGAGCGGGGCCTGACCCCGTTTTCTTGGGGCAGGCCCCGAACCGAGAAGGGCTCCCCCGCCAGGACTCGAACCCGGACAGATGGCACCAAAAGCCACAGTGCTGCCAATTACACCACGGGGGAATAAAGCCGACCAAACCGGACATCTGGCTGGGTCGCCGTGTAGGCACCCAACACTATGCCGTACCAGGCGCCTTCCACGCGACGATACAACTCGGCGCTCTTGGCGACGTAGATGACCAAGCAGCCGCGGTAAGCGTCGTTCGTGTTCTTGCGGACAGTTCGAGGGTTGTGCTTCTTCAGGGTGGCTCGGCTGAACACGGACACGTCGACGCCCACGATGTCGGCCCAGTACTTCTCGGCGGCTTCCACGTCGGCGGTTTCGTGAATGCTGACCCGAAGGGTCAAGCGATCCCGCGCCACTTCGAGCAACTCCAGCCAGCGCAGGAAAAGCTTGATCATGTTGGGGTCGCTGTTGATGAACTGCAGGACCTCAGCGCGCCGGTACGGCTTGTCCTTGGAGCCCTCGGCCCAGTACAAGCCAACGCCGAGGAGGAACAGCTCGCGATCGGAGAGCTCGCCGACCGCCGCAGCTGCCGCCCGCTTGGCTTCCTCGCGCTCGCGGTCCTGAGAAGCGCGCAGTCGTGCGAGCCCAGCGTTCATGCGTGCTCGCTGTTCCTCCGGCGTGCACTTGGGTTCCGGGTGTGGCAGATCCCGTACCCATAGCGAGACCGAGCTCTTCGAGCAGCCCAGTTCGGCCTGGATCTGGTTGTACGTCCAGCCCTGGAGTCGTAGCTGCCGGGCCTTCTCGCGGAGGTCGTCCTTGGCCCTGGGGCGCTTCGTCCATTCCGGAGGTGGCTCGCCTTCGACGAGGCGCTGGAGGATCTCCTTGTTGTGAACCTGAAGCTTGTCCCGGATCTGCCGAAGGCTGTAGCCCTCGCGCCGCAGGGCGAGCGCCTGCTCCCGCAGCCCCTCGAAGTCGGCGTACTTGCCGTATGCGTGTGCCATGGGCATACCTTCTGGCCCGAATGGGGGCGCCAGGGTCGAAACGGTGCGCGATTCAGCAGTTCGAGGGATTTCTGTTGTTTTCGCTTCTGTTTGATTACGGGCTGTGGTGTAGGCCAGTGCAGAAAAGTCGCCGGAAAACCAGGTGCGGGCGCCCGTAGGCTGGAGGCATGACCACGACGGGGGAAGACCGCATCACGGCCGGGACGGGGCCGTGGTGGTGGGTGCGGTGGCGGAGTGCTTGGCTCGATGGTGGGCTTGCGGTGGCGTCTGCTGTCGAGTGTGGGTTCGAGGGGGTGCAGTTCGCGGGCGATGCCGGGTTGGCGGATCCGGTGGGCGTGGTTTTCGGGGTGTTGGCGGGGTCCGTACTGCTGTTGCGGCGTAGGTGGCCGATTGCTGTCGTGCTGGTGTCGATCGCGATCACGCCTGCCGCGATGGGCTTTTTGATGGGGATCGTCGCGCTCTACACGCTGGCCGCGTCGGAGTTGCCGCGGCGGATCATCGGTGCGCTGGCGTCGATGTCGATGGTCGGGGTGCTGATCGTCTCGTATGTGCGGGCGCATCAGGGTGTCGTACGCGGTGATGTGGCGTTCGGTGAGTGGGCCGTGCCGTTCTTGTCGCTGACGACCTCGCTGGGGCTGACCGCGCCGCCGATTCTGCTCGGTTTGTATGTGGGGGCGCGGCGGCGGCTGATGGAGAGCCTGCGGGAGCGGGCTGACTCCCTGGAGCGGGAGTTGCAGTTGCTGGCCGAGCGGGCGGAGGAGCGGGCCGAGTGGGCGCGGAACGAGGAGCGGACGCGGATCGCGCGTGAGATGCACGATGTGGTCGCGCACCGGGTGAGTTTGATGGTGGTGCATGCGGCGGCTCTGCAGGCCGTTGCCCGGAAGGATCCGGAGAAGGCGGTCAAGAACGCGGCGCTGGTGGGGGACATGGGCCGGCAGGCGTTGACGGAGCTGCGGGAGATGTTGGGGGTGTTGCGTACGGGGGATGGCTTGTCGCCGCGTACGCAGCCGGTGCCGCTCGCGGCGGTGGGTGCGGCGGCGGCTGCCGCCGCGTCCCGGGCCGTCGATGACGAGGGTGGCGACGGGCCGTGCCTGGCCGATCTGGACGAGTTGCTGGGGCAGTCGGCGGCGGCCGGTATGGCTGTGGATCTGTCGGTGGACGGCGATTCGCGTGCGTATGCGCCGGAGGTGGAGCAGACCGCGTATCGCGTGGTCCAGGAGGCGTTGACGAACGTGCACAAGCATGCGGCGGGTGCGAAGACGCATGTGCGGCTCGCGCATCGTTCGGCGGAGATCGCGATGCAGGTGGAGAACGAGCCGCCGCCGGAGCCGGAGGCGGCGTCGGACGCGCGTCTGCCGAGCGGGGGGAACGGTTTGGTGGGCATGAAGGAGCGGGTTGCCGCGCTGGGTGGGGTGTTTGTGTCGGGGCCGACGGACGCGGGTGGGTTCCGGGTGTCCGCGGTGATTCCCGCGGAGGGCTGAAAGGCCGAGGCCTGACCGCGAGGGAGGCCCTGGAGTCACTCCGGAGTCAGGCGCGCCGGCTGCGGACGAAAGAGTCCCCGGGCGTCAGCCCGTCGTCAGCCGTACCGGCTCGATGCCCGACAGCAGCCCCGTAAGCGCCCGGTCGACATCGGAACCCAGGTACCAGTCGCCGGTGTGGTCGAGCGTGTAGACGCGCCCTTCGGAGTCGATCGCGAGCAGCGCGCGGCTCTCGGATTCCTCGCCCAGTGGGCAGACCTGGGCGTCCAGGGCGCGGCCGAGGTCGGCGAGCGTGCGGGCCATGTGGAGGCCGTGCAGCGGGTCGAAGTGCAGCGGGGACGGGGCGACCTGGCGGCCTGGCCCCGAGACGGGCACGTGGAGTCCGCCGAATTCGGCCCATGCTTCGACGGCCGCCGGGAACACGGCGTGCCGGTGTCCGGCCGGCGACTCGTGGTTGCGCAGGGCGTCGGCCCAGTACTCGGCCTGCCTTATGTCCCAGCGGCCCGGCTGCCATCCGGCGGCGCGCAGTGCGGCGTCGACGGGTACGGGGAAGCGGGTCGTGGAGGTGGAGCGGTCGGCGTGCATGGGTCCTACGTTCGTCTGTGCGGCGGTGCTGCGCTGTGGATCATTGCGGGCGTATGTGTGGGAAGGGTCACTTCTCCGGTGTCGTCGGGTCGACGATGCGTACGCCGAAGTGGGCGCTGAGTGCGGCGCAGGAGCGGCAGGGTGCGGCGAAGCTGCCGTGCAGGGGGTCGCCGTCCTCGCGGATGTAGCGGGCGGTGAGTTTGGCGTTTTTGAGGGATTTGCGGGCTTCGCTGTTGGTCATGGGTTTGCGGGCGGCTCTTTTGGAGCGGGCCGCGTCGGCGGCGCCGAGGTGCCGGGAGATGAGGATGGTTTCGGCGCACCGGCCGGTGAAGCGGTCGCGCTGGGCGCTGGTGAGGGTGTCGAGGAAGTCTCGTACGAGGGGGTGGAGCTCGGGGAGTTGGTCGCCGCGGGCGGCGGTGCCGGTGAGGGTGGCGCCGCGTACGGAGAGGGCGGCGGCGACGGTGGGGAGTATGCCGTCGCGGCGGTGCTGGAGGGTGGGCGCGTGGGGGCGTTCGGTGGTGCTCCAGCCGACCCGTGGGTCACCTGATCTGCCCGTCTGTGTAGCGCTCATGATCTTGCTTCCTCCCCATCCCCACGGTGTGGCCGCTGTGGTCGCGACCCCCGGGTGCGGGGACAGAGTGCCAAACTCCGAGGCTGGTGCGGAAGCTGAGGCCACCCGACACGCGTGTTCTTCGTCGCAGGGTCACGGCGGGGTGACGGCAGGTCACGGTGGTGGAGGTCTGTGTTCGGGGGGTGGAACCGGAGGCCCGGTGACCGGTGTCGTACAACCGCATAGGCTGTCGGCATCCACGATCCAATCGGAACGCCGCAGGGGGCAACCGCCATGACGACAGGTCGGCTCGGGCAGCAAGCCGCGCCGCCGAACGCGGCTTATGCCGGGCAGGTCGTACATTTTCCGGATCCGGTCCGGGCTGCCCGTCACCCCAGAGGTGTACGGGTCGACGAGTACGGCTACCCCGACTTCTCGGACTATGCGCGTGCCGCGGCGGAGATCGCCGAGCCGCCCGAGGGCTTCGGTGTCGATGAGCTGCGGCTGACGGACTATGTGTCGGCGAACGCGGCGTTGGCGGCCACGGGGCATGACCTGTGGGACACGATTCCGCCGGTGGCGACTCCGCATGGCTGGACCTGGCATCACGTTCCGGGTTCGCGGCGGCTGGAGTTGGTGCCGGTCGAGGTGAAGGCCTTGCTGCGGCATCATGGCGGGCTCGCGACGGCGGCGGTCGACCAGAACAAGAGGGGTACGCGGCCGTTGCAGGAGACGCGGCCGGTGCACTTCGGGCTGCCGAAGACGTCGGTCGCGGTGAGCGAGCAGCTGGTGCAGGGCGTCGAGGAGGACCTGGGGTACCGGCTCCCAGGCGCCTATCGCACGTTTCTGAAGGCGGCGGGCGGCTGTGCTCCGGTGGGCGCCGCGCTGGACGCCGAGCTGGGTCTGCTGGTCGACCAGCCGTTCTTCACGGTGCGCGACGAGGCGGCCGTGAACGATCTCGTGTACGTCAACAAGTGTCTGCGCGACCACCTCACCAAGGATTACCTGGGAGTCGGCTTTGTGCAGGGCGGGTTGCTCGCGGTGAAGGTGAAGGGCGAGGGGGTCGGGTCGGTGTGGTTCTGCGCGTTCGACGACGCGCGTGACCAGGACGCGTGGCCCCCGGCGGAGCGGGTGCAGCGGCTGTTGCTGCCCTGTGGTGACGACTTCGACCAGTTCCTGGGCCGGCTGGCGGGCAATCCGCCGGAGCTGGAGACCGTGGCGAACCTGATGGTGGACGGCGGCTTCGCGCGAGCCGTGTCCGTCTCTTCGGTGGGGGAGTGAGCGTCCGATGGTGACCTTCGCGCAGGCGCAGGAGCGCGCGGAAGAGTGGATCAACGGTGATGTCCCCTCGTATCAGCATCGTGAGGTGCGGGTGCGGGAGTTCGAGCTCGGCTTCGTGGTCTGGGCGGAGGACCGGGCCGAGGGCCCGCGTTCCGACGGCGGCGCGCAGCGGCTGGTGATCGCGCGGGACAGCGGGGAGGCCACGTTGTGGCCCTCGCTGCCGGTGGGGGAGGTGATCCGCCGGTACGAGGAGGAGTACGGGCTGCCGGACGCGGCCCCCGAGCCGGCGCCGGCGCCTCCGGCGCGGGTGGATCTGAACCAGACGTCGTTCCTGCTGACTCCTCCGGAGTGGTTGCAGGAGGCGGCGGACCGGATGGGGATTCCGGACCGGCGGGAAGGGGCGGGTTCGCCTTCGGGGTCGGCTGGTTCGGCGGGTTCGCCTTCAAGGGCGGCCGGTTCGCCGGGCTCGCCTTCGAGTTCGGCCGGTGCGCCGGGTTCAGCCTCGGGCTCATCCGGTTCGTCTTCGGGTTCGCTCGGTTCGCCGGGTTCGTCCGATGGGGCGGGGGCTCGTCCGGCTGCCGCCGCCGCTGACGCCGGGGCCGCCAACGGGGCGTCGGGGAGCGGGAGTTCGCCGTCCGGTACGTCGCCGTCCGGGTCCTCCGCTCCCGGTGCTCCGTCGTGGCCGTCCGCCGGGGGCGGGTCCGAGCCGGGTTCCGGCGGCGGGCCCGGTACGCCTGCCGCGGCGACCCCGTGGGCCGGGACCGACACCAACGCCGACGTGGGCGAGGACCGTTCGGTGCCGCTGCCCGCGACGGTGTTCTCACCGCCGCTGAGCGAACCCGACGACGGCAGGACGCCACCGCCCACGCCACCGGACGCCAAGACCGCCCTGATGCAGGGCGGCAGCCAGCTTCCGCGCACGGCGGTGGGTCCGGCGGTCGACGGCGAGCAGTCGCCTGGCGCGCCGGGTACGCCTCCGCCTGGTGCTTCGCAGGGGGCGGGCGCGGCCGGTACTCCGCCGCCGCCTGGTTCGGCGTATGGGTATCCGCAGGGTCCCGGTGCGTCCGCTCCAGGTGGTGCACAGGGGGCCCCGCCTCCGGGTGCGCCTGGAACACCGCTTCCGGGTTCGGCGTACGGGTATCCCCAGGGCCCCGGTGCGCAGGGAGCCCCGCCTCCGGGTGCGCCCGGTACTCCGCCGCCGCCCGGTTCGTCGTCCGGCTACCCGCAGGCGCCCGGCGCCGCTCCGGGGACGCCTCCGCCCGCCGGTCCCCATGCCCCGCAGCCGCCCGCCGGTTCGGGCGGGCCGGGGCGGTCGTTGGCGCCGAATGCGGGTGACATCGCCGATGCCGCGACCAGCAAGGCGCAGTCGCCGCCGCGTGGGGCGCGTGGCGGTGGCGCGACTACGCCGCCTCCGCCGGGTGCGCCCGGGACGCCGGGGGCGCGGCCGGGCGGTCCGCCCGCGCCGTCCGGGCCCGGTGCGCCGGGTGCCTCGGGGGGCGGCGGGTACGTACCCACGCAACTCGTCTCGCAGCTTCCCTCTGACGGACCCGAGGGGCCGGGTGCGCCCGGCGGACCTGGTGCTCCGCAGCCGCCCGGTCCTCCCAGCCCTCCGAGCGGTACGCCCTCGGGTGGCGTCCACCACGCGGCCACGGTGTTCGCCGACCCGAACCAGCCCGGCGGCAGTTCCGGCGGCCCCGGTTCCGGCGGTCCCAAGCCGCCGGGCCCGCCCGGTGCCCCCGGCCAGCCGGGTACGCCTCCGCCGGGTGCGCCGCAGCCTCCGGGAGCCCCGGGCGCACCGGGTGCGCCGGCCGGTGGTGTCCACCACGCGGCGACCATGCTCTCCGGCCCCGGCCCTGGTGGCGCGTCCGGTCCCGGCGCACCGCAACCGCCGGGTGCTCCCGGGGCCCCGGGCACCACCCCCAAGCCGCCCGGCGCTCCGGGTGCCCCTGGCCAGCCCGGTCAGCCCTCAGGCTCCGGCGCCCCGAACTCTCCGAGCGGCACGCCCGCCGGTGGTGTCCACCACGCTCAGACGGTGCTGTCCGGCCCTGGTCCCGCGGGCCCGGGTACGCCCCCGCCGCCGCAGGCTCCCGGGATGCCGCCGGGTGCGCCGCCTCAGCAACCCGCGCCAGGCCATCCGGCACCAGGTCAGCCGATGCCGGGCCAGCCCCCGATGCCGGGCCAGCAGCCCCCGGCCTACGGCTACCCGCAGCAGGGCGGCCAGCCGACCGTCGGCCCCGGCTATCAGGCCGTACTCCGTTACCGCGCGCAGGACGGTTCCGAGCAGCAGCTCATCCGCCGCTCGGCGCCCGGCACCCCGCACCCGGAGTGGCAGATCCTCCACGAGCTGCGCGCGATGAACGTGCCCCCGCAGCAGGTGCTGGAGCTGCACACGGAGCTGGAGTCCTGCGAACTGCCGGGCGCCTACTGTGCGCGGATGATCCGCGAGAGCTGGCCCCAGGCGAGGATCACCAGCATCGCCCCGTACGGCACGGACCACGCGAGCCGTCAGCAGGGCATGGCCCAACTCCTCGCGCACCAGGGCGAGTTGCACCAGGTCGCGGACGGCCCCGCCCGGCCGGCACCGGTGCGTGCGCCGCTGCCGCCGGTGCAGCCCGCGCCGCCGGTCCCGCCGGAGGCGATCGGTCAGGAGCTGGCAGCGGCGTTCGGACCGGGGATCTTCCGGTTCGACCAGGCGGCGGTGTCCCGGCAGGGAGTGCCCCCGGTCGTGGCGCACACCCTGGTCGTGGCCGGACTGCCCGTGGACATGAACCCGTTCTTCTGGGCCCAGGCCCAGCCAGGCCGCCCGGTCCCGACCCTCGCTGAACTGGCCCAGGAACGCGGGGTGCAGCCGGCCTCGGACGCGGGCTCGTACCTCGTCATGGGCAGCGACTTCGGCAAGGCGATCTGCGTCCAGTACGGCACGGCGAACATCGTGGCCGTACCGGTCGAGGCGGGTCCGGGCGGTGCACCCATACCGCCGCAGTTCGTGAACACAGGGCTGCCGGAGTTCGCCCGCAGCCTGGCGCTGCTGGGCAGGATGTGGCGCCTGCGCTTCGGCCTGAACCAGGAGCAGGCGGGCCGCTGGACCGTCGACTTCCAGGCCCAGCTCGTCGCCCTCGACCCGGCGGCACTCGGTTCGCCGGAGAGCTGGTGGTCGGTGCTGCTGGAACAGATGTGGGACGGCTTGCTCTGACATCACCTTCCGCGTAGGGGCGGGCCCGGTCGACCGACCGGGCCCGCCCTTTTGTCATCCGGCCCCTATTTGTCATCCCACCCCTTTTGCCGTCCGGCCCCTTACTGTCTGAACGGGCGGAGTGTCGCATTATGAACACTTCCGTCTGATCTACCAGGATGTGCGGCACATCATGCTGTACGCCGCCGAAGAGGGGATTCGAGGATGAGCAGCGCATCGGGCGCATCGGTGTCGCCTCATGGCTTCATGGCCGTACGAGGCCGTGGTTACCGTCCCGAGCAGGTGGACGCGTACACCGCGGAACTCTCCCAGGACCGCGACGCCGCCTGGGAACGGGCCGCCCGCTTGACCGTACTGGCCAAGGAGATGGAGGCGGAGGCAGGCCGGCTGGCCGAGCGGATGGCCGCGCTCCCTCCGCAGACGTACGAGGCGCTCGGCGAAGGTGCCGCGCGCCTCTTCGAGCTCGTCAAGGAGGAGGCGGCGGCTGTCCGCGAGGACGCCCACCGGGACGCGAGGCGCGCCCTGGAGGAGGCGGAGTCCGAGTCCGACCGGGTACGTGAGGCGGCGCGGGCGGAGGCCGACGCGGTACGGGGCGAGGCCGACGAACGGGCGCGTCAGCGCCTGCTGGCCGCCCAGGCCGAGGCCGACGAACTGTGCATCGCCGCACGTCTGGAGGCGAAGGAGCAGCGCGGCGAGGCGCTGGCCGCGCTGCGTGACATGCGGGAACGCTCGGAGGCGAAGCTCGCCGAGCAGGCCAAGGAACACGCCGACCGCCTGGCGGAGCTCGACCGCGCGACAGCGGAACAGGAGTCCGCGCTCGACGCCCAGCACGCCCCGGAACTCTCCCGCGCGGAGGCGACGCTGGCCGAAGCCGAACGGGCCCTGTCCGAGGCCGAGTCCGCAACCCGGCACCTCCAGGAGGAAGCGGAGTCCCAGGCCGCAGCCCTCCTGGCAGAGGCCCAGGCCCGCGAAACGAGAATCGCCCACGAGACAGAACGCCTGCTCCGCGCGCACGCGGAGCAGAAAGAGGAAGTGCAGGCCCACATGAACCACGTAAGAGACAGCCTGGTGACGCTCACGGGGCAGGCACCGGGCGAATGAGGGTGCTCCGGCAGGGCTGTTGCCTAACGTTCCCGCCGGACCACCCCTGCCAGAATCCAGCCCTCGACCGCCTCGTACTGTCTCCGCTGTTCCTCCGCCTGCCGCCGCCCGGAAAGCACCGTCCCCAGCCATCCGAAGGCGAAGCCGAGCGGAATGGACAGCAACCCGGTCGTCGTGAACGGGAACCATGTGAAGTCATGGTCGGGGAACGCCGAAATGGGCGATCCGGAGACCAGGTTGGTCCCGGTCATCAGCACGAACGTACTGACCGAGCCGCCGATCAACGTGCAGAGCAGTCCCGCCCGTGTGTAGCGGCGCCAGAAGAGCCCGTACACCAGCGCGGGCGCGATTGCCGAAGCCCCGACGCAGAACGACAACGTCACCAGCGGCTGCAGACTCCGGTGCTGGACCAGCGTGGCCAGCAGAATCGTCGGCACGCCCACCGCCGCCGCGGACACCCGGGCCAGTGTCATCTCACGCCGGGGCGACAACTGCTTCCGGCCGTGCGCGAAGACGTCGTGCGCGAGGGAGTTGGCGCAGGCGAGGATCATCCCGGCCACGGACGCGAGCACGGTCAGGAAGATCGCGGTGGTGACGGTCGTGAACAACAGTGTCTCGGCCGTCGACACATCCGCCCCGAACACGGCCCGCGAGCCCAGCAGATAAGCGGTGTTGCCCTGCGGATCCACCGCGGTGATCGCGTCCCGCCCGATCATGGCGACCGTGCCGAACCCGACCACCGTGATGATCAGCACGAACAGCGCCACGGCCGGCACCGCCCACGACATCGACCGGCGCACCTCACGCGCACTGCCCGCGGTGTACATGCGCATGGTGATGTGCGGCAGCACCGCGGCGCCGAGGACCACCGTCAGCTCTGAGGTGATCATGTCCAGTTCGGGACTCGGCCCGCCCGCGAACTGCAGCCCCGAGCTGAGGAACGCCGGCCCCGCCCCGCTGCCCTCCGCCGCCGTGCTGAAGAGGCCGCCGAGGTTCCAGTCGAACTGGTTCAGGATGAGTACGGAGATGACGGCGCCGGAGCCGAGCAGCATCACGATCTTCAGGATCTGGATGAGCGCGGTGCCCTTCATGCCGCCGATCGCCGCGTAGCTGATCATCAGCGTGCCGAGCCCGATGATGCAGCCGGTCTTCAGCGAGTCGCTGGAGAAGCCGAGGAGAAACGCCAACAAATCGCCCGTACCCGCGAGTTGGACGAGCATCAGCGGCATCAGCGCGGCGAGCGTCACGACGCAGGCCGTGATGCGTACGGAGCGTCCCGGCATCCGCCGCGCGAACACGTCGCCCATGGTGAACCGGCCCGCGTTGCGCAGGGGTTCGGCCAGCAGGAACATCAGCAGCATCAGGGAGAGTGCGGTGCTCAGGGCGAGTACGACCCCGTCGTAGCCGAACAGCGCGATCACGCCGCCCGTACCGAGCACCGTCGCGGCGGAGATGTAGTCGCCCGCGATGGCGAGGCCGTTGCGCATGGGGGACATCGAGCTGTAGCCGGTGTAGAACTCGTCGAGGTCGTCGCGGTCGGGGCCGGTCATCACGCACAGCAGCAGAGTGATAGTGGCGATCACCGTGAACGCCACCAGTGACATCGCCTGCGCGGAACTGCTGAACCCGGTCATCGGCCGCCCTCCGCCCGCTTGGCGTCCAACTCGGCCTGTTTCCTTATTCGTTCGGCGATCGGGTCGACGCTGCGGCGGGCCGTGTACTCGTACAGCGCGATCGCCGCGCAGGTGACGGGCACCTGGATGAGCCCGAGCAGCAGTCCGAGCGGCAGCCCGTCGGTGACCTCCTGCGTCATGAACTCCGGCGCGTACGCGGACAGGACGAGAAAGAGCGTGAAGTACCCCAGCGCGGTGAGCGTCGCCACGCGCCGCTGCCACCGGTACGCGGTGCGCAGCACGCGAATGTCGCTGTGGTGGCCGAGCGCGACGTGGCGGTGGCGCGCGGGTTCGGGTTCCGGCTGCGGGTCTGGTGCCCAGGGGTAGGTGAAGTAGGAGGGCGACGAGTCGTGCGGCGGTGGAACTGGGTACGACGGGGAGGGGTCGTAGGACATCCCGGTCTTCCTTGCGTGGCTCGGGCCCGAGTACGCGAGTACGTGCGGGCCGCAGGGAATCTTGTGGTGGGAATGGGCGGGAACGAGCCACGCACGCTACTCGGCGCCCCTCAGATGCGCTGCCTTTTCACCAAACTGATCGGTCGGTATGCGCTTGCTGCGCTGACCTCGGGTGTTACCTCCGTTAACCCGTGTTGCCCCATTGGTCAGTTGTGATGAAAACGTGAACGTCGAGACGCCTGCCAGGGGCGCTCGGCCCCCTTCGTGGTCCTTGGGTGCCTCTGCTCTAGCGTTCACGTTCAATTCATTGCAACATTCTGAAGCCTGATGTTGCGTTAATCTCAGAGCCGTTGCAACGATTTCCTGGCTTTCACCTGCTCTGATATCGATAGTGCGCAACGAGTATGTTGCTAGATTAGTGAACGCAACGTAGCTTTTCCGTTATCGGAAACAAGGAGCTCAGCCGCTGAACCTCCAAAGGGGAACCCGCCATGAAGTCGCCACTCGCACAGAAGCCCGAGACGGCGACTTCGGCCACCCCTGGCCCCGTCGCCTCCTTCCTCCGGTTTGTGATCTCCGGAGGAGGCGTCGGGGTCCTGTCCAGCTTCGCGGTAACGCTGCTGGCCATGACCATGCCCTGGGCGGTCTCGAACGCGATCATCACCGTCGCCTCCACCCTGCTGTGCACCGAACTCCACGCCCGCTTCACCTTCGCCAAAGGCCGCAGCGCCGGATGGCGAGAGCACTGGCAGTCCGCGGGCTCGGCAACCGCCGCGTACACGGCGACGAGCGTCGCCATGTACGCCCTGCACCTGGCGCAGCCCTCCGCCGGCACGCTGACCGAGCAGATCGTCTACCTCGGCGCCTCCGGCCTCGCCGGCGCGGGCCGCTTCGTCATCCTGCGCCTCTACGTCTTCGCCGGCCGCCGCGCCCAGGCCGGCCGGACCACACGAGCGCTGGTGCGGCAGGGGAAGGCGGCCGCGCCCGACCCGGCGGGACTGCGGCAGTCGTCGAGCAAGGCCTGGCCGAACGGCTCGCGGCCAGAGCTGGCGGCGTGAGCCCCGTTTGAGCGCGGTCACGCGTCGGGGCCGGCCGGGTGGCCCACCCCGAGCAGCGCCAGCGGGTGCTGTCCCGAGGGCACGATCGCGGGGGCGAGGCCGAGGAGCCGGTCATCGTCGAAGCCGGCGACGAGTACCGTGCCGAGGCCTGACTCGGTGGCCTGGAGGTAGACGTTCTGGCTGGAGTGGCCGGCCTCCAGCCATACGTACCGCCGGCCCCGTCGGCCTTGCGGCGGCTGGTCGGCGAAGTGGCGTGTGGCCGTGTCCATGTCGCCGCTGAGCAGCAGCAGGGCCGCCGCGTGGCGCAGCCACTCGTGGTCGGCGAGGGTGGTGCGGGCGACGCGGTCGCGGTGATCGCCGTCGGCGACCAGGGTCAGTACGTGCCGTTCGGCGTCGTACCGGTAGGCCCCGGCGGCCAGGCCGTCCACGTTGCCCGCCACCACGGTGAGGGCCAGGGGATACAACGCGTGCGCCGATGGGCATGTGCGACGCCCGTCGCCGGTTCGCCCCTGGGCCGCCCACGCCAGGCGTGCGATCTGGGCGAGGCCCAGGGGCTGGGAGCTGAAGCTGCGTGTGCTGCGTCGCCGTATGAGTAGGGATTCCAGGCGCGCCAGGTCCTCGGTCGCAGTCGTAGGCCGAACAGGCTCCAGGAGCACTTCTCGTTGTGTCATCGCCCAAGGCAAGCACGTCCTGCGCACCCTTCACGACACACTGAAGTCATGAACGCAGACGACAAAAACCTTCTGGCTCGGGGGAGCGTCGCAACCAGGCTCCCCGCCCAGGACCTGGACCGGGCGCGGCGTTTCTACTCCGAGCAGCTCGGCCTGGAGCCCGTCGACGAGCGGCCCGGCGGGCTGTTGTACCGGTGCGGGGGCGTGGAGTTCGCGCTGTTCAAGTCGACGGGAGCTTCTCCCGGCACCTTCACACAGATGGGGTGGCAGGTCGACGACATCGAGGCAGTCGTGGCGGAGCTGAAGCGGCGCGGCGTGGTGTTCGAGGAGGTCGACGTGCCCGGGTTCCGGACGAGGAACGGAATCGCGGACATCGACGGGCACTATCCGAGCAAGGGCGCACGCGGCGAACGCGCCGTCTGGTTCCGCGACAGTGAAGGGAACCTTCTGGGTATCGGCGAGCCGGTCTTCTGACGAAACCGCGCAGTCACGAATCGGCGGCGCTCTTGAGTATCGGAAAGCGTCGCGGTGCCATCAACAGCAGGACCAGGAAGGCGAGTCCGGCCGCGCAGGCCGCTCCGTAGTAGACCGCGTGGACCGCGTCGGCGACCGCGTGGCGGACGTGGTCGGAGGGGGCGCCCGAGCCGAGGGAGCGGGTGACCGCGTCGAGGTCGCCGGCGCCGCCCAGGCGGGTGGCGAGCACGCCGTTGGCGATCGCTCCGAACAGGGCCGCGCCCAGCGTCTGGCCGGTCTGGCGGCAGAAGAGTACGGAACCGGTGGCCGTGCCGCGTTCGGACCAGACGACGATCGACTGGACGCCTATGAGCAGGGGGAGTTGGAACAGGCCGAGCGCTGCGCCGAGCAGGAGCATGAGCAGGGCCGGCTGCCAGGGTTCGCCGGGATAGGGCAGGAACGGGAACGCGAGCAGGAGCAGCGCGGCCGTGCCGATGCCGATCAGCGCCGAGTTGCGGAAACCGATCCTGCGGTACACATGCTGGCTGAGCGCCGCCGACACCGGCCAGCTCAACGTCCATACGGAGAGCACGAATCCGGCCGCTATCGGAGCGAGGCCGAGGACCGCCTGGGCGTAGGTCGGGAGGAAGACCGTCGGCGCCACCATCAGCAGCCCCAGCGCGCCGAGCGCCAGATTGACCGCCGCGATGGTGCGGCGGCGCCAGACCCAGCCGGGGATGATCGGTTCGGCGGCCCGGCGTTCGATGACCACGGTGAGTGCGACGAGGGCAAGTCCCGTACCCAGCAATGCGATTGAGGGGGCGGACAGCCAGGGCCACGCGACTCCTCCCTGCACCAGTGCCGTCAGCAGTACGCCGCCGCACGCGAAGACCGCGAGCGCGCCCGCCCAGTCGATACGGGGACGGGGGCCGGGCGTCCGCGCGGGTTCGTGGAGGTGACGGACGATCAGCCAGAGGGCCAGCGCGCCGATCGGCAGGTTGATGAGGAAGATCCACCGCCAGTCCGCGTACGCCGCGAGGACGCCGCCGACCGCCGGACCCGCGACCGCCGAGGTCGCCCAGACCGTGGACAACTTCGCCTGGATCTTCGGGCGTTGCTTCAGCGGGTAGAGATCGGCGGCGAGCGTCTGGACGGTCCCTTGGAGGGCGCCGCCGCCGAGACCCTGGACGATACGGAAGGCGATGAGCGCCGCCATGTTCCAGGCGAGCGCGCAGAGCAGGGAGCCGAGCAGGAAGATGGCCGCGCCCGCGATCAGTACGGGCTTGCGGCCGAAGGTGTCGGAGAGCTTGCCGTAGACGGGCAGCGTGACCGTCACGGCCAGCAGATAGCCCGAGAACAGCCAGGAGAACACGGAGAAGCCGCCGAGGTCGCCCACGATCTGCGGCACCGCGGTCGACACGATCGTGGAGTCGAGCGCGGCCAGGCCCATCGCGAGCATGAGGGCGGCGACGACGGCACGGCGTTTACGGGGGTCGACCGGCCCGGCGGCCGATGGCGCGGACGGTGCGTCGGTGTCCGGCCCTGGCCCCGGCCCCGGTCCCTGGGTTTCCTCCTGACTCACGGATTTCCTTTCCCCCTGCATCTATCTGCCGGAGGACACTCTCCCACTTCAGCCTCAACCTGTGGGAGGTATGTGGGAGGGATGACGCCGACTGGCCTCAAGAGTGCAGCCGACCCTTAGTACCCCTCCGCCGCCGGGTGGAGATCCCGTAGGGGTACCTCCGTACTACGGACCGGGGAGGCTTGGTACCGCCGGAGGACGAGACGCCCCATGCCCCCTCCTTAACCTGGCTTTACGCCGCTGAGGGCGGAGTACCGCAGCTCCGGAGGTGGGGTTTACCCCAGGAAAAGACTGCGCTGAGCACCAGCGCGCCGGACCCCCTCCCGCCGACAGACTCATTCACGTAGCAGCGCACCCAGAACACCCAGAGCGTGCAGAGCGCGCACGTCACTTGCTGACCGACTTAGGAGACATACCGTGACTACGGCTGTAAGCATTCCCAGGCACGGGGGCACTGGAGGGCGAACGGCCGTTGCCGCGCGGGCGCGGCAGGTCGTCAAGGCATACGGGTCCGGGGAGACCCGCGTCGTCGCCCTGGACCACGTCGACGTGGACATTTCGCGGGGCCAGTTCACCGCGATCATGGGCCCCTCGGGGTCCGGCAAGTCCACGCTGATGCACTGCCTCGCAGGCCTCGACACCGTTACCTCCGGGCAGATCTACCTGGACGAGACGGAGATCACCGGGCTCAAGGACAAGAAGCTCACGAAGCTGCGCCGGGACCGGATCGGCTTCATCTTCCAGGCGTTCAACCTGCTGCCGACGCTGAACGCGCTCGAGAACATCACGCTGCCCATGGACATAGCGGGCCGTAAGCCGGACAAGGGCTGGCTCAGTCAGGTCGTCGAGACCGTCGGCCTGAGCGACCGGCTCAAGCACCGGCCGACCCAGCTCTCCGGCGGCCAGCAGCAACGCGTCGCCGTGGCACGGGCGTTGGCCGCCCGGCCCGAGATCATCTTCGGTGACGAGCCGACCGGGAACCTCGACTCCCGGGCCGGCGCCGAGGTGCTCGGCTTCCTGCGGCGCTCCGTCGACGAGCTCGGCCAGACCATCGTGATGGTCACCCACGACCCGGTGGCCGCCTCGTACGCGGACCGGGTGCTGTACCTGGCCGACGGCCGGATCGTCGACGAGATGTGGAAGCCAACCGCCGAAACAGTCCTGGACCGGATGAAGGACTTCGACGCCCGGGGGCGTACGTCATGACCGTCATGAAGACCTCGATGCGCAACTTCTTCGCGCACAAGGGACGTATGGCCCTCTCGGCCGTGGCGGTCCTGCTGTCGGTGGCGTTCGTCTGCGGCACGCTCGTCTTCACCGACACGATGAACACGACGTTCGACAAGCTCTTCGCGGCCACCTCGTCCGACGTCCAGGTCAGCGCCAAGGGCGCCTCGGACACCGGTGAGACCCAGGCCGACAACGGCAAGCCGCCAGTCATGCCCGCGTCCGTGCTGGGCGAGGTGCGCAAGGCGGAGGGGGTCAAGTCCGCCGAGGGCACCGTCTTCTCCACCTCGGTGACCGTCGTCGACGCCGACAAGGACAGCCTCTCGCCCTCGGGCGGCGCCCCGACCATCGTCGGCAACTGGAACGCCAACGACGCCCGCACCATGAAGATCTCCTCCGGCAACGCCCCGCGCGGACCGGACCAGATCATGGTCGACGCCGACACCGCCGACAAACACCACCTCAAGCTCGGCGACGAGATCGGCGTCATCACGGCGGTGGGCACGCACCGTGCCAAGGTCTCGGGCTTCGCGGAGTTCGAGGTCACCAACCCGGGCGCCGCGATCTTCTACCTGGACACGAAGACCGCGCAGAAGGTCCTGGTCGGCGACACCGGCGTCTACACCAACGTCAACGTCACCGCAGCCTCCGGCTTCAGTGACGCCCAGGTGAAGAAGAACGTCACGGCCGCGCTCGACAGCGGCTACCAGATCCAGACGGCCAAGGAGGTCGCGGACGCCAACGCCAAGGACGTCGGCGAGTTCATGGGCGTGATGAAGTACGCGATGCTCGGCTTCGCCGGGATCGCCTTCCTCGTCGGCATCTTCCTGATCATCAACACCTTCTCGATGCTGGTCGCCCAGCGGACTCGCGAGATCGGCCTGATGCGGGCCGTCGGGTCGAGCCGCCGGCAGGTCAACCGGTCCGTGCTGGCCGAGGCGCTGCTGCTCGGTGTCTTCGGCTCGGTGCTGGGAGTCGGTGCGGGCGTGGGCCTGGCCGTCGGCCTGATGAAGCTCATGGGCGCCACCGGCATGAACCTCTCCACCGACGACCTCACCGTCGCCTGGACCACCCCGGTGGTCGGCCTGCTGCTCGGCGTCGTGGTCACCGTGCTCGCCGCGTACCTGCCCGCCCGGCGGGCCGGCAAGGTCTCGCCGATGGCGGCGCTACGGGACTCCGGGGCGCCAGTGGACGCCAAGTCCGGTGTCATACGGGCCCTGCTGGGCCTGGTCCTGACAGGCGCCGGCGGTTACGGGCTCTACCTCGCCTCCCAGGCCGACAAGGCCGGCGAGGGCTCGATGTGGCTGGGCGGCGGCGTGGTGCTGTCACTGATCGGCTTCGTCGTCATCGGCCCGCTGCT
Organism: Streptomyces ureilyticus; assembly: GCF_011045025.1. GTDB lineage: Bacteria > Actinomycetota > Actinomycetes > Streptomycetales > Streptomycetaceae > Streptomyces > Streptomyces ureilyticus. Next base: position 22,489 of record NZ_JAAKZX010000149.1, read on the forward strand.
CGCGAGCGGCGTGGTGCGGGTGCTGGGCGCCGTGGTGCTGCGGATCTTCGGCCCGGTCGGACGGATGGCCGAGCGGAACGCGCTGCGCAACCCGCGTCGTACGGGGGCGACCGGCGCCGCGCTCATGATCGGCCTCGCACTGGTCGCATGCCTGTCGGTGGTCGGCTCGTCGATGGTCGCGTCGGCCACGGACGAGCTGGACAAGACCGTCGGTACGGACTTCATCATCCAGTCCGACAGCGGCCAGCTGATCACGCCGCAGGCCGTGCAGGCGGCCAAGTCGGCGAAGGGCCTGGAGGGAGTCACCGAGTACAAGTGGACCCAGGCCGACTTCACCACCCCCGACGGCAAGACGCTCAAGGAAACGGCTATCACGGCGGCCGACCCGAGCTACGCCACGGACCTGAACACCGAGACGGTCGCCGGCAACCTCAAGGACGCCTACCTGCCCAACTCGATGTCCGTCCACGAGGACTTCGCCAAGAGCCACGGCATCAAGCTCGGCTCCAAGATCACCGTCGCCTTCGAGGCCGGCGGTGAGCCGGCCCGGCTGACGGTCCGCGCGATCACCAGCAGTGAGGCCGTCATCGACCAGGGGGCCATGTACACATCCATCGACACGATGGCCAAGTACGTCCCCGCCGCCAAGATGCCGCTCGACATGATGGTCTTCGCCTCGGCGAAGGACGGCCAGGAAGCGGCCGCGTACAAGTCGCTGAAGACCGCGCTGGACGACTACCCGCAGTACACCGTCCGCGACCAGACCGACTACAAGGAAGCGCTGAAGGACCAGATAGGCCAGCTCCTGAATATGATCTACGGCCTGCTGGCCCTGGCGATCATCGTCGCCATCCTGGGCGTGGTGAACACCCTGGCGCTGTCGGTGGTGGAGCGGACGAGGGAGATCGGCCTGATGCGGGCGATCGGCCTCTCGCGGCGCCAACTCCGGCGCATGATCCGCCTGGAGTCGGTGGTGATCGCCCTGTTCGGCGCCCTCCTGGGCCTCGGCCTGGGCATGGGCTGGGGCGCGACCGCCCAGCAACTCCTCGCCCTCGAGGGCATGAAGGTCCTGGAGATCCCATGGCCGACGATCACCGGGGTGTTCCTGGGGTCCGCGTTCGTGGGTCTGTTCGCGGCACTGGTACCGGCGTTCAGGGCGGGCCGGATGAACGTACTGAACGCGATCGCTACGGAGTAGCTGCGCAGGCTGCTGTGTACGGGGGTACGGGGGTACGGGGGAAGGAGCCCGGCGCTGGGGAGCGCCGGGCTCCTTCAGTTTTTCGTTGTCGACTGACGGTGCGTTGTGGCTGGTCGCGCTCCGCGGGGCGCCTCCGGCGGTTGGGCAGGTGCGGGCACGCAGTGGCTGGCGAGCATGGTGGCTGCTGAGCCTCGTGACTGACGGTTCCGGGAGCGCCCCATCAGGGGCGCGGGGCTGCGACATCAGCGGCTCCGCCGCAGGGCGCGACCAGCCACAACGCACCCGCAGCCGCACACGATCCCCACACTCCGCCCCGGTAGGC
>NZ_JAAKZX010000014.1 GCF_011045025.1 Streptomyces ureilyticus
CCCCCTGTCCCTGCCCCCGGCCCGCCCGTTCGTCCGCTCATCTTCAGCTGACCGGGAGTGGTTGTTCGGCCCAGATGGTTTTGCCCGTGGCGGTCTGGCGGGTGCCCCAGCCCTGGGTGAGCTGGGCGACCATGTGCAGTCCGCGGCCGCCCTCGTCGAAGACGCGGGCGCGGCGCAGATGGGGAGCCGTGTTGCTGGCGTCGGAGACCTCGCAGATCAGGGCGCGGTCGCGGATGAGCCGCAGGCCGATGGGGACCGCTCCGTACCGGATGGCGTTGGTGACCAGTTCGCTCACCACCAGCTCGGTGATGAACGCCGCGTCCTCCAGACCCCAGGTCGCCAGTTGACGGGCGGTCTGGGCGCGGGCGGCAGCGACGATCGCCGGGTCGGACGGCAGGGCCCAGGCGGCGACCTGGTCGGCGTGCAGCGCGCGGGTGCGCGCGAGGAGGAGGGCCACGTCGTCGTCGCGGCTGTCGGGGAGCAGCGCCTTGAGGATGGCGTCGCAGGTGACGTCGAGCGAGGGTACGGGGGAGGCGAGGGCCTTGCAGAGCCGGTCGAGTCCGGCGCCGACATCGTGGTCGCGGGCCTCGACCAGACCGTCCGTGTAGAAGGCGAGCAGGGAACCCTCGGGCAGTTCGATCTCGGTGGACTCGAAGGGCAGCCCGCCGACCCCGAGGAGCGGCCCCGGCGAGAGCTCGACCAGGGTGACCGTGCCGTCGGGCCGCAGCACGGCGGGCGGCGGATGGCCGGCGCTGGCCAGGGTGCACACGCGCGAGACCGGATCGTAGACGGCGTACAGACAGGTGGCGCCGATCTCGCCGAACTCACTGGGGTCGGGCAGGTCCGCGGAGATGCTGTCGTCGCCCGAGGAGAGATGGGTGACCAGGTCGTCGAGGTGGGTGAGGAGTTCGTCCGGCGGCAGATCGACGTCGGCGAGGGTACGTACCGCCGTACGCAGCCGTCCCATGGTCGCCGAGGCGTGCAGCCCGTGACCGACCACGTCCCCGACGACCAGGGCGACCCGCGTCCCGGACAGCGGCACCACGTCGAACCAGTCGCCGCCCACCCCGGCCCCCGAACCGGCCGGAAGATAACGGAACGCGACCTCGACGGCCGCCTGTTCGGGGAAGTCGCGCGGCAGGAGGCTGCGTTGCAGCGTGAGCGCGTTGCTGCGCTCGCGGGTGTAACGCCGCGCGTTGTCCACGCCGACGGCCGCCCGCCCCGCCAACTCCTCGGCGAGCACCAGATCGTCCTCCTCGAAGCGCTCCGAGGACCGGTCCCGGGCGAAGACGGCCACCCCGAGCGTGATCCCGCGGGCCCGCAGCGGAACCGCCATGATCGAGTGGAAACCGTGCCCGCGTACGCTCGCGCTCCTGACCTCGCTCTGCCCGATCCACCGCACGAAGTCGGGATCGTCCGCCCCGCTGAGCACCGCCCGCCCGGTGGCCAGACAGCGCGCCGGCGGCGAGTACGGGGGGTAGGTGTCGGCCTCGCCGAGGTCGACCGCCGCCTCGGGCGAGTCCTCGGAGCCGGAGGCGTGCGCGATGCGCCGCAGCACCACGTCCGCGTCGACCGGTCCGGCGACCGGTTCGTCCCCGCGGGTCACGGATTCGAGCAGGTCCACGCTGATGAAGTCGGCGAGCCGGGGCACGACCAGACCGGCGAGTTCCTGGGCGGTACGGGTCACATCCAGGGTGGTGCCGATAGAGGTGCCCGCCTCGTTCAGCAGGGCCAGCCGCTGCCGCGCCCAGTGCTGCTCGCTGCTGTCGAACGTGGCGGTGCCGACCCCGCACACCCGGCCGGTGCCGGGATCCCGGACGGGCCACATCTCGGTGACGCGGGCGTGCTCACGGAGGGCGAACGGGGCCGGTGTGGAGCGCTCGTAACGCGTCGGTGCCGCCTGCTCGGCGACTTGGCCGATGTGCCGCAGGAACGCCTCGTCGCCCTCGTCCGTCTTGTCTTCTTCGTCCTCTCTGCCTGCCTCGTTCGTGTACTGGTCGCCGTAGTGTGCTGACGCGGCGGCGTGCCACCCGCTCGAGTCCTTGGTGAACGCGGACAGGGCGATCGAGGACTGGGCGAAGGCCCACTCCACCACCTCGCCGCCGTCCATTGCGCGGTCGTACGCCGGCTCGGGCGCGTCCGTGGTGGCGGTCACGAGGTGCGCCTCGGTCTCGCCGTTCCCGTCCAGCGAGGGAGTGGAGTGCAGGGTCAGATCGAGGCGGTGACCGTCCCGGTGGCGGAGGGCTGCCGTGCCGCTCCATTCCCGCGAGGCGGCCAGGGCGTAACCGGTGGCGTCGGAGAGTCCCACCGTGGCGAGCAGATCGGCCGCGCGACGCCCCACGATCTCCGGTGCGCTGTAGCCCAGCAGCCGGCGAGCTCCTTCGCTCCAGCCCGTGACGATGCCCTGCGGGCTGATGGTGGCTGTGGCGGTGGCGGCGGTGTCCATCGTTCGCTCAATTCGCGCCAGTCATGTCAGTCATGTCAGCGATAGTCCTGTTCAGTCCTCAGCGTGCGCGCTCAGGACTGAACGGACAAGTCGGACTCATGCCGAAAACGAATGCGCCGAAGACCGTACGAGGACGGTACGAAGACCGCGCACCGTGAGCGCGTCTTCGTCGCCGTACGTACCACGAAGGGGAGCCCGGATCGTTGCCCGCTCCGGACTGCCGTCACAACTTCCAACTCGGGTTGTACTTAAGACGTCCTTACCGTTAACAGCTAGCATCGTCCCCGTTGTCGAGTGAGTGGGGTGGGCATCGTGTCGGTCGAACCGCGGATCGCTGTCGCCGTGGTGACCATGGGGAACCGGCCCGTGGAGGTCGAAGCGCTACTGGTCTCGGTGGCCAAGCAGGACCTCCCGCCGGCCAGAGTCGTGATCGTGGGCAACGGCTGTCCTCTGCCCGAGTTCACCGGCCTCCCCTGCGAGGTCACGACCATCGAGCTCGACGAGAACCTCGGCTGCCCGGGCGGCCGGAACGTGGCGCTGCGGCAGCTGCGGGAGTTCGGTGACGTGGACGTCGTGGTCGAGCTGGACGACGACGGTCTGCTCGTCGACACCGACGTCCTCAGCAAGGTACGGGACCTGTACGCCGCTGATCCGCGCCTCGGCATCGTGGCCTTCCGCATCGCCGACGAGCACGGCGAGACGCAGCGGCGCCATGTGCCCCGGCTGGGCGCCAAGGACCCGCTGCGCGGCGGACTCGTGACGGGTTTCCTCGGGGGCGCGCACGCCTTCTCGATGCGGATGCTCGCGGAGATCGGCGACTGGCCCGCGGAGTTCTTCTTCGCCCACGAGGAGACCGACCTGGCGTGGCGGGCCGCGGACGCCGGCTGGACCATCCGGTACGTACCTGAGCTGCTGCTCCAGCACCCCAAGACCTCGCCCGCCCGGCACGCCATCTACCACCGCGTCACCGCCCGCAACCGCGTCTGGCTGACCCGGCGCCGGCTGCCCCTCCCGCTCATCCCCGTCCACCTGGCCGTCTGGATCGCCCTGACCCTCCTGCGCACGCGCTCAGTCGGAGGCTTGCGCGCCTGGTTCGGCGGCTTCGTGGAGGGACTGCGGGAGTCGGGCGGCGAACGGCGGCCGATGCGGTGGCGCACGGTGTGGCACCTGGCTCGGTTGGGACGTCCGCCGGTCATCTGAGGTCCGCGGACTTGGGCGGCCTTTGCGAAGTCCGTGCGCTAACTCCGCACCCCGCGGGGGCCGCAGGCCCCAGGAAGCGCGGGGCCGCGACATATGTGGCTCCGCCGCGATGGGGGTACCCCGCACTCCAGGGGCCGCACGCCCGCTTGAGGTGCCGCAGGCCCGATAGGGGCGCGGGGCTGTGACATTTGCGGCTCCGCCGCGCGACCAGCCCCCACCGGCCCGCAGTCGAATCTGCACTTCCAGCGGAGCTACTTCGCGTCCGCGTAGCACTCCACCACCGCCGTCGTGAACGGAAACCGCACCGGCGTCTCGCCGAACGTCAGCCGGCCCGCCAGGTCGGCCGCCTCCCGGATCGCGGCCACCACCGTGTCCGCCTCCTCGGCCGGACAGTGCACGATCACCTCGTCGTGCTGGAAGAAGACCAGCTCGGCGGCCAGTCCCGAGCAGCTGCGCCGGAGCGCGGCGAGCAGCAGCAGGGCCCAGTCGGCGGCGCTGCCCTGGACGACGAAGTTACGGGCGAAGCGGCCACGCGCGCGGGAGTTGGTGGACGCGTACCCCGGCACCCACTCTTCGGTGTCGACGGCCTCGACAGGCGGCGCGTCCTGCGGAATCCCCGCCTCCTCGCCCGAGTCCGCGGCGCCCACCGCCGGAGGACACGTCCGCCCCAGCCACGTTCGCACAAGCCGCCCCTCCTCACCCGCCCGCGCCGCGTCGTCCACATACGCCACAGCCCTCGGAAACCGGCGGCGCAGCGCGGCGAGGTTCTTCAGACCGTCCCCGGAGGTCTGGCCGTACACCGCGCCGAGCACCGCGAGCTTCGCCTGGTCGCGGTTGCCGGCGAAGGCGCGGTCGGAGACGGACTGGTAGAGGTCGGTGGCCCGGCCCGCGACCTCCATCAGGCCCGGGTCGCGCGAGATCGCGGCCAGTACGCGCGGCTCCATCTGGTCGGCGTCCGCCACGACGAGCCGCCAGCCCGGGTCGGCGATCACGGCGCGGCGGATCACCTTGGGGATCTGCAGCGCGCCCCCGCCATTGGTCACCCAGCGCCCGGTGACCGTCCCGCCCGGCAGGTACTCCAGCCGGAACCGTCCGTCCCGCACCCAGTCCTGCAGCCACGACCAGCCATGGGCGACCCAGATGCGGTACAGCGTCTTGTACTCCAGCAGCGGCTTCACGGCGGGATGTTCGACGGCTTCGATCTCCCACCGGCGCGTGGACTTCACCTTGATCCCGGCCTGCGCGAAGGCCTTGACCACATCGGCGGGCAGATCGGGCCGCACCCGGCGCCCGAACGCGGCCGACACCTCGTCCGTCAGCTCGGCAAGCCGCTTGGGCTCGCCCCCGCCCGCATACCGCTCGCCGAGCAGTTCGTGCAGCACCTCGCGGTGCACCTCCGCGCTCCACGGCAGCCCGGACGTGTTCATCTCGCCGGCCACCAGCGTGCCCGCCGACTCGGCGGCGGTCAGCAGCCGCACCCTCTCGGGGTACGCGGTCGCGTCGTGCCGCCGCTGCTGATCCGCGTACACCTCTATGAGCTGTTCCAGCGGTACGTGTACGGGGCGCGGCTCGAACAGGGAGGACTGCGAGCCCGGTTCGGCGGAACGCTGCGGCGGATCCGGCGGTACGGGGCCGCCGCGCAGCCTGGCCAGCGCGGCTGCCGCCGACCGGGGTTCGCCGAGCCGCCCCTCGTGGCCGAGCAGGAGGTTCTCGGCGACCTCGATGTCGTAACACCGCTCCACTCGGACGCCCGCGTCGAGAAGCCGGGGGTAGACCTCGCCCGTCGCCCGCCACACCCAGCGGGCGACCTGCGGCCGGGTGCGCACGGCCGTGACGAGGTCCGGCTCCTTCACGACCGGCCCCGCGGGCAGCCCGTCCGGGCCGAGGGGGGCGAGCTCGGCTCCGCCCTCCTCGGCCGGTGCGAGAGCCCACCGGTCGCTCATGATGGCGAGTCTCGCAGGAGGGTCTGACAACGGGGTCGCGTCAGCGGGGCGGCCGAGGGCCTGCCCAGCCCGTGACCTGCGCTTTCAGCCCTTCTCTCAGTCCTGTTCAGGCCTCTTCCTGGAGGGCCTTTGTCACCTTCTCCAGCCACTTCGCGATGCTGGCCTCCGCCGCCGCCTTGTCCATGCCCAGTCCGCTGAGGAGGCCCGTGCCGCCCTCGTGCTCCAGCAGCGCGAGCAGGATGTGTTCCGTGCCGATGTAGTTGTGGCCGAGCCGGAGGGCCTCGCGGAAGGTGAGTTCGAGGGCTTTCTTGGCGCTGCTGTCGTAGGGGATGAGCGCGGGTACGTCATCGGCGCGCGGCGGCAGGGCGGCGGTCGCGGCCTCGCGTACGGCGTCCAGGGTGACGCCCTGGTCGGTGATCGCCTTCGCTCCGAGGCCGTCCGGCTCGGCGATCAGGCCGAGGATCAGGTGCTCGGGGCGGATCAGGTCGTTGCCCGCGTTCTTGGCCTCGTTCTGGGAGATGACCACCACGTTCCTGGCCCGTGGCGTGAAGCGGCTGAAGCCCTGGCTCGGGTCGAGGTCCGACTCCGCCTTCGGCACGAACCGCTTCTGGGCGGCCTGTCGGGTGACCCCCATGCTCTTGCCGATGTCCGTCCAGGACGCGCCCGAACGCCGGGCCTGGTCCACGAAGTGACCGATCAGGTGATCGGCCACGTCGCCGAGGTGATCCGCGGCGATCACCGCGTCCTGGAGCTGGTCGAGCGCGTCGGTGTGGACCTTCTTGATGGCTTCGATGAGGTCGTCGAGACGTACGGATGCCGTGACAGCTGAGTTCTCGGTCATGCGTCAACCTTAGGTTGACAATAGAGGAGCGTCAACCTTGAGTTGACAACCGTCTGGGCGGCCGCCCCTTCAGGATTCTGTGAATGCCTGTCGGCTGTGCACGAGCAATTCACGCAGGGCGGGGCTGCGCGTGCTCTTCCAGATCAGGGCGAGCAACGCTGATGTTTCGACGTCATCGATGGTGCGGGCGATGAGCCGGTCGCCGTAATGCGCGGCCATCGAGTCGCTGAGGATGGCGACGCCGAGCCCGCGTGCGGCCAGGTCGGCTATGGCGTCCGCGGAGCTGGCCTGCAGCGCGATCGCGGGTTGGAGGCTCTGTGCGGCGCAGGCACGGTCGAACACCGTACGTAGGCCCGTGCCGAGTGGCATGCACACGATTGGGTGGGCGGCCAGGTCGCGCAGAGCGACCCGCCGCTGGTCCGCCAGGGGGTGCCCGGAAGGAACCGCTACGACGAGCCGCTCGCTGACGATGGTCAGCGCGTCCAGCCCGTGTGGGGTGGGGGCTGCGGTCCCGATGAGAGCCAGGTCGATGGTGCCGGCGCGTACGCCCTCGACGAGCCGGTCGGAGTTGTCCTCCAGTAGCGAGATCTCCACTCCGGGATGTGCCCGGTGGAAGGTGGCGAGAGCGTCGAACAGCGGTGTGACGGTGCAGCCGATGACCATCCCGACCCTGAGCCGACCCCGGATCAGGTCGGTCACCTCGCCCACCGCTTGGCCGGCCGCACCGGCTGCGGCCAGCGCGGCGCGGGCGTGTTCCAGCGCGGCCTTTCCCGCGGCAGTCAGGGTGGCCGTCCGCGCTGAGCGGTCGAACAACTCGGCGCCGAGTTCACGCTCCAACTGGCGGATCTGGGCGCTGACGCCGGACTGGCTGATGTGTACCCGCGCGGCCGCCCGAGTGAAGCTCTGTTCTTCGGCGACCGCGACGAAGTATTCCAACTGCCTCAATTCCATGACTGGCAATTCTAGATTCCAGAAGAACCATCTGTTGGACTTCTGAACAGCGGGTGATCAGGCTGGGAAGCACCGAAGCCCGACGCCAGGAGGTACCCGTGCCGGAGTACGAGAAGGCCATGCGCCCCGAAGACATCACCCGCTTGTTCGTCGAGCGGTCCAACGCCGGTGACGCGGCCGGGGTCGCCGCACTGTACGAAGAGGACGCAGTGCTGGCCTACCCGCCCGGCGACCAAACGGTGGGACGGGAGGCGATCCGCGCGCTGTGGGAAAAGGTGCTGGCCAACCGCCCCCACTTCGAGCCGGAACAACCGCTGCCAACGCTGGTCAGCGGCGACATCGCCCTCACCTCGACCCCGCCGAAGGACGGGTCCGGTGCCCGAGCCCAGGTCGTCCGCCGCCAACCCGACGGAAGCTGGCTACGCCTCCTCGACCAGCCCGAGTTCGTCCCTCCCTCCCGCTGAACACCTCGAGCGACATCGCCGTCTTCGCACTGAAGTTCGCGGTTGTTGCCCGGCCTGCTACTTCGGCGAAGCCACCAGCAGTCGAACCGCGAGCCCTGTGAAGACCGTCCCGCTGAAGATGTTCAGCCCCCGGGCTACGCGCCGACTGCGGCGCAGCAGGTTGGAGAGTCGCCCGGAGAGCAGGCCGACCGAGGCGTCGACGGCGAAGCCGATGACGACCAGGGTGACGCCGAGGATGAGGAACTGGCCCATGACGTGGCCGAGTTCCGGGTTCACGAACTGCGGCAGAAACGCCACGTTGAAGAGGATCACCTTGGGGTTGAGCAGATTGGTGACCGCCCCCTGCCAGAAGGCGCGACGCCGGCCCGGCCCAACAGCGCCGCCCTCCTCGACCGGTACGGAGCGGTCCCGGAACGCCTTGACCGCGAGATAGAGCAGATACGCCGCTCCAACCCAGCGAAGCACGTGGTACAGGGTCGGCAGGGCGGTGAACAACGCCGACAGCCCCAACATCGCGGCCACCGCATGCACCAGCATCGCGAACGCCACCCCGGCCGCCGCCATCACCCCCGCGACCGGCCCACCCCGGCCGCCCATCGCCACGATGAACATCATGTCGGGCCCAGGACTCACGACCAACGCGAGTGCGGCCACCAGAAACGCTGCGTAGAGGGAGGTGTCGACCATGCGCGCATGCTTCTCGTTGCCCCTACGGGGTGCGACCGAATTTCACGGACTGAGACAGGGTGCCTCCGGCAGCGGGCGGGTTCGCGCGTGGAGGCGCGCAGCGTACCCGGCACTGGTCGGGACGGGTCCCGCAAGTCCGGGAGTTCAATGCCTTGTTGATGTGCCTGCCTCAGGCCTGGCGCTGGATGATTCGGACGGGCGGCCTCCTGCCGCCCAACGGAACCTTGTAGGGGGACGCGTGGCAGGCTCACCCGACAGGCCCGACTCGCGGTCCGACGATGCCGAACAGCGTTTCAATCTGCTCATCATCGCCTCGTTCCTCCTCGGCTCGTGGCAACTCTCGTCGGGGCAGCGAGCCTGGTGATCCACCACAACATCGAGACGCCCAGGCCATACCAGGTGGCGTTCTCAACGGTCGGCGACAAGTGCCACGAGGATTCGGAAGACGAGGACTCGGGTCTCATCCTCGACCGCCGCTCCGGTCAGGTGCTGCACTGCGGCTTCGCCGGCTTTGGCGGTTCTGGCTCAGTCGGCCCCGACTACTACGGGCCACAAGGTGTATTCGCGGGCGACGAGGTCTATCGGGTCACGAAGCTGTCGCTGCCCCTCGCGCGCGGCGACGGTTTGAGCGACGCGGACCAGGACGCCGTGGAAAGACTGGTCGAGAAGATCGCCCGTGAGAACGGGCAAAAGGAGTCGCCACCGTTGCTTGAGCGGGTGACCTGGGAACTGGGCCTCAACGGCCTGGTTCTGGGCCTGACTTTGCTCATTGCCCTCGCTCTGCGGGGCTACTACATGGACCTGTAGACCGAGTTGAGCAGTCACGGGCGGTGCAGTGAACCGCCTGGGGCGGGTCGGAGGCTACCGGTGCCGGGTCGAGGCTCAGGCAGGAGTGCAGGGCCGTGGTCAGGCGGGTGTCGTTACGGGGTGCTCGCGCAGCAGCCGGGCGGCGCGCACGATCTGCGCCGGTAGGCGGCTGGTCTGTGGCGGTGTGCCGCCGGTGCAGCTCGCCACATCCAGCAGGCGGTCCAGTTCCGCCTCGCATGCTTTCTGGATGAGGACCTGGAAGTCCGGCCAGTTGCGGTAGAGGTACTGGCGGCTGGTGGCGGCCCCGCCGCGCGACCTCCGCCTCTCACCGCCGGCCCGAACCGCGTCTCGTACATCCAGGTCCCCGCCCTCAACGGCCTCACCTGGCCCCTGACATGGCGTTATCGGCCGACGACCCGTGACCACCTCGTCCACGCACTGCTCCTGCGCGGCGCCCTCCATCCCGAAGAGCCGTGACACGATCGAACACGTGAGTACGAGTACGCCCGGCACCCTGACCGTGGACCGCGCCTTCGAAACCGCCCTCTACGCCGACTCCGACACGGCCCTCGACACAGGCGCGTCCCTGCTCGCCGCCGACCCCTCCGCGGACGCCGAACTTACCCAGCGCGGCGAGGAGTTCATCGCCACGGCCTGGCGGCGCGGCTGGCAGCCCGCAGACGTTGTACGGATCGTGCGACGCGAGCTGGACGAGACGCACGTACGCCTGGTGTCGAGCCTCATCCTCAGCGCGGAGGCCCGCCAGAAGCAGCCGCGTGGACGCCGATGGTCGGCCCAACTCGAAGACCTGGACTCCAGCGACGTACAAGCCGAGCGCACGGACCGCTTCTCGCACGCGACCGCCGTACTGGAGCTCTACCGCCTGCTCCTCCGCCTGCCACCTCTCGAACCACTCGACGACCCGACCGCCAAGCCACCCCACAAGACACCGGGGGAGCGGCAGGCGCCCGAGTCCCGCATACTCCCCCGCATCCGCGCCCTCCTCGCCAAGGCGGAGGCGACCGGCTTCCCGGAGGAGGCCGAAGCCCTCACCGCCAAGGCACAGGAGCTGATGGCGCGGCACAGCATCGACGAGGCCCTGCTCGCGGCGCGCACCCCCGCATCCGCCGACGCACCCGGCGCGTGCCGGATCGGGATCGACCCGCCGTACGAGACGGCCAAGGCCACCCTCCTCGACGCGGTCGCCGCCGCGAACCGTTGCCGCGCCGTGTGGAACGAACCCCTCGGCTTCTCCACGGTGGTCGGCTTCGAACCCGATCTGGAGGCCGTCGAACTCCTCCACACCTCACTGCTCGTGCAGGCCACCGCCGCGATGACGAAGGCGGAGGCAGCGGCCCGCGCGTCCGGCCGCCGCCGTACGAAGACCTTCCGCCAGTCGTTCCTGGCGGCGTACGCCCACCGCATCGCCACCCGCCTGAAGTCCGCCACCGAGACCCAGGTGACCGAGGACCTCCTCCCGGTCCTCGCCACTCGCGAGGCCGCGGTCAGCGACCGAACGGACCGCATGTTCCCGGAGACGACCACGACCCGCCTGCGCGGCGTCAGCGACGCGGCGGGCTGGACCCAGGGCGCCGAGGCGGCGGACCGGGCCCAGGTCGAACGACATCAGCAACTGCCCTGACCGGCAGACACCGGAAGTAGAGCTCACGAACCCAGGCTCGCCGTAGGCAAGCCCTCGGGCCACTTCCCGTCCTCCGACCTCGTGTATGTCTCCTCGCCGAACCCCTCCCATGTGACCTTCATGGTCGAGGAGTTGACGGAGTCGATCACGCCCGCGGCCCGGTCCTTGTTGCCGTCGGTGCATTTCAGGGCGATCTTCTGCTCGCCCGACGGCCCCCCGGCGGTCCCACTGCACACGGACCCGCCCGTCGAGAACAGTGCGGCCTTCGAACCCTCGACCATCAACGCGACGAGCTTGCCCTCCTTCGAGGTGACCCAGCTGCCCTCCACCCCGTCGGCCCCGGCCGCACCCCCACCGGAACCACCGCCGGAGCCAGCCGAGCTGGCCGCAGCGCTCGGCTGCGGGGACGAGGCCTCGTCCCCGCCCCCGTCATCGCTGCCGCTGCACCCGGTCAGGACGAGCGCGGCAGCCAGCCCCGCCGCCACGGACGCGCTCCGCGCCTGCCTGCGCGAGAAGGTCGCCGAAGTCACTGAAGCCCCCAAGGGTCTGGCCGAAGAAGCGGGTCGCCGAACGACCACAAGCCGGTATCGACCGCAAGCTGGTAACGACCGCAAGCTACCAGTGCGTATACCAGGACCGTCTACCCAGGACCGACAGGACCGTCAGGACCCGTCTACCAGGACGATTTGCGCACACCGGGCAGAAAGCCCGCGTGTGCCTGCTTCCGCAGATTGACCCGCGAGAGCCCGAAGTTGCGCAAGTAGCCGCGCGGCCGTCCGTCCACACTGTCCCGGTTGCGTACGCGCGTGGCGCTGGCGTCCCGCGGCTGCCTGCGCAGTTCCTCCTGGGCGGCGAGCTTTTCGGCCTCCGAGGAGGACGGCCGGCGGATGATCTCCTTCAGCTCGGCGCGGCGGGCGGCGTACCGCGCGACGATCTCCTGGCGCTTCTCGTTCTTCGCGATCTTGCTCTTCTTTGCCATCAGACCTTCACCCCACGGGCACGAATCCTGGCCACGGCCGCCTCGATGCCGATCGTGTCGACGGTCTTGATCCCCTTCGTGCTGAGCTTCAGCCGTACGTGCCTGCCCTCGCTCGGCAGCCAGTAGCGCTTGCTCTGGATGTTGGGGTCGAAGCGGCGGGACGTACGCCGGTGGGAGTGGGAAATGGTGTTGCCGAAGCCTGGTTGGGCTCCGGTCAGCATGCAGTGGGCGGACATGGTGACGTACCTCTCTGGTTCGCTCTGCGCCCCGTTATTGGAAACGGGACCCGTTTTCATATACTAGCCACATGGCACGCAACGAACTCCGTCCGGTCATCAAACTCCGGTCCACGGCCGGGACCGGCTACACGTACGTCACACGCAAGAACCGGCGTAACGACCCGGACCGGCTGACCCTGCGCAAGTACGACCCCATGGTGGGCCGCCACGTCGACTTCCGAGAGGAGCGCTGATCCCGATGCGTGAGGGGATTCATCCGGCGTACGGCCCTGTCGTCTTCCGCGACCGTGCCGCGAACCACGCCTTCCTGACCCGCTCGACCATGACGAGCGAGAAGACCATCGAGTGGGAGGACGGCAACACCTACCCGGTCGTCGACGTCGAGATCTCGAACGTCAGCCACCCCTTCTACACGGGCACGGCCCGTGTGCTGGACACGGCGGGCCGCGTGGAGCGCTTCGAGCAGCGGTACGGGAAGCGCGGGGCCCGCTGATGCTGTCCGTCGCCATCGTCGGCGGACTGCACGCCGATGCCCGCAAGGCGGCCGTCGACCGGCTGCTCGCGGACGTACCGGGGGCCGTCGCGCTGCACCATGACCTCGCAACCGCCGTGCAGGGCACGGTCGTCCGGACAATCCGCAACAGCGACGGGCCGGTGTCGATCGGTGAGGCGCAGCTCGTCAACGACTGCGCGTGCTGTGCGCTGCGCGAGGACCTGGTGCCCGAGCTGGAGCGGCTCGCGGAGGACGGGACGACACAGCTCGCGGTCGTGGAGCTGTGGGAGTCGGTCGAGCCCAAGGCGATGGCCGAGGTCGTCGCGGGCGCCGGGCTCCGGCTGACCGGCGTGATCACTGCCGTCGACCCCGCGCTGGTGCTTCCGTATCTCGGCAACGGCGACGATCTCGCGGATGCGGGCCTCGCCGCTGCCGCCACCGACCAGCGCACGATCGCGGACACGTTCGCGCGTCAGCTGGAGTACGCGCCCGTGCTCGCCGTCGTCGAGTCCGAGGCGGCCGATGACGAGGACCGGGCGCTGCTGGCACAACTCCATCCGACTGCCCGCCAAGTCCCGCTCGGCCACGGTGGCTTGGCGGGCGCCGCGCTGGCCGGCTTCGACGTGGAAGCCGCCGCTGCCGCCCAGCACCCGGCCTGTGCACTGCTGCCGGCCGAGGCCGACGAGTGCGGTGTCTCCACTTTCGTATGGACCCGTCGGCGTCCCTTCCATCCGGAGCGGCTGTACGCGGCGCTGGAGGACCTGACCTGTGCCGCGGCCCGCAGTCGCGGCCGGTTCTGGCTCGCGGACCGGCCCGACACCCTGCTGCACTGGGACGCGGCCGGGGGTGCCCTGTGCGTGGAGAACGCGGGCCCGTGGCTGGCCTCGCTGCCGGACGCGGCCTGGGAGATGGTGCCGCCGGTGCGCCGCGCCGCGGCTGCCCTCGACTGGCACCCGGAGCACGGCGACTGCTGCCAGCACCTGGTCTTCACATCCCCGGGCCTGGACCGCGACGGCCTTGAACGGGTCCTGGAGTCCTGCCTGTTGACCGAGGCGGAGTACGCGGCGGGCCGCACCGCCTGGAAGCAGCTCCCGCCCGCCTTCGACACCCTCCTGGAGGTCTGACCCCATGCCCCGCAAGCCCGAGCGCAAGCCCCAGAAGTCCCGCCCCAACCCGCTGGACGTGGCCGGGATCACGTATATCGACTACAAGGACACCGACCTGCTGCGGAGGTTCATCTCGGACCGGGGCAAGATCCGCAGCCGCCGGGTCACCCGGGTTTCTTCCCAGCAGCAGCGCCAGTTGGCGCGCGCGATCAAGAACGCACGGGAGATGGCGTTGTTGCCGTACGCGTCACGGTAGTCACGCGCCGTCTCAACGGCCCTTCACCAGCGGTGTTCCCGCCGCCGGTGGAGGGCCGTCGTCGTTGACGGCCGGTCAGTTCGGCGACTGTTCAATGGAACACAAACCGTGCGAGATGCGTCTGTTCCTATAGAACGAGGGATTCGACCCGTACGGGACCAGTACGAGACCGGCACGAGCCCAGTACGGGGCCGGAGGCCGCATGCCATGCGATCTCCGGGGCAGGCGCTTGGTACGGCTGTGAACGTGTGAGGCGCGCGGGGCCGCTGTAACCGCAGGGCCACCGCGCGTGCACGTGCATCTGCCCATGCATCCGCACGTGAAGAGGGCTATGATCCGGGTCAATTGACCACTGCATCACTGGCACCAGAAACGCCAACTGCGCCACCGGGGAGCGACCTGTGGACCACGACGTGTACAACGGCATGGCTGCCACGGAGCTGTACGGGGCGGCCTGGCAGAAGAGCAGGCACAGCAACTCGCAGGGCTCCTGTGTGGAGTTCGCCCGGCTGCCCGGAGGCGAGGTGGCGGTGCGCAACTCGCGCTTCCCGGACGGGCCCGCGCTCGTCTACACGCGCGCCGAGATCGAGGCCATGCTCCTGGGCATCAAGGACGGCGAGTTCGACCACCTGGTGGCGGGCAACTGAGGGCGATCGCCCCCTCGCACGCCGTAACGCGCGTAGAACCGCGGCGCGAAAAAACGCCGCGGTTCCTCAGCCGGCCGTATGGAGCCGGAACAGCGCCCACACGACCTTGCCGTTGAGCGCGCCCGCGAGCGGGTGCCATCCCCAGCTGTCCGCGAACGAGTCCACCAGGAACAGTCCGCGCCCCGACTCCGCCGAGCAGTCGTCCGAGTCGCGCGCCTCCGGACTGTCGTGACTGGGGTCGCGCACGGCGCACACGAGTCTCCCGGTCCAGTGCATCAAGTGCAGCCGCACGGGCGGGCCTTGCTCGGGTCCGCGTGGGGTGTCCGAGGGGAGCGCATGCCGCAGCGCGTTGGTGACGAGTTCCGAGACCACCAGGCAGACGTCGTCGAAGCGGTCGCCTATGTCCCACTCGTCCAGAGTTCCACGCGTGAACTTCCGCGCGTCGCGCACCGCTTCGTAGCGAGCGGGCAGAGCACAAGAAGCGGCGTTGGACACGGCCGCGGGATCCAGTGGCGGAAGGCCCTGCCGTAACGGCTCGAGCATGGTCGATCCATTCGTCCCCATGCGAGGCACTCCCGGGAATTCGCGGTCGTTGCGATGCAGCGGTGGCGCGGGACCATGGTTCCGAATGCGTACGGCAGATGCAAGGGCAGATGCACGTGCACGCGCCTGAATTGGACCTTGACGTACCACTTCTTGCTCATTTTTTCCGCCATCTTCTTGCCGCTTTCTTGCCGTTGACGCCCGTCAGACCTCTCTCGAAACTCCCTCCGACCCTCCTTCCGACCCTCCTTCGAACCCCTCCGGCCTCCCTCTGGCCGGTCTTCGCCTTGTCACTTCCTGTCCAACCGCCCCGCGGGTCTTGCCGTTTGTGTAACCGAACGAGTACACCGAGGAGTGATTTAGTGGCAGACTGCGGCCCCTGAAGACGGTTGGGGAGGCTGACGAACGTGAGCGCGCAAGAGTCGGGATCGGTGGTACGTCGCATGCTGCTCGGCTCGCAACTCAGGCGGCTGCGGGAGTCGCGGGGGATCACGCGGGAGGCGGCCGGGTACTCGATCCGCGCCTCCGAGTCGAAGATCAGCCGCATGGAACTGGGGAGGGTGAGCTTCAAAACGCGTGACGTCGAGGATCTGTTGACGCTGTACGGCATCACCGACGAGACGGAGCGCAACTCACTGCTCTCCCTCGCCAAGGAGGCCAACGTCGCGGGCTGGTGGCACAGTTACTCGGACGTGCTGCCCACCTGGTTCCCGACCTATGTCGGCCTGGAGGGCGCGGCGTCCCTGATCCGGTCGTACGAAGTGCAGTTCGTGCACGGTCTGTTGCAGACCGAGGCGTACGCGCACGCGGTCGTCGAGCGCGGCATGAAGAACGCCAGCGTGTCCGACATCGACAAGCGCGTGGCGCTGCGCATGGAGCGCCAGAAGTACCTGCTGTCCGACAGCGCCCCGGACTTCCATGTCGTACTCGACGAAGCGGCACTGCGACGCCCGTACGGCGACCGGGAAGTGATGCGGGGTCAGCTCCAGCATCTGATCAAGGTGTCCGAGCGGCCGAACGTACGGCTTCAGGTCATGCCGTTCAGCTTCGGCGGGCACGCCGGCGAGAGCGGCGCCTTCACGGTGCTCACCTTCCCCGAGTCCGATCTGTCCGACGTGGTCTATCTGGAGCAGCTCACCAGCGCGCTGTATCTGGACAAGCAGGAGGACGTCACGCAGTACGGGAAGGCGATGCAGCAGCTCCAGGACGACAGCCCGGGGCCGAACGAGAGCCGGGACGTGCTGCGGGGTCTGCTTCAGCTTTCCTGAACGTCCTCTTCCTTGAAAGTTTCACAGGTTCTCCCAGATCTGTCCCAAGTCCCTTGGGCCACAAGTACGATGACGCGTGATCAGACCTTGACCATGAATCGGGGATTGAGGGTCACATGTCGTCCTACTTCACGGACCTGGCTCAGCAGTACATCGACGGAGAATGGCGTCCGGGGACGGGGTCCTGGGAGATCATCGACTTCAACCCGTACGACGGCGAGAAGTTGGCGTCGATCACCATAGCCACGGTCGACGAAGTGGATCAGGCCTACAAGGCGGCCGCCCGTGCTCAGAAGGAATGGGCCGCGACCAACGCGTACGCACGGCGCGGGGTGTTCGAGAAGGCCCTGCGGATCATCGAGGACCGCGAGCAGGAGATCGCCGATACGATCATCGCCGAGCTCGGCGGTACGCATCTGAAGGCGGGCTTCGAACTCCACCTCGCCAAGGAGTTCCTGCGCGAGGCGATCCATGTGGCGCTGCGTCCCGAGGGCCGGATCATCCCCTCGCCGGTCGACGGCAAGGAGAACCGCGTCTACCGCGTCCCCGTCGGCGTCGTCGGTGTGATCAGCCCCTTCAACTTCCCCTTCCTGCTGTCGCTGAAGTCCGTCGCGCCCGCCCTGGCGCTGGGCAACGCCGTGGTCCTCAAACCGCACCAGAACACGCCGATCTGCGGTGGCTCCCTGGTCGCGAAGATCTTCGAGGACGCGGGGCTGCCGGCCGGCCTGCTGAACGTCGTGATCACCGACATCGCGGAGATCGGCGACGCCTTCATCGAGCACCCGGTCCCCAAGGTCATCTCCTTCACCGGCTCCGACAAGGTGGGCCGCCACGTCGCCACGGTCTGCGCTTCGCAGTTCAAGCGCGCCATCCTCGAACTCGGCGGCAACAGCGCGCTGGTGGTCCTCGAGGACGCCGACGTCGACTACGCGGTCGACGCGGCCGTCTTCAGCCGGTACGTCCACCAGGGCCAGGTCTGCATGGCCGCCAACCGCGTGCTCGTGGACCGCTCGCTCGAGGCGGAGTTCACCGAGAAGTTCGTCGCCAAGGTGAAGACCCTCAAGGCGGGCGACCCGCGCGACCCGCAGACGGTCATCGGCCCGGTCATCAACTCCTCGCAGGCGGACGCCCTTTCGGGCGCCGTCGACCAGGCGATCGCCGAGGGCGCCACCGCGCTCGTGCACGGCTCCACCACCGACAACCTCGTCGAGCCCAGCGTCCTGACGGACCTGCCCGCCGGCGCGTCGATCCTCCAGCAGGAGATCTTCGGCCCGGTCGCGCTCCTCATCCCGTTCGACGGCGAGGAGGAGGCCGTACGCCTCGTCAACGACACCCCGTACGGCCTGAGCGGCGCCGTGCACACGGCCAACATCGAGCGCGGCGTCTCCTTCGCCAAGCAGATCGACTCAGGCATGTTCCACGTGAACGACGGCACGGTCCACGACGAGCCCCTGGTCGCCTTCGGCGGCGAAAAGTCCTCCGGCATCGGCCGCCTGAACGGCGAGGCGACGGTAGAGGCGTTCACGACACAGAAGTGGATCTCTGTGCAGCATGGGCGGAGCTTCTTTCCGTTCTGAAGCCTGCGCCTGAGGCCTGAGGGCCGGGCCGGCTCAGCCGTCGGTCCGGTCCCACGCCACCAGCGCCGCGCCCAACGCTGTGCCGAAGGTCAGTTCTGCCATCGAGGGTGTACGGGCACGTCGCCGAAGCGCCCGCAGCACGTCGCCGAACGGTTCCGCGCGCAGAACCGCAGCCGTCTCCTCGGCTCCTGCGAGGTCATCCCGGAGCACCTTGGCGTGCCAGACCGGCAGCAGATCCTTGCACAGGCGGTACATCCGCACGCGGCCGAGACGTAAGTCCTCGCGGTTGAGGTCGAAGACCCGGATCGAGTGGCAGCCCTTGGCTGTGATCGCCCGGTACTTCCCCGAGGCCGGAAGTAACTTGAGGTGGTCGGCCGGGTCGTCGACGGTTGGGTCGATCAGGAGGCTCTCACCGGTCACTTCGTCGCAGGGGTACTCCTCCCGCTTGGCGTTGCTGTTGCAGAACGAACAGGCGAGCAAGTGGTTGAGCCAGTCGAAGGTCCGCAGGGGCGCGAGTGCCTTGGGCTCGAAGTGATCGATGTCGGTGCCGAGATTGTCCAGGCAATACATGCACCGCCGGATACCAGGTGCCATGGGCTGGAGCAGGGAACGTATCGCCTCCTTGGCGGCTTGGGCCTTGTCCCACTGCGACGTTGCTGCCTCAACCGTGGCGCCCTGCTCCTTGATCTTCAGCGTCCGGCTCTCGCACAGCCGGGTGAGTCTCGCCGTCGGAGCGGGTCTCCGTAACGGGATCACCGGCGCCCTCCCAGTCTCGCCGCCACTTCGTCCACACGTGCCGAGAGCGAGCTGGTGAGGAGATCGCTCAACTCGCGGTATTCGCGGAGTTCCTCCTCGCTGGCCTCGTCGTCGAATACCTTCCGTTCCAGCCGTACGAGCCGTGCGCGCCGCTCCTCGGCCCGGCTGGAGTACGGAGTCTCCAGGCCGAAGAGCTCGGAGAGGGCTGCGTCCTCCCCGCTGCCGTAGACGATGCGGTGGTAGAGCGCGTCGTCTACGATCTCGGGCCCGCGCTCCTCCTCGGGGCCGGGCAGGCGGATGAGACCACCCGGATCTGCCGCCTGGCAGATGTACGGGCTGTGGCTGGTGACGATGAACTGGATCCGCGGGAAGTGCGTCCGCAGCCAGTCCCCTATCCGCCGCTGCCAGGTGACGTGGAGGTGCGCGTCGATCTCGTCGATGATGACGACGCCGGGCATCCGGACGACGGGACGTTGTTCGTCGTCCAGGGCGAAGTCGAGCGTCCCGTACGCGTTCTGCAACTGGCGGACGATGTCCAGGACGAGTGAAGTGACGGTACGGAAGCCATCACTCAGCTCCCAGAGAGGATGAGCGCGTTCAGGATGGTCGTTCGGGGCGATCCACAGCCCGTCGGCAGTGACGCGTAACGCGCGGTAGTCGTCGGGGAGGAGGCCATCGGAGAGCAGTGCCAGAACGGTCTTCATGAGGATGGCGGCATCCGTCTGGTCTTCGAGGCTGCGATGGCGCAGTTCCTTGAGCCAGGCCACTCCTTCGGCCAGGGAGGCATCCTCATTGAAGAGCGAAGCCATACGGCCCGCCGGGCCCGGAGCGAGCATCAGCCGCTGGGCGTCGCCGGCACCGCCCGTGAGGCGACGGAATGGGCCGTAGGCGGCGCAGAACCAGCCTTGGGGGTTATCGGCCCAGGGGCCGCGTGCCGCGCCTCTCCAGCCGAACTCCTCGCCGTCGTACGGAGCCAAGTGCGGTTGTGGGGGTAAGCCGTAGTTCTGCCGGTGGGTCGCGCCTTCTGGGAGGGTCCAGTCCAGCCCGAGGACGATACGACCGCTGGGTGCTCCGCCACTGCCGGTGAGGCGGTCGACGCCAGGGTCGCGTTGGACGACTGCCTGAGCCCAGGCCGACTGCTCACCAGTGGTGATCCAGCCCCTGAAATCCTGTACGAGGGTACGGGCGACCTGGGGCCCGGCGAGGGCCAGCGCGAGGGCCCGGAGCAGCGTGGACTTTCCGGAGCCGTTGCGCCCAGCGATGACGGTCCAGCTGCCGCCGTCCTTCGTGGGCAGCGGGAGTTCATCGACGGCGCGGGCTCCGGTGAACCCCTTGACGTTGGAAAAGCCAATTCCGGATACGTACACGCGACTTCCCCCTCCCTGCCCTTGGTGCTGGGCGGGGTCAGCCTCTCATGTGGGTCTGACACGGGGAGGGGCGGTGGCCTTAGCCCTTGAGGTGGCTGATGAAAGCCGTCCAGGCAGGGGCGGCGATGATCAGGGCGGGGGCTGCGAGGTGCTTGCTGTCGCGGACGGGGACGATGGTTGGGTCGTTGCGGGCCACCTCTACGCAGTTGCCCCCGTCGGAGTTGCTGTAGCTCGACTTGCGCCAGACGGCGGTGCTCAGGTCGGGTCGGGGGGATCGCATGACGCGCAGTCCTCCATCAATTGACGGATCAACCCCACGGATTCCTGTGGCGACAGGGCGGAGTCTCGAAGCAGATCGTAAGACAGCTTCAGCCGCTCGACGTCAGTCGGTTCTTCGAACAGGTCGCCGTTCACGTTGGTCTCGGTGTACGCCGCCGACTTGCCGTCCGGCAGCCAAAGGATCGTGAGTGCTGTCCCCATCAGGAGGTGTAGCCCAGCTGAGAAGGGCAACACCTGGAGCGTGACCTTTGGTTGTTCGGCGGTGGCCAAGAGGTGCTCTAACTGCCGCTTCCAGGCCTCCTTGTCGCGCGTAGTGCGCCGCAGCGAGGCTTCGTCCAGAACCGCGCGGAAGTGAGGAGCGCCCTCGCCGTGCAGCAGCTTCTGGCGGCTCATACGCGCGGCGAGCTGCTCCTCCAGTTCCTGATCCTCGCCACGGAACCTCAACGCCAGGACCTCGTAGGCGTACTCCTCGGTCTGGAGCAGTCCGGGGAGCGCGCCGACGGCGTACTCGTAGCGCACAGTTGCCCGCTTCTCCAGCTCCATGAAGCGCTTGTACCTGTCCTGGAAGACGTCTTCCTTGGCCAACTCCCAAAGATCGCCGAGGTGTTCATCAGTTCCGTACACCCTGTCGAGTGCCGCCATGACCTCCGGCGACCCCAGCTTGACCCCCGTCTCCAGCTTGTGCAGATACGTCCGGTCGTACGTCGTCTCGTTCGCGAGGTCGGTCAGCGACTTGCCGGATGCCTCGCGCAGCCGAGCCAGTTCCTTGGCCAGCACCTCTCGTGCTGACCCGTTGTGATGGTTACTGCGGCTCGGGTTGGACTTGCGTGGTGGCACGGATCGTCCCCTGTGGTCCTGACGTACGGGCCTACGCCCCTCCACTACCGAGCGTAGCCCGCACTCCGTCACGCTGTAGAGGCATTCGGCAACTCCATGTGACGAAGGGAAGGCTCGCATGACTGCTTCAAATCCCGCCCGTGGCTGGCGAGTCGACCGCATCCCCGGCAAGCGGATGACGGCGACCGACGACGGCGTACTGCTGCCGCTGTGGCTGTTGTACGACGGCAAGCACAAGGCAGACGCGGCGTTCCGCCTCAGCCTGGCCGAGGCGGAGCAGCTGCATGCCGAGCTGTGCTACTCACTCGGTGACGGAGAGGCGCCAGCCTGCCGCCCTGCTCCGGCACGCTGGCCCTGACGCCGGACAGGGGAGTGGACCGCCATCCCGCATGCCGAGGCGCGTCGGGTGCTTGTCGAAGCCGCTGGGCGAAGGAGCGTGGCGTGAACTTGGCGGGTCCAGGGTGAGCGTGCTGTCTTCCGCTCGGCGCCGGTGATTCCTGCCTGCGGAGGCTGTCCTTCGGGAATGTGACAGTTCGGCCCTCGACTGTCACATTCCCGGGCCTCGTAGGCCTGGCACCCACGGCCGACACGTACCGCGCGACACAGGGACGCTCAGGCCCACTCCTCCGCCTTGACTTCGGTCTGCTTCAGCACGCGCTCGATGGCCTCCGGCTCCTTGTCCGGTGGGTAGCCGTAGTACCCGAGCAGGAACTTGACCTTCGAACGGATGCGGTCCCGAGCCTGACCCCTGACGCGCCAGTCGACGGTGACGTCCTTGCGTACGAGGTCGCACAGCTTGTGGGCGATCTCGGTCAGGACGCCCTCGCCCATCTCAAGAGCCGAGGGGTTGGCGGCGACGGCGTCGTAGAAGGCCAACTCGTCGTCATCAAGGCCGAGTTCCTTCGCCCGGGCGTGGTCGGCGGCGAGTTCGCGTGAGACCTCGACCAGGAGCTCGATGGTCTCGGCGGAGTTCATGAGGCCGTTGTGATACCGATTGATCACTTGCTGCATCTTCTCGGTGAACGCCTTCTGGCGGACGACGTTCCCGGAGTGGGTCTGGCGGATCTGCGCATTGAGTGCGCGGCGGAGTGCCCTGATGGCCAGGTCCGGACGGTTGCTGGCCCTGACCTGCTGGATGAACTCCTCGTCCAGGTGCGAGATGTCCGGCTTGGTGAGGCCGGCGGCGTCGTAGATGTCGACGACGCCGTCGGCGGCGACAGCCTGGGCGTTGAGCTGCTCGATCAGACGGGTCACGTCCGCCTCTGTGGCCAGCCCCTCGTCCTTCCGCTCATCGCTGACGATCTTCTCTCGGGAGGTTCGGACGGCCGCGAAGAAGTGGATGTCCGGTATCAGGTCCTGAATGTCGGGGTGTGTGGCGCAGAGGGAGAACGACCGGGAGAGCAGCCGTGCGTAGTGCATGAAGAGCTGCTGGCGGGTGGGCTTGCCCGGCTCCAGTTCGGGTTGGGCCTCTTCGAGGAACTCCAGGACGGTGCTCAGGGCCTCCGTGTAGCCGTCGGCGTCCAATGTCTCACGCCATCCGCACGGCCGCAGCAAGTCCTCGATCCGCTGGTGCATGCGCCGCACGGACGACAGCGCCTCGTCGATGGGGGCGCCGATGGTCCGCCGTTCCCGGTCGGCGGGGGAGTACTCGGCGAGAGCTGCGGTGATGTGGTGGGCGACACCGAGGAAGTCCACGACAAGACCGGAGGGCTTCTCGTCCCAGGTGCGGTTCACGCGGGCGATGGCCTGCATCAGGGCAGCGCCACGCATCCGTCGGTCGAGGTAGAGGGTGTGGAGGGGCGGGGCGTCGAAACCGGTCAGCCACAGGGACTGCACGATGACCAGCTCCAGTTCGTCGTCCTCGTCGACGACGCGCTTCTGGATCTCCTTGAGCTGGGTGGGTGTGCGGACGTAGTCGGCGACCTCGGGGCTGTCGTGACCGGCGTTGCCGGTGAAGACGACACGGATCTTCCCGGTCTTGTCGGGGTACAGCTCGGTCTCCTCGTCCCGCTCGCCGACCCATTCGGGCCGGAGACGGGCGAGGGCGTTGAAGAGCCGCGCGGCGATGGCGCGGGACGAGCACACGATCATGCCCTTGCCGGTCTTGCCGGTGAGCTTGGTCATCTCACGACGGCGTACGTCCCAGTGCTTGAGGACAGTGGTGGCCAGATCCTCTATGCGCTCCTGGTTGCCGATGAGGTCCTCGAAGGAGGCGAAGCGGCGGCGGGCGCGGGTCTGTTCGGCTTCGGAGAGTCCTTCGACCAGCCCCTCGGCCTGTGCGTTGAGGTCGTCGAGGTCGATGTCCTCGGGGATCCGGACCTTGTGCAGGATCGGCTCGTAGAAGACGGGCACGGTGGCACCGTCGTCGACGGCCTGGGTCAGGTCGTATGTGTGGATGACAGGCCCGAAGACGCCCTTGGTGCTGCCGGTCGTGTTGTCGATCGGCGTACCGGTGAAGGCGAGGAAGGTCGCGTTGGGGAGGGCGTCGCGCAGATGGCGGGCGAAGCCGTCCTCGAAGTCGTAATGGCTGCGGTGGGCTTCGTCGACCACGACGATGACGTCGCGCCGCTCGGAGATGACGGGGTGCCGGGCGCCGGCCTCCTTCTCCTCCTTGCTGATGCGGAACTTCTGGAGGGTCGTGAAGACCACGCCGCCACTGTTCTCGCGCCGGGTGAGGAGTTCCTTCAACTGCCCCGAGTTCTCCGCCTTTTCGGGGAGATCGCCGATGAGGCGGTGGAGGCTGTTGCTGCGGATGAAGGTCCTGTAGAGCTGGCTGTCGAGATCGATCCGGTCGGTGAGCAGGACGACCGTCGGGTTCGACAGTTCGGGGGTCTGGGACACCTTGCCGGTGTAGAAGACCATCTCCTCGCTCTTGCCGGCCCCCTGTGTGTGCCAGACGACGCCGGCCCTGCCGTCGGTGGCGACGGCTGACTCGGTCGCGGCCACGGCTGCCTTGACGGCGAAGTACTGGTGGGCCTTGGCGAGCTTGACGGTGTCTACGTCACCGCCTGTGCCTTCGGCGGAGTAGGAGAGGTAGAAGGCGATGAGGTCCAGCAACCGCTCGGGGTCGAGTGGCCCGTGGATCATCCGTTCCAGAGCCCGGCCGTCGCGCCGCTCGTGCTTACGGAGAAGTACGCCGTCCTGGTCCGCATGCCAGGGGGCCATGTGCTGCCAGGACGTAAACGGGGTGCCGAGACGGGCGGTTATGCCATCGGAGGCGACAGCGAGGAGGATCGTACGGAACACTCCGTCGAGCTTCAGCTCGCGCCGGTAGTTCTGGATCTGGTCGTAGGCCTTGCGGGCGTCGTCAGGGCCGCTGTCCTTTTTCAACTCGATGACGGCGAGGGGGAGTCCGTTGACATACAGGACGATGTCGAAGACGAACTCCCGGCCGCGGACACCCTTGACCCGGACCTGGGAGGCGGCGACGAGGCCGTTGCCGTGAGGGTTGTCGAAGTCGACGGGCCAGACCGTCTCGTGCTTTTCCGCTCCGGTGAGGGGCTCCTCGTAGGTGACCTTCACACCGCCGGCGAGACGCTTGTAGAAGGCCCAGTTCTCGCGGATGTCGGAGCCGGTGGACTGCTTCAGCAGGTCACTGACGACCGCCCCGACGGCGGACTCGGGGAGGTGCGGGTAGCGGGTGGCGATGGCTCGACGCAGGCGCGGGTAGAGAACGAGGTCTTCCTTGCGCTCGGGATCGCGCTCGGGCCGAAGATCCTTGCCGCTGATGGGCTGCCAGTGCTCACCGAGCTTGTCGAGGGCGTCGATCTCCCAGTCCTGCTCGGAGAAGGTGAGCGCTTCGGCGTGACTGGCCTCTATCTCGGATACGGCCAACTCGTCGGCGTCGGAGGTCCCTTCGGGGCCTGACGCCGTCGGTTCGCTTTCGATGGTCATACGGCTTCCTCTACGGCGCGTTCGGCGTCTTTGATGCGGAGCTTTCCGGTTACGAGTTGGGGGAGGAGGGTGTCGCGAAGGCTGGCGAGGGTGTGGTTTTCGGTGTCGGCACTAACCGACACCTTGAGCAGGTTATTTGCGTACTCGCAAAAGCTCTTCAATTCCGCATTAGATGGGATGCGGATGAGATGTCGCAGTGCTAGATGTCGATTGACTCCGGGCACGGCTGAGTCTCCAACGAGGTCCTTGAATCCTGCGGATTCGAGGATGAAATACAGTGCTTCTGCAGTGAGATCCGGTGAGATTGGTCGCACGTGGTAGGCGGTATCGATCACCCAGCCTGGTTTTGACATCCAGGATACGTGTCCAGCGTTTGCACCCTTTCGTCCAACCACTGGACATGCAGTATCTGTCAAGGCCGAGTCGTGCCACCCTACCTGCCCAGTGCACCCGAACACTGGTGTTTCTCCAGCTTTCCGCTTCGGCGCAGGAAGAGCCTTTCCGTAGGTGAGATCCGCGATGTCGCTAACTGCGACTTCTCGGTTCTCATTCCAAATATATTTCTTAAGTATGGCTCGCCCGAGAGAAAGGGCATTGGTGGCGATGCGCTTGTTGAGTGCCAATTTTTCATCGAGTGCACTGAGTATCTCGACAACTGCCTGCTGCTGCTCAAGCGATGGTACGCGAATTGGCCACTTTGGTAGATCAACTAGGGGGATTCGGTCGACTGTTGCCCCGTGGATAGCGCGGGCCTTGATCTCGTTCTGAAACTCGGGCCCAAGGTAGGTGTACAGAAGGAATCGAGGATCTACTCGGTCGCGGTAAGGTCGAAGAAGTCCCATGCGTCGCCCAAGGCATGCCTGCAAGCCCGCAGGCATGAGGGCAGCATCCCCCAGGCGCGTCTCGTAGGAGAAAAGCAGGTCCCCCTCTTGTGGGGTGACACGTCGCGTCCATTTCTTGAAGTCCGATTCGCTGAGATGCGCGGACTCCTCCAGATCCAGACGTCCGTTGTCCAGACTTGAGATGCTAAGGAACCAGGGGCCGTTCGCGGTCTTTTGCGGTGTTGCGTGTGGGCCGTCGAAGACCGTAGCGATGTCCCCGATAGTGCGGGTGATCCATTCAGTCACTGAACCCTCCTCAGCTGTTCCTCAACCACCTTCGCGAGTCGTTCTGACTCCTCAAAATTGTCACGCAGTGCAGAAGCCAGCCGAGACACCTTTTCCTCCACTGACTCCGCATCCGGATCGATTGCTTCCTCGGCCATCCCTACATGCCGACTCGGGATTAGTACGAAGTCGTGATCCCTTAGTTCGCTTAGTGATGCGCTTCTGCAAAAACCTGGCACGTCTTCGTAAACCCCCGCCCTCTCGGCCCCTCGCCAGGCCCGAAACGTGTCTGCGATTCGATTGATCTCCTCTAGTCGCAGACGCTTTACTGTCCGGCTTCCTGGCTCCAGCTCACTCATTTTGGATGCGTCGATGAACAGCACCTCCCCTTTCCGCCCTCGAACCCATTTCGAATGTCGCCCCTTGCCGTCTGCCAAGAACCACAAACAAGCCGGAATCTGGGTCGACCGGAACAACTGCGCTGGCAACGCCACCATGCAAGCCACCAGATCCCCCTCGACCATGGCCCGCCGAATATCCCCCTCGCCTCCCGACTTACTGCTCATCGACCCGTTCGCCAGAACAACCCCCGCCCGCCCCCCGGGCGCCAGCTTGCTCACCATGTGCTGGATCCAGGCGAAGTTCGCGTTGCCGACCGGCGGCGTCCCGTACACCCACCGGTCGTCCATCCCGAGCCGTTCCCCGCCCCAGTCCGAGATGTTGAACGGGGGGTTGGCCAGCACCACGTCCGCCTTCAGGCCCCCGTGCTGGTCGCTGTGGAAGGAGTCCGCCGGCTCCTCACCCAGGTCCGCCTCAATCCCGTGGATCGCGAGATTCATGTGCGCCAGGCGCCACGTCGTGAGGTTGCGCTCCTGGCCGTACACGGACACGTTGAAGCGGTCACCGTCATGCTTCTCGATGAACTTCTCGGCCTGCACGAACATGCCGCCCGAACCGCACGCCGGGTCCAGGACCCGCTCGCCCTCCTCCGGTTCCAGCATCTCGACGAGCAGCTTCACCACACTCGCCGGCGTGAAGTACTCGCCGCCCTTGCGCCCTTCCTGAAGGGCGAACTGCGCGAGGAAGTACTCGTACACCTCACCCATGAGGTCCCGCGCTCCGACCCGCCTGCCGTCCTTGCCCACCTGGGCCTGGAAGGTGAGCCGGTCCAAGAGCTTCACCAGGCCGGCGAGGGTCGTCTCGTCCACCCGGCCGCTGTTGTACTGCTTCGGCAGCGTGTTCTTCAGCGAGGAGTTGAACTTCTCGATCGTCTCCATCGCCGTGTCGATGACCTTGCCGAGACTCGGGTCGCCCAACGTCCCCTTGGCCCGCTCCAGTACGACCTCCCACCGCGCCGTCGGCGGCACGTAGAAGATCCCGGCGCCCGTGTACTGCGTGCGCTCCTCCAGGGTTTGGAGGATCAGCTCCTCCGGTGCCTCGTCCTCGAAGCCGAGTTCGGCAATGATCCCGCCGCCCGACCGCAGCTCGGCCTCCAGCTGTGCCCGCTTCTCGGACATCGCCTCCGAGACGTACTTCAGGAACACGAGCCCCAGCACGAAGTGCTTGTACTCGGCGGCGTCGAGGCTTCCGCGCAGCTTGTCGGCGGAGGCCCACAGGATCGCCTTCATGGGCTGTGGCTTGGTTTCCTTCTTCTTACGTGGGGGCACGGGAGCTCTCTTCTCTCTTCTTCGGGGAACTGTCCTACAGGTCCTACGGGCACTGCCGATCAGCGCCGCCGCAACGCCAGGTCACCGTCGGCTACCCCGGCCGCGATACGCGCGGCGAGGTGGTCGAGGGCCGCCAACTGCCTGCGCACATCAGCGCGTAGCCGTTCCGTCTCCGTCAGGATCGCCTCCAGTTCGGCAATTTCCTCGGGTGAAAGCTGCGGCAGATCCATGTCACGCACGCTGACGCGCCGTACGAGAGAACCGCTTCCGCGGTGCTGGTTACGTGGGGACTGCAGCAGTTGGGCCAGCGCGTGGGGGCGCATCCACAACGCGTCCGGGCCGACGGGCTCGCCCTTGGCCACTGCCACGAGGAACTCGCGGTACCCGGCGATCCGCAGTCCCTGGACAGGGGACAGCAGTACGCATCCGCCCGCCTCGTCCACCTGGCAGCGCACCCCTTGCTCAGCGAGCACGATCACATCGCCCCGTTCCGTGATCTTGGCGGACGAGTAGGCCGCCAGAGCCTCCGGGCTGATCCGCCGCTGCCCGACCGGGAGTTCACCCGCCATCTCCTCGCGGCCGATCACCGGCAGGCCGGCCTCCCCGATGTCGGCGTCCTTGATGCGGTGCCCGCCGAGTGACTTCAACTGCCCCGCCGTGACGTGCTGGTCGAGTTTGCGGTGCCGGACCGGCGTACGGCGCTTGGCGATACCCATGGCGGCGAGCCAGTCGCGCAGCTGCGGCATCGCCGCCATCGCGGCCCGCCGTGCGGTGACGGTCTCCTCGAAGTGGTCGACACCGGTCTCGGCGGTAACGATTCGGTGTGCGGGCAGCACGGAGCGGCTGTCGAGCAGTTGCTCCCCGCCCGGATATGAGGACCGCAGCGATACCGATCGCGCATCACGTGGATCGGGCTCGCCCTCGGCGAGCACCAGCTGCGCGACTTCGCCGATCCATTTCCGCCCGCCCGCCCGCTGCGCGATGCGGTCGGCGTCAATGAGGAGGACCTGCTGGTCGGAGGCTTCGTACGTCGGCGGGCGGAGGACCAGCAGTGCGTACTCCGCACCTGTGCGGAACGGGTGGATACGGCGAGGGAGTTGGACGATCGCCTCGACGCTGCCCTGAGCGAGTAGCTGCTCACGAGCATCGACCGTCGGGGCAGGAGCTGCTCCACGCGTACGGGTCAGCGTCCATGTCGGGACAACGGCATAGGCATGCCCGTCAGGGTTGAGGCGCCGGACCGCTTCCTGCGCCCACCACAGAGGTCCTTTCTCGTCTCGTTCCCGCTCCCCTGAGGCGTACGGGGGGGAGGCCAGCACGATGTCGGCCGTGGAGAAGGTCCACGGCTCGGCTCCTGGTGCTCCTCCCCACCAGCGCGGGGTGTCCAGATCCGACGGGCTCGGGCAGACGTCCGTGAACATCTCGTGGCTGAGGAGTCGGTACGCCAGGAGCTTTCGCCGCAAGGGGTCGGGCTCGACCGCCACCAGCTCGCCGTGGCCTCGCAGCCTGCCGGTCGGGCCGCCGTCCATGCCGAGGAGCAGCTCGCCCAGGCCCGCGCACAGACTGATGGTGGAACGCTGGTCAGGGCCACCCTCGTTCGGTCCGATGAGCGAGGCCACGAGAGCGACGATCTCTCGTGGCACCGTGTCCATGACGAGGTCGGATTCCAGGCGCTTGGCCAGTTCCAGGTCCTCGTCGATGCCGAGGATCGCGTCGGCCGCCCTGCCCAGTGAGCCGATCTCGTACCTGAGGGACGAGACCGCTTGCCGCACCTCGGGTCCGGCCGCGGTGTAGTCCTCTCGCAGTCCTTCCGGGAGATACTCGGGCAGGAGATTCTCTCCCTCGCCCCACATGGCCAGGGTCGCCAGAGCCTGCGCGATCAGAGTCTCCGTCGAGCCCAGGTGGTGCTTCAGCGTCACGAGGCGTCGTAGCTTCAGCCCCTGCCGGAACCGGTCACCGTAGGTGGGGACCTTGCCGCTCCCGTCCGGCTCCGTGTCGGGAACGGGGCGCAGACTCAGCCAGTCCGCGATCTCGAGCGCGTCGAAGAGGGGCTTGCTCTCGCTACCGCCGATCGGCTCGGGGAAGGGCGGGCGCCGGTCCTTGGCCGAGGCCAGGGCTGCACGTGAGAACCGGCGCCGCCAGTTGCTGACCGTGGGCCGACCGACTCCGGCAAGTTCCTTGATCTCGCCGAGCGTCACAGGAGCGTAGGGCGCGGGTCCGGTCCTCGAAGTCGCCTCTGCCATCAGACCCTCACCGGTTCCCGACCGGAGAGCACGGCCGCTTTGCGGGCAAGGACAGCCGGCACCTGACTGTGCTGCCGGTGCAGCGCGGCCTTCTCGGGCGACACGTAGTGCATGAGTTTGAGCAGGGTGTCGAAGTCCTTCGGCAAGTGGCGGTGGCAGATCCGCTCGTGGTGGCCGATGCGGTTGCGGAACTTGCGTACGTGGTCCAGCTGTTGCTGCAGTGCGCCACGGCGGCCCTGGTAACCACGGAACGTATGACGCAGAGCCGGGTTCCAGAACTGCATCTCGTAGTTGAGGCCACGGCCGGTCAGGCCCACCCAGAAGCCGAGCGTCAACTTGGCCACCATGTCGTCCGCGGTGAAGCCGGCGCCGTACTCACGGTGGAGGGCCTGCTGGGCACTTCGCACCTGCTCGCGTCCCTTGGTGGTGAGCTGGACGCGCGGGGAGTCCCACCAGTCCGTGCGGTTGTATCGTCCGCTCAGCTTGGCGTGGAACGAGTTCCGCATGGCGACCTCGAAGTCGCGCAGCACGCCGAGGAAGGCGCGGGAGATCTCGCCGTCCCAGCAGTACAGACGCAGCGCCATGGCCAAGTCGCCGCCGCACTCGTCGAGAAACGGCTGGAACCGCTCCGCCGAGATGGCGTCGACAATGCGCTTGGCCTCGTCCTCCGTCACCGCTGTTCCTCTCCTTGACTGGAAGTTCCGTGTTAGCCTCGGATACGTGCGCCCCGGAGCACTGTCACTGCATTGCACACAGCCCGGGGCACAGCTCTTTCCGAAGCCCGGCGAACGGGCAGGCAACAGCTGCGCGGTGACCTGACTGCGGTCTCACCTTCAACGCCTACTACGTTAGATCGTAGCGCTCCTTTGTGCAATGAGGTTCCTGAGAACCCGGCTTCTCAGGAACGGTTGAGAGCTTCTGACCCGCCACATGCTCGCCAGAGCTAGACGGCGAGACCGCTCAATCGCGGACAGAATCTGACCTATATCGCCCATAGCTTCGTCGGTGTCAGGCCAGAGAACACACCGACGAAAGGCGGCCGGTCATGGTTGCTCACGTTTCCCCTGAGGCGCACGGCGATGAGCGTGGGGCGCTGCTCTCCTTTCTGGAGGAGCAGCGCGGAGGCATCCGCAGGGCGGTGCTCGGGTTGACGGAGGAGCAGGCGGCTTCGCGGCCCAGTGTCAGTGAGTTGTCGCTCGCGGGGCTGGTCAAGCATGTTGCCGAGGTTGAGCAGGGGTGGATCGCGCGGGCCAGGCAGGAGGCCCCCGCGGTGCGCCGGGACGAGTCGAACTGGCACGAGTGTTTCCAGCTCGCGGGTGACGAGACGCTCGAGTCGCAGCTCGCGTACTGGGAGAAGGTCGCGGCCGAGACGGAGGCGTTCATCCGGTCGGTGCCCAGCCTCGACGACACCTTTCCGCTGCCGGAGGCGCCCTGGTTCCCGCCGGAGGGGCGGGTCTCGATGCGCTGGCTCGCGCTTCACCTGATTCGCGAGACGGCCCGGCATGCCGGTCACGCCGACATCATCCGCGAGTCCCTGGACGGGAAGACGGCCTTCGAGCTCGTCGCCCTGGAGCAGGGCACGAGCCGGGGCTGACCCGCCCGGTTCTACGCTGGCCCCATGTCAGCGATCCGTCTTCTCGTACTCGGTGCCGTCCGGCAGCACGGGCGGGCCCACGGTTACCAGGTGCGCAACGACCTGGAGTACTGGGGCGCGCACGAGTGGTCCAACGCCAAGCCGGGGTCGATCTATCACGCGCTCAAGCAGATGGCGAAGCAGGGTCTGCTGCACGCGCATGAGATCGCGCCCTCCACGGCCGGTGGCCCGCCGCGTACCGAGTACGAGGTCACGGAGAAGGGCACCGAGGAATACCTCACGCTGCTTCGCGGATCCCTGACCGCGTACGACCAGAGGCCGGACGTGCTCTCGGCCGCGCTCGGCTTTATGGTCGACCTGGACCGTGAGGAGGTCCTCGAACTCCTCGAGGAGCGAGTGCTCGCCATAGAGGAGTGGCGCAAGGCC
This sequence comes from Streptomyces ureilyticus, assembly GCF_011045025.1. GTDB lineage: Bacteria > Actinomycetota > Actinomycetes > Streptomycetales > Streptomycetaceae > Streptomyces > Streptomyces ureilyticus. The sequence goes on from NZ_JAAKZX010000014.1 coordinate 32,259, forward strand.
GTCACCGAGTACTACACGCCCGAGGACGGTCCCGAACAGCTCGGCCACATCGGCGAGATCATGAACTTCTGGGTCACCTCCGCCGACACCGGCGCCCAGTGGACCCGCGGCCTGATCGAGCGGATCAGGAGCGGCGCGTACGTCTTCTCGGGCGAGGGGAACCCGTTCGTGGGCGTGCTCGCGGACGACGAGGAGAACCCGTACGCGACGGGGGAATCCCATCCCGGGGACGCGCGCTGACTCCAGTCGACCGGGCAGCATTAATCAAGTTTGACTAGGTGCCTTGGTGGGCATAGCCTTCACCGGGCAAGCTACTAGTCAAGTTTGACTAAGCTGAACCGGAGGGAGCCGGATGACCGACGCGATCGTCGTCGAGAACGTACGGAAGCGATACGGGGACAAGGCGGCCCTGGACGGGTTCGATCTGGCGGTGGGCAGCGGCACCGTCCATGGTCTGCTCGGGCCGAACGGAGCCGGCAAGACCACCGCGGTACGCGTGCTGACCACACTGCTGCTCCCGGACGAAGGGCGCGCGGAGGTCGCCGGGTACGACGTCGCGCGGGAGGCCGGACGGGTGCGGCGGCGTATCGGCCTGCTCGGTCAGCACGCCGCGCTCGACGAGGAACTCGGCGGACGGCAGAACCTGGAGATGTTCGGGCGCCTCTACCACCTGGGCGCCCGGCACGCGCGCGTGCGGGCCGACGAGCTCCTGGAGCGCTTCGGCCTCGCGGACACGGGTCGCAAGGCGGTGAAGCAGTACAGCGGCGGCATGCGGCGCCGACTGGACCTCGCCGCCTCCCTCATCACCGAGCCGGAGGTGCTCTTCCTGGACGAACCGACGACGGGGCTCGACCCGCGGGGCCGCGCGGAGGTGTGGGGTGCGGTGCGCTCCCTGGTCGGCGGCGGCACGACCGTACTGCTCACCACTCAGTACCTGGAGGAGGCCGATCAGCTCGCCGACCGCATCTCGGTCGTCGACCGGGGCCGGGTCATCGCGGACGGCACGGCCGACGAGCTGAAGGCGAAGACCGGCGGCGACCGCATCGACGTGGTGCTGCGGGACGGCGGCCAACTGGGCGCGGCCGTCGCCCTGTTGCCCCTCGACAAGTCCGAGGTCTCCGTGGACGCCGACCGCCGCCGCCTCAGCGCCCCGGTCACCGACCGCATGGCGGCGCTCGCCGGGGCCGTACGCGCCCTGGAGGAGGCCGGGATCGTGGCAGAGGACATCGCCCTGCGACGGCCGACGCTGGACGAGGTGTTCCTGCACCTCACGGGAGACGGCCCCGCAGGATCCACAGGAGACGAGCACCGCGATCACGCTGTGAAGGAGGCCGTGTGAGCACGACGTACGAAGAGAGCCGCGTGGCGACGTACGAGACGAGCCGTGCCGGGGCGTGGGCGTACGTCCTCACCGACTGCTGGACCATGACCCGGCGCGAACTCGCCCACTGGGCGCGGCAACCGGTGCAGATGATCGTCGGGCTCGTGTTCCCTGTGATGATGCTGGTGATGTTCGGCTATCTGATCGGCGGCGGACGGGGGATCGAGGGCAACTACATCGACTTCCTGGTGCCCGGGATGCTGGCGCTGACCATGGCCTTCGGGCTGGAGGCCACGATGATCGCCGTCACCCAGGACCTCAACAAGGGGGTGATCGACCGCTTCCGGTCGATGCCGATGACCAACGGGGCGGTCCTGGTGGGCCGTTCGGCCGCCGACATGCTCCAGTCGGCGTTGGGTCTGGCCGTGATGATCGGCGTCGCGTACGCGCTCGGCTGGCGGGTGCACGGCACGTTCGGGTCCTTCCTGGGGGCCGTGGGGCTGCTCCTGCTCTTCCGGTTCGCGATGCTGTGGATCGGCATCCATCTGGCGATGGTGGCCGGGAAGCCGGAGATGGTGCAGGCCGTGCAGATCCTGGTCTGGCCGGTCAGCTTCCTGTCCAACGCGTTCGCGGACCCGGATGAGATGCCGGATTGGCTGGGCCCGGTGGTCGAGTGGAACCCGATGTCGCACACGGCCACAGCGGTACGCGACCTGCTAGGCAGCCCCGGCGGCGAGCCCGGCCACATCTGGCCGGCGATCGTCTGGCCGCTCGCCCTGCTGGCGGTGTTCTTCCCGCTGGCGGTACGGAGGTTCGGGCGGCTCAGCCGGTAGGCAGGACAGACGGGGGCCCCGCCGTGTGACGCGCCGTGCGACGGGGCCAGTCTGTCCTGAGGTGTGGGTGGTCGATCCCCGCCCTGCGGCCCGGTCCGGCGCCTCAGTGGTGGAATCCCGTCGCCGCATCCGTGTCGTGCGTCAAGGGATGCGGTTGGCGGCGCAGCTCGGGCAGCAGGCGCCCCAGGTCCTCGACGAACAGTTCGGCGAGGTCGGAAGAGAAGCCGTTGCGGCACACCACGCGCAGCACGGAGAGGTCCTCGCGGTTCGCCGGGAAGGCGTACGCGGGGACGAGCCAGCCGCGCTCGCGCATCCTCCGGGACACGTCGAAGACGTCGTACGCCGTAACGTCGGTTGCTGTCGTGAAGGCGAAGACCGGCAACTGATCGCCACGAGTGAGGAGCCGGAAGTCTCCGAGCCTCTCGACGCGGTCGGCGAGCCCCATGGCCACGTCCCGCGTCGCCTGCTGGACCGCCCGGAAGCCCTCGCGGCCCAGCCGCAGGAACGTGTAGTACTGCGCGACGACCTGGGCGCCCGGCCGGGAGAAGTTGAGTGCGAAGGTGGGCATGTCGCCGCCGAGGTAGTTCACCCTGAAGACCAGTTCTTCGGGCAGCTCGGCGGCGGACCGCCACAGGGCCCAGCCGACACCCGGGTACACGAGCCCGTACTTGTGCCCCGAGGTGTTGATGGAGGCCACGCGCGGCAGCCGGAAGTCCCAGAGCAGGTCCTCGTCGAGGAAGGGAGCGACCATCGCTCCGGACGCCCCGTCGACATGGACGGGAATGTCGAGTTCTGTTCGCTCTTGCAACTCGTCCAGGGCGGCACAGAGTTCGGCGATCGGCTCGTACGACCCGTCGAAGGTGGACCCCAGGATGCCGACGACACCGATGGTGTTCTCGTCGCACAGCTCCGCAGCCGCCTGCGGGTCGAGGTGGAACCGGTCGCCCTCCATGGGCACTTGGCGCGCCTCGACCTCCCAGAAGGTGCAGAACTTCTCCCAGCAGACCTGGACGTTGACGCCCATGACAAGGTTCGGGCGAGCTCCGGGATACCGGTTGGCATTCCGCTTGGCCCACCGGCGCTTGAGCGCCATGCCCGCGAGCATGCATGCCTCGCTCGACCCGGTCGTCGAGCAGCCCACGGCGGCGGACGGATCCGGCGCGTTCCACAGGTCGGCGAGCATCGCCACGCACCGCCGCTCCAGCTCGGCCGTTCGCGGATACTCGTCCTTGTCGATCATGTTCTTGTCCCGGCACTCCGCCATCAGGACGTCGGCCTGCGGTTCCATCCAGGTGGTGACGAAGGTGGCGAGGTTGAGGCGAGAGTTCCCGTCCAGCATCAGCTCGTCGTGGACGAGCTGATAGGCCGTGGCCGGCGGCAGGGGCCCGTCCGGCAGTCGATGCTGGGGCGGGGCCTCGGTCATGCCGCCGACCGGATTGGCCTCGCCGTAGAAGGGGTTGACGGACCGGGGGCGCTCGTCGGGCTTCTCGGGGCCGGTGTGGAGCGGCATCGTGCCTCCGGTCGGTCAGGTCGGGCTTCCATGATGGGCCACGGAGGATCATAACCGGGTAAAGGTGGCATAGCGGCTGGACGTGGTGAGCTACTCACAGGGTGGCCGCCATCAGTGCACAGGGTGTACGCAAGGGGGCCATGGAACCTGGAGACGTCATTCGGCGTTGATAGCTTTGGTCGTCCGAAGCAGAAAAGACATCGTCTGCGCCTCACTTCACCCTCAGGAGCCCGGAACCGTGACGCTTGCCCTTGGACCAAGCTGGTTGGATCCGGACTATCTCCTCGACGCGTTCGGCATCTGGGGACTGCTCGTCATCGTCTTCGCCGAGTCCGGCCTGCTCATCGGCTTCTTCCTGCCGGGTGACTCGCTGCTGTTCACGGCGGGGCTGCTGATCGCCGAGGGCACGCTGGACTTCCCGCTGTGGGCGGCCGTCGTGCTGATCTGTATCGCCGCGATCCTCGGTGACCAGGCGGGCTACATGTTCGGCAAGAAGGTGGGGCCCGCGCTGTTCAAGCGCCCGGACTCACGCCTTTTCAAACAGGAGAACGTGGTCAAGGCCCACGACTTCTTCGAGAAGTACGGGCCCAAGTCCCTTGTACTGGCCCGCTTCGTGCCCATCGTGCGGACGTTCACGCCGATCATCGCGGGCGTCAGCGGCATGCGGTACCGCTCGTTCCTCACATTCAACATCCTCGGCGGCATCCTCTGGGGCGCGGGCGTCACGCTGCTCGGCCATTGGCTGGGCCAGATCGACTTCGTGAAGAAGAACATCGAGGCGATCCTCATCCTGATCGTCTTCCTCTCCGTACTCCCGATCATCATCGAGCTCCTGAAGGCCCGCGGTAAGTCGAAGAAGAGCCCGCAACAGGCTCCGGAGGCACCGCCCGCGATGGACGACGCGACGACTCAGCTGCGCGCCGTGCCACCGGTCCACCAGGACCAGACGCACGGCCACCAGGGCCGTGGCCAGGGCGCATACGGCACCCAGGGTCAGGACCAGGGATACGGCCACCAAGGCGGCCAGGGTTACCCGCAGCAGCAGCCACAACAGCAGCCCCCGTACGGCTCGGACCAGGGCTACGGGCAGCAGCAGGGCCAGCCGCCCTACGCCGCCCAGTACCCGCAGGGGCAGCCGTACCCCCAGGGCCAGCAATATCCCCAGGGCCAGGGCTACCCGTACGGCCAGGGCCAGGACTACCCGCAGAACTGAGCGGGCCGAGAGTGGGGGAGCGACCAGCCACAACGCACCCGCACTCGCCGGCGAACCGGTAGCCCCGAGCTACGAGGCGCCCTTAGAAGCCTCGCGTTCGCTTCGCCGCGCGCCGCCCCTCGGTCGAAACCCCCGGCAGCCGCATGAACAGCCGCGAAATCTCCGACCCGAGGTTCACGCCAATCGCGATGGCCATCGCAAGGGCGGCGGCCTTGGACAGCGAGACAAGCCCGGCGTCCAGGTTGTTCTGGGCGATGGACAGCAGCCCGAAGTACGTCGCAGAACCCGGCAGCAACGGCCCGATCGCCGCCGTCGTGTACGGCAGGGCGGACGCGAACCGGTAACGCGACAGAAGCTGTCCGAACAGCCCCACCACACCCGCCGCCACAGCCGTGGAGGCGACCGGCGAGAGCTCGCCCGCATAGTGCATCGCGCCGTACACCGACCAGGCCACGCCCCCGTTGAGGGTCACCATCAGCACGGTGGATCGTTCCTGCTGGAGCAGTACGGCGAAGGCCAGCGCCAGCAGCATCGAGGCGACGATCCCCCACACGGGCTGCTGGGAGCTGCTCACGGTGGCGTCCGGATCCAGCTCCGCGCCCAGCTCCACCCCGAAGTACAGCGCCAGCAGAACCCCGGTGACGATGCCCACGTAGAAGTACATGACTTCCAGCAGGCGTGCGGCGGCGGTGATGTAGAAGCCGGTCAGTCCGTCCTGGACGCCCGCGACCAGCGCCCGCCCGGGCAGCAGCGCGAAGAGCCCACCGGTGACCACCGCGGACGACTTCACGTCGACGCTCGCCAGGGTGAGCGCGATGCCGATCGCGGCCGGAGGCATCGCGGCCACCGTGAACTGGTAGAACTCGGGCAGCCCGCGCCCCGCGCACAGCCACGCCAGCCGGTCGCCGAGCATCGCGCCGAGCGCGGCGGCGACGAACACGAGGGCGTCACCGCCGACGAGCACGGAGGCCGCGCCCGCGAGCAGCCCGGCGGCACCGGTCAGTACCCAGCCGGGATAGGGGTGCCGGTTGCGTCGTATCTCCGCGAGCCGCCGGTAGGCCTCCTCCAGGGAGACCTCGATCTCGTCGTCGCTGATGTCGTCGACGAGCCGGTACACGGCCGCGAGCCGCGTGTAGTCGGTGGCCCGGCGGCGCACCGTACGCGAGGCCGTGATCGGATCGTCCACCAGGGACGGCTGGTACGACATGGACAGCAGCGTGAAGGTGACGTTCGGCTCGCAGCGGTCCAGGCCGTACGAACGGCAGACGGCGAGCATCGCCGCCTCCACGTCCTCGGCGCCCTCGCCGCCGGCGAGCAGCAACTCGCCGATACGCAGCGTCAGGTCGAGCACGCGCGGGACGGCGGGGCCGCCGTCGTCCTCCGTGCGCTGGACGGGCTCGGCGACGGGCCTGTCGGCCACCGGCATACGCAGCATCGTGCGCATCCGGTCCTGCCAGGGCACCTCCTTGGTCAGCTTGACCACGGGGATACCGGTCGGCGGGGTGAAGGCGGGCGCCCGGTACGTACGCGGTGCGTTGAACGCCGAGCCCCCCGGCTCGGCGGACGGCGGCTCGGGTGGCGCGAGCCCCTCCGGGATCGCGAACTCCGACGTCGTATGCGACTCGTCCTCGAAGGCCGCCGCCACCCCGCTCGGCGGCGCGAACGCACTCCTCGCCTCGTCCGACTGCGGCTTACGGTCCTCCCAGTCCAGCTCGGCCACCAGCTCCCGCCCCACTTCTCAATACGTCCGTTTCTGATACGTCCGTTCTCGTACGGGGTCCCCCATACGCCGTATCTCTGATGTACGCCTCAGCGCAAGAACACACGAAAGAACACACGAACGGGCCGCGTCACCCTTTGGGTCACGCGGCCCGCCGGTACATCACTTGGCCTCAGTGGCCGCCGGTCTCCTTGAATCGCTTGTAGGAGCGCTCGATCTCGGCCTCGGCGTCCGTGCGGCCCACCCAGTTGGCGCCCTCGACGGACTTGCCGGGCTCCAGGTCCTTGTAGACCTCGAAGAAGTGCTGGATCTCCAGACGGTCGAACTCCGACACGTGGTGGATGTCACGGAGGTGCTCCACGCGCGGGTCGTGCGCGGGGACGCACAGCAGCTTGTCGTCGCCGCCGGCCTCGTCCGTCATACGGAACATGCCGATCGTGCGGCACTGGATGAGGCAGCCGGGGAAAGTCGGCTCGTCCAGGATGACGAGGGCGTCCAGCGGGTCGCCGTCCTCGCCGAGGGTGTTCTCGACGAAGCCGTAGTCGGCCGGGTAGCTGGTCGAGGTGAAGAGTCGACGGTCCAGGCGGATCCGACCGGTCTCGTGGTCCACCTCGTACTTGTTCCGCGAACCCTTCGGAATCTCGATCGTGACGTCGAACTCCACCGGTGGCTCCTCCATGATCAACACATACGTCTGGTGGTTAAGTGTCCCTCACGCAGATGTGTGATCGCGAAAGGGGCTGATGGTCGTGCCGGAGCTGAAGGCTTGGCGGGCCGCGCGACCACATGTGGAGCGGATCGCGCGAGCCGTGCGGCCGTGGCTGGTACGGGCTTTGGAGACCGTCAGGCGGTCGCTCGTACAAGCCGTGGAAGCCGTCAGGCCTTGGCTCGTACGGGCCTCGGGGGCGGTGCGGCCGTGGTTCGCGCGGCTGACGACCGTGCAGTTCACGGCGGGCGCCGCCCTCCTCGGCCTCGCACTGACGGCAACCGTGGTGACAGCGGCCGGCCCTTGGGACTCCAGCGGTCAGCGTACGGCCGAGCGGGACCTGGCGGCGTCGCGGGAGGGGGCAGGTGGCGCAGATCACGGCACCGGATCCGGCCCTGGATCCGGTACGTCTCCGAAGGCGCCGCGTCCCGCCCCCAGCGCCCCGTCCGTACTCGCCGGCCTCGGGCGTACGACCGGCACCGTTTCCTCGCCCACCGAGAAGGCCCTCGCCGATGTCCTGGACCCGCTGCTCGACGATCCCTCGCTGGGCTCGGAACGTACGGCCGCGGTCGTCGACGTGGCCACCGGCAAGAGGCTGTACGGCAAGGCCGCGGACGAGGCGCTGACGCCGGCCTCCACCACGAAGATCGCCACGGCCGTCGCGGCACTCTCCGCGGCGGGCGCCGACCACCGCATCGCGACCCGTACGGCCCTCGAACCCGGCACCAAGGAACTCGTCCTCGTCGGCGGCGGCGACCCCACGCTGACCGCCCGCGAGGAAGCGAACGGCAACGCCAGCCTGCGTACGCTCGCCGACAAGACCGCCCGCGCCCTCAAGTCCCGCAAGCTGGACGCGGTGACGCTCTCGTACGACACCACTCTGTACGACGGCCCTGCGCTGCACCCCATCGGTCCCAACAACGCCAACATCGCGCCGGTCACCGCCCTGATGGCCGACGAGGGCCGCCTCGACGACTCGTCCTCCGGCACCGCGGACCGCAGCACGGACCCGGCGGCGGACGCGGCCCGGCAGTTCGCGGCCCTTCTGAAGGACCGCGGCATCAAGAGCAAGTCACCCGGCCCCTCCAAGGCGACGGGCCGCGCGGAGTCTCTCGCGAAGGTCGAATCCCCGCCCCTGTCCGCCCTGGTCGAGCGGATGCTGACCAACAGCGACAACGACATCGCCGAGGCCCTGGCCCGCCAGACCGCACTCGCCTCCGGCGAACAGGCCAGCTTCGAAGGCGCTTCCGCAGCGATCCGTACGCAGCTGAAGAAGCTCGAACTGCCCCTGGAAGGCGTCGAGTTCGCCGACGGCAGCGGCCTGGACCGAGCCGACCGCCTGACCGCGAACCTGCTCACCGCCCTCCTCGCCAAGGCAGGCGCCCCCGAACACCCCGAACTCCGCCCCGCCCTCACCGGCCTCCCGGTAGCAGGCTTCACCGGCACCCTCCGCAACCGCTACACGGACCAGCCCGGCACAGGAGTCGTACGAGCAAAGACGGGCACGCTGACGGGCGTACACGCCCTGGCAGGCACAGTGGTGGACACAGAGGGCCGCCTACTGGCCTTCGCTTTCCTGACGTCTTCGAACCGTCCGATGGATCCGGCCGCAACCCAGAAGGCACTGGACGGAGCGGCATCGGCGCTGGCGAACTGCGGCTGCGGCGCGTGAGGGGCCGGCCGCGGCGCTGAGGTGGCCGCGCCAGCCACACGCAACCCGCGGCCGAGCTGCAAACAGGAACCCCCGCGAACGGGCACACCCTGCACCCAGCGGCAGCGCTCACGTACGGTTGAGGGCATGACGAGCATCGGTGGTGCCGAGATGGTCGACTGGAATCTCGCGGTGGCGACCGCGACCCGGCTCGTAAGGCCGGGCCCAGAGGTGAGTCGCGACGAGGCCAGGGCCGTCGTCGCGGAGCTGCGCCGGCATGCGAAAGCCTCGGAGCAGCACGTCCGCGAGTACACGCAGATGGGCAGCGAGGACCTGCGTGACACCCCCATCCTCGTCGTCGACCGCCCGGGCTGGGTCCGGGCGAACGTCGCCGGGTTCCGGGAGATCCTCAAACCGCTGCTCGACAAGATGCAGGAACGTCGCGGCAACTCGCCGGGCGGAGCCGTCCTCGGCGCCGTCGGCGGCAAGGTCACCGGCGTAGAGCTGGGCATGCTCCTGTCGTTCCTGGCTTCCCGGGTGCTGGGCCAGTACGAGACCTTCGCCCCGGCGACCCGCGAACTCCCGGCGGGCGAGAACGGCGGCGGCAGGCTGCTCCTGGTCGCCCCGAACATCGTGCACGTGGAGCGCGAACTCGACGTACAGCCCCACGACTTCAGGCTCTGGGTCTGTCTGCACGAGGAGACGCACCGGACGCAGTTCACGGCCGTGCCCTGGCTGCGCGACCACCTCGAGGGCGAAATCCAGTCTTTCCTGGAGGAGACCGAGGTCGACCCCATGACGGTCCTCGAACGCATCCGGGAGGCCGCGCAGACGCTCGCCGGCAGCCGTCCCGAGGGCGAGGAGGGCGACGACGGCGGACGGTCCATCGTCGAGATCGTCCAGACGCCCGCGCAGCGCGAGATCCTCGGCCGGCTGACCGCCGTGATGTCCCTCCTGGAGGGCCACGCGGACTTCGTGATGGACGGCGTGGGGCCCGCCGTGGTCCCGTCCGTCGCCGAGATCCGCGAGAAGTTCCAGCAGCGCCGCCAGCGCGGGGCCTCCCGCCTCGACCTGGCGCTGCGCAAGCTGCTCGGCCTGGACGCCAAGCTGCGCCAGTACCGGGACGGGGAGCGTTTCGTACGGGCGGTCGTGGACCAGGTCGGCATGGAGGGGTTCAACCGCGTGTGGACCTCGCCGAACACGCTCCCCACCAAGTCGGAGATCTCCAAACCGGCGGACTGGGTTGCGCGGGTGCACCGCAAGGCAGAGTCGTGAACTGAATCAGGCCGAGGACAGGTGAGCGCCCCCGCTATCACCCGTCCGAGGGACCGTGGGGCATGAGTAGGCGTGCAATGCTCGGGGAACGGCCCGTTTCTGTCACCATCTAGGCACTCTGCGTGACCGAACCTCGGGCTCACCCCCGACAATTTCATGAAGGGAACCGGACATGGGTCCCCATCCAGCGGTCGCGGCGATACGCCTGGCGGTCCGCCGCGTCCTCCACGAGATCCTTGACGACGTCCTCACCGACCACACGCCCGCCCGCCCTGACCCTGCGCGCAGCGCCATCGCGCCCGCCGACACCGCGTACGAGCAGTCGCCCCCGCCGCTCGTGCTCGTGGCATGCTCCGGCGGCGCCGACTCCATGGCGCTCGCCTCCGCCCTCGCCTTCGAAGCACCCAAACTCGGCATCCGCGCCGGTGGCATCACCGTTGACCACGGTCTGCAGCCCGGCTCCGGCCTGCGCGCCGCGGAAGTCGTCGTACGACTCACCGAACTCGGCCTCGACCCCGCCGAGTCCATCGGTGTCTCCGTAGGCCGGGAGGGAGGGCCTGAGGCCGCCGCCCGGGACGCGCGGTACGCCGCCCTGGACGCCGCCGCCGAGCGCCACGGCGCCGCCGCGGTCCTGCTCGGCCACACCCGTGACGACCAGGCCGAAACCGTCCTCCTCGGCCTCGCCCGCGGCTCCGGCATCCGCTCCCTGTCCGGCATGGCCGCGGTCTCCGGAGGCCCGGGAGCCGCCCGCCGCTACCGCCGCCCCTTCCTGCACCTCGACCGGCAGACCGCCCGCAGGGCCTGCATGGTCCAGTCGCTCCCCGTCTGGGACGACCCGCACAACTCCGACCCGGCCTATACGAGGTCGCGCCTGCGCCAGGAGGGTCTGCCCGCCCTGGAGAAGGCCCTCGGCAAGGGCGTCGTCGAAGCCCTCGCCCGTACGGCACAGTTGGCCCGCGACGACGCCGACGCCCTCGACGCGTGGGCCCGCCAGGCCGAAGCCTCCGTACGGGACGCCGCCGGCCTCCTGGAGTGCGCCAAGCTGTACGCCCTGCCGCCCGCCGTGCGCCGCCGGATCCTGCGCCGAGCCGCCATCGAGGCCGGGGCGCCCGCCGGTTCGCTGTTCGCCCGGCACATCGAGGAGATCGACCGGCTGATCACCGGCTGGCGCGGCCAGGGAGCCATCAATCTGCCGGGCAAAGTCGTCGCCCGGCGGCAGGGTGGCAGACTGGTGATTCGGCAAGGCTGAATCCGGGCCTTCCGCCGGCCCCTTGCGCGGGTCGTGGGCGGCCCGAGCGGCCGCCATACATGCGGGACGACCGAAAGTGATGCGGGTGGACGCGAAAGACATGGGCACCGACCTCAAGTCGGTGCTCATCACCAAGGAAGAGATCGACGCGAAGCTGGCCGAGCTGGCCGCGAAGATCGACGCGGAGTACGCGGACAAGGACCTGCTGCTCGTCGGAGTCCTCAAGGGCGCCGTGATGGTCATGGCGGACCTGGCGCGCGCGCTCTCCACCCCCGTCACCATGGACTGGATGGCCGTGTCCTCGTACGGCGCGGGTACGCAGTCCTCCGGCGTCGTGCGGATCCTGAAGGACCTCGACACCGACATCAAGGGCAAGCACGTCCTCATCGTCGAGGACATCATCGACTCAGGTCTGACGCTGTCCTGGCTGATCTCCAACCTCGGCTCGCGCGAGCCCGCGTCGCTCAAGGTGTGCACGCTGCTGCGCAAGCCGGAGGCGGCCAAGGTCGCGATCGACGTGGAGTGGGCCGGCTTCGACATCCCGAACGAGTTTGTCGTGGGCTACGGCCTCGACTACGCGGAGAAGTACCGGAATCTGCCGTTCGTCGGTACGCTCGCGCCTCATGTCTACGGTGGCTGAGGCACTCTCGTAGAGAGTGGCGAACCCCACGTACTAGAGGAAGACGGTCCGGGAACCCTTGCGGGTTCCGCGCCGTTGGAGCATGCGTAGACGGGTTTGTCAGCCGGACCGTGCGGCTTCGGGTGACAATGCTGGGGTACCGTCAAAAACAGTCTTATCAAACTCACTATGGCAGGAGGGACGGGGCGACACCGCTCCGTATGGATGGACGTGAAGCGATACTTCCGTGGGCCGGTCATGTGGATCGTGCTGGCCGTCCTTGCCGTGGTCGTGTTGATGCAGGTCGTCGGCTCGTCCGGCGGCTACAAGACGGTGGACACCGGCCAGGTCGTCCAGGCGATCAGTGACAACAAGGTCCAGCAGGCCAAACTCACCACCGGCGACGAGCAGATCATCAAGGTCGAGCTGAAGGACGGCCAGAAGGTCGAGGGCAGCTCGAAGATCCAGGCGAGCTACATCGGCGACCAGGGCGTCAATCTCGCCAGCACACTGCAGACCAAGTACGAAGACAAGCAGATTGCGGACGGCTACACGGTTTCGCCGTCCAAGCAGAACCCGTTCGTCGGCATTCTGCTCTCCCTGCTTCCCTTCGTTCTCATCGTGGTCGTCTTCCTGTTCCTGATGAACCAGATGCAGGGCGGCGGCTCCCGGGTCATGAACTTCGGGAAGTCCAAGGCCAAGCTCATCACCAAGGACACCCCGAAGACGACGTTCTCCGACGTCGCGGGCTCGGACGAGGCCGTCGAGGAGCTCCACGAGATCAAGGAGTTCCTCCAGGAGCCGGCCAAGTTCCAGGCCGTCGGGGCGAAGATCCCCAAGGGCGTACTGCTGTACGGCCCGCCCGGTACGGGTAAGACGCTGCTCGCGCGCGCTGTCGCGGGAGAAGCCGGCGTCCCCTTCTACTCGATCTCCGGTTCCGACTTCGTCGAGATGTTCGTCGGTGTCGGTGCCTCCCGGGTCCGGGACCTGTTCGAGCAGGCCAAGGCGAACGCCCCGGCGATCGTCTTCGTCGACGAGATCGACGCGGTGGGCCGTCACCGCGGTGCCGGCCTCGGCGGCGGTCACGACGAGCGCGAGCAGACGCTGAACCAGCTGCTCGTCGAGATGGACGGCTTCGATGTGAAGGGCGGTGTGATTCTCATCGCCGCCACGAACCGGCCCGACATCCTCGACCCGGCCCTCCTGCGCCCCGGCCGTTTCGACCGCCAGATCGCGGTCGACCGCCCGGACATGCAGGGCCGTCTGGAGATCCTCAAGGTCCACCAGAAGGGCAAGCCGGTCGCGCCGGACGTCGACCTGTCCGCAGTGGCGCGTCGCACGCCGGGCTTCACCGGCGCCGACCTGTCGAACGTGCTGAACGAGGCTGCGCTGCTCACCGCGCGCAGCAACCAGAAGCTGATCGACAACCACATGCTGGACGAGGCGATCGACCGTGTGGTCGCGGGCCCGCAGAAGCGGACCCGGATCATGTCGGACAAGGAGAAGAAGATCACCGCGTACCACGAGGGCGGACACGCCCTGGTCGCGGCGGCCTCACCGAACTCCGATCCGGTCCACAAGATCACGATCCTCTCCAGAGGCCGTGCTCTCGGCTACACGATGGTGCTCCCGGACGAGGACAAGTACTCGACCACGCGCAACGAGATGCTCGACCAGCTCGCGTACATGCTGGGCGGGCGCGCGGCCGAGGAGCTCGTCTTCCACGACCCGACCACGGGCGCGGCGAACGACATCGAGAAGGCCACGGCCACCGCGCGAGCGATGGTCACGCAGTACGGCATGACCGAGCGTCTCGGCGCGATCAAGTTCGGCGGCGACAACAGCGAGCCCTTCCTCGGACGTGAGATGGGTCACCAGCGCGACTACTCGGAAGAGGTCGCCGCGCTCGTCGACGAAGAGGTCAAGAAGCTCATCGAGACCGCGCACAACGAGGCCTGGGAAATCCTGGTCGAGAACCGCGACGTCCTCGACCAGCTGGTTCTCCAGCTGCTGGAGAAGGAGACGCTGAATAAGGAGCAGATCGCCGAGATCTTCGCTCCCATCGTCAAGCGCCCGGCCCGCCCCGCGTGGACCGGCTCCTCCAGGCGCACTCCGTCCACCCGCCCGCCGGTGCTCTCCCCCAAGGAGCTGTCGCTGACGAACGGGACGAACGGCTCGGCGCCGGCGATCACCGCGAAGTCGAGCCCTGCCGCCGAGGCAGCGCTTCCGGTGGCCGAGCCGGCTCCGGAGGATCGTCCCGAAAGCTGACCACCTGCCCTGGCCTCCCACCCGTCTCCCGACCACCACCCCTCAAGGGGTCCCTTCGGGACACTGGCCTCAATTGGCCCGGAACAGATGCCGCGCCCCCCTGGTCTAGCCTGGGGGGCGCGGCATATTCGTATGCCCGTACATGAACGCGTGATCCGTACGCGTGGAGGCACAGGAACGAGGCACCAGATGATCGACCCCGTGAGGCTGGACGGCGAGGGCGAGATCGGCGAGTTCGACGAGAAGCGCGCCGAGAACGCCGTACGAGAGCTGCTGATCGCGGTCGGTGAGGACCCGGACCGGGAGGGGCTGCGGGAGACGCCGGGGCGGGTGGCACGGGCTTACCAGGAGCTGCTGGCCGGGTTGCGGCAGGAGCCCGAGGATGTGCTGACGACGACGTTCGATCTGGGGCACGACGAGATGGTCCTGGTGAAGGACATCGAGATTGTCTCGCTATGTGAGCATCATCTGCTGCCGTTCCATGGGGTCGCCCATGTTGGCTACATCCCGGCCGAGACCGGGAAGATCACCGGTCTGTCGAAGCTGGCGCGGCTTGTCGAGGTGTTCGCGCGGCGGCCGCAGGTGCAGGAACGACTCACCACGCAGATCGCGGACTCGCTGATGCGGATTCTTGAGGCACGCGGCGCCATTGTGGTCATCGAGGCCGAGCACATGTGCATGTCCGTGCGCGGGATACGCAAGCCGGGGGCCAAGACGACGACGTCCGCTGTGCGGGGGCAGTTGCGGGATGCCACCACTCGTGCCGAGGCGATGAGTCTCATCCTGGCCCGGTGAGCCTCGGCTGAGCTGAGAGCTCCGTCGCGTCTGCCTGGTTGTTGTGCGTGTGGGGCTGCGAGTGCCTTGCGGCTTGTCGCGCCCTTACGCCGCCGGGGCCGCGTTGCCGTTTGTGTCGTCGTCCTCCGGGAGTTTGCAGACTCGCTCGAGGAAGAAGGCTGCGGCTATGACGGCGATGCCCGCAAGGACTGAGAAGCCGGCGTAGATGGCCTGGTCGCGGCGGGATGGGATGTCGAGGGACTCCAGGAGGAAGGCGCCCGTTCCGCCGTACATGCCGGCGACCAGGGCGGCCACCAGGGCGCTGGCCTGGCCGAAAACCACCGCTCGGGCCGCCACCAGCGGGTCGACGCCCGTGGCGCCGGGGCGGCGTTCGCGCTGGGCCTTGAGGCGGGCTCTCAGGGAGAGTGCCGTGGCCAGGAGGACCACGGCGATCAGGGCCAGGACGATGGGGGCGGCGAGGGGGACCCGGGGGAGCGTGCCCACCGCGTTCCACAAGCGCGCGCCCGCCCAGGACAGCACGCCGGCGACCACGAACACGCCGGCCAGCGTCCTGATGCGCAGCTCTTTCACGATGCCCCTTCGTCGCAGCCGGAGATGGTCCGGTAGGTGATCCGGTAGACCTTAACGACTAGTCGGGCAGCTGTAGTTCCAGGTCGGCGCGGGGCGCGACACCTTCGCGGGGGACGGCGGCCAGGAGCCCGGCCACCGGGCCGACACCCGGGAGTTGGGCGTCCGGCTCGACGTCGTGCCAGGGGGCGAGGACGAAGGCCCGCTCGTGTGCGCGCGGGTGGGGGAGAGTGAGTTCCGGGTCGTCGGAGACCATGTCGGCGTACGCGACGATGTCCACGTCGATCGTGCGGGGGCCCCAGCGCTCGTCCCGTACGCGATGGAAGGCCTCCTCTACCGCGTGCGCCCGCTCCAGCAGGGAGGACGGGGGGAGCGTGGTGCGCAGGACGACGACCGCGTTGAAGTACGTCGGCTGGCTGTCCGGCTCCACGCCCCAGGGCTCCGTCTCGTACACCGGAGAGACCGCCTTGACCCGTACGCCGGGGGTGTCCTCCAGGGCGTCGACGGCACCCTGGAGAGTCTCCAGGCGGTTGCCGAGGTTCGAGCCGAGGGAGAGCACGGCCCGTTTGGGGTTGTGCAGGGTGGTGTCGGCGGCGTCCACTCGTTCCACGACGGAGGCGGGCACCGGCTGTACGGTCGGGTCGCTCTGACCCTCGGTCAACGAGGCAGTCATACTCGGCTCCGGGTGATGGTGACGGTCACGTCGTCGAAGGGGACGGTGATCGGCGCGTCCGGTTTGTGGACGCAGACCTCGACCTCCTGGACCCCGTCGTGCTTCAGACAGGCCTGAGCGATGCGCTCGGCGAGCGTCTCGATGAGATCCACGGGCTCGCCCTCGACGACGGCCACGACCTCCTCGGCCACTATGCCGTAGTGCACGGTCTTCGCCAGGTCGTCGTCGGCAGCGGCCGGCCGGGTGTCCAGGCCCAGCGAGAGGTCCACGATGAAGGTCTGGCCCTCCTCGCGTTCCTTGGGGAAGACACCGTGGTGCCCGCGGGCCTTCAGGCCGCGCAGCGCGACACGATCCACGCGAATCACTCCTGCAGTCGTCGGTAACGGCGGTCACCGCCCTATGCGGTCGGCACACCAGCCACAGTCGAATCTACCTGCGGTCACTGACAACGCTCCGTCACCGGGGCTCGGGCGCGGGCGCAGGCCAGGAGGTTTCATCGACTGTTGGTCTGGAGGGACCCTGCGGCTCACGGGCTGGTCCCCGCCCATACCCAGGGCCCCGCGATCCCAACCACTACTTGGCCCCTACCCACTCAGGAGGACGAGTCGTCGGCCTCTTCCTCGCCGGATTCGGCCAACACCGGGGAGGCGTGGTGCGACCACAGTTTCCAGCCGTCGGATGTGCGGCGGAACACATTCGTGGCGACGACGAGCTGACCCACCAGCGGTCCCAGTTCGTCGCTGTCCTCCGGGGCCGGGCCGCCGCTGAGGATGTTCTCGGTGCAGGTCACCAGAGCGGTGTCGGAGATGACGGACACGTGCACGTCCGTCAGGAAGAACTGGATGTACTCGGTGTTCGCCATGATCAGCGCGTACGACCGGAGCACCTCGCCGCGGCCGGTCAGTACGGGCCAGCCGGGGTGGACGCAGGAGACCTCGGCGCCCCGGTCCGTGGCTTCGGTGGTTTCGGCATCCTCCAGGTCTTCGGGATCCGCGGTGTGTTCGGCTCCGTCGATGTCCATGGGAGCGAGCCAGAGTGTCGCCAGCTCTTCGAAGTCGCCTCGTTCCATCGCCTCGTAGAAGGCGGTGTTGACGCGGGCGACCTCTTCGACGTCGGTGCGGGGTGCGCTCACTGGGCTCCTTCTGCCGCCCGGGCGCCTTCCACGGCCCTGGCCACCCGGACCGCGTCGGCGGTGGCCCGCACCTCGTGGACGCGGACCGCCCACGCGCCCTGGTGGGCGGCGAGCGCGGAGACGGCGGCGGTGGCGGCGTCGCGTTCCCTGGCGGGTGGCGGGGCGCCCTGTGGCCCGGCCAGTACCCGGCCGAGGAACCGCTTCCGGGACGCGGCGACCAGTACGGGGTGGCCGAGGCCGCGGAGGCGGTCGAGGTGGGCGAGGAGGGTCAGATCGTGCTCGGCCTCCTTCGAGAAGCCGAGGCCCGGGTCGACGACGATGCGGTCCGCGGCGATGCCACCCTCGAGAACGGCCGCCACGCGCGCGTGGAGCTCGTCGACGACTTCGGAGACGACGTCCTCGTACCTGCCCTGGACGTTTCCGCCCTCCAGGAAGCCTCGCCAGTGCATGACCACGAAGGGGGCGCCGGCGTCCGCGACGACCCGGATCATCGTGGGGTCGGCGAGGCCGCCGCTGACGTCGTTGACGAGAGCGGCGCCCGCGGCGAGGGCCCGTGCGGCGACGGAGGCGCGCATGGTGTCGACGGAGACGGTGACGCCTTCGGAGGCGAGGCCGCGTACGACGGGGATGACGCGTTTGAGTTCCTCGGCCTCGTCGACGCGGGTGGCGCCGGGGCGGGTGGACTCTCCGCCCACGTCGACCAGGTCCGCGCCCTCCGCGACCAGGTCGAGGCCGTGCTTGACGGCGGCCGTCGTGTCGAACCACCGGCCGCCGTCCGAGAAGGAGTCGGGCGTGACGTTCACGACTCCCATGACGGCGCACCGGTCCCATGCCGGGAGCCCTGCCACTTGGCCTCGCCCGCTGTTCTTGGTCATACGCCCAGCCTAGGCCTCCGGCGTCGGACCGGTTCGAAGCTGCGGGTTCGTTGTGGCTTGTCGCTCCCCCACTCTCGAATTCGCTCGAGCGGGGGGGGACCCCATCGCGGCGGAGCCGCAAATCGATACAGCCCCGCGGCGGAGCCGCACACCGGTGCCGGCGGCGGGTCTCCGTGGCAAAAGTGCGTTTGCATACGTGGGCATCTGTCGCCCTCTGCGCGGTGCCGCTGTCACGGGAGTGACTGTTTCGAGTGACCTCTGAGTGTTGAGGTGGTGTCAATCCCCGGAAGTGGCTGGGTTTTTACGGGGCGGGGCTCCAAGATTCGCCTACGCGCGGTAAGTTTCTGGCCATGCCACGTGGACGTCACCGTCATTCCCCACCACTGCACCGGCTGCTGCCCCCCTCGGCGATCGCAGGCGTCTCGCTCGTCTGTGCCGCCGGGCCCTGGTTGTTCTCGGACGCGTGGGTGCTCCGCGGGCTGGCCGCGGGCGCCGCGGCGACGGCCGTCGTGGGCGCGGTCGTCATGCGCCACTGGGACGTGTCCGCGGGCAAACGCGTCGCGGACCTCACGCGCGCGCGTGCGAGCGACGAGTGGCGCCACGAGGAGCGGGTCGCCGAGCTCGAGACCGACCTCGACGAGTCGCGCGAGCTGCGTACCAAGCTGGAGCACCGGCTCCGCGAGAAGCGGGCGGAGCTCCAGGGCCTGCGCAACGAACACGCCGCCCTGCTGCGGCGGTACGCCACGGCGGAGACCGAGCGGGCCAGCGTCTTGGAGAGCCGCCGACGCCTCGCCATAGAGACGACGACTCCGGCTCGAGCCCTGCCCGCGGCGGCTTCGCCGGACCCGGTGGCCGAGGCGACCGAGAAGCCCGCTCCGGCCGCCCGTGCCGCTGCTTCGGTGCTCTACGCGAAGGCCAACGCGGCGCTGGACCGGCTGGCGGAGGCGGCCACCGCGCACTTTGACGTGGCCGAGGGCGAGCCTTGGACGGACGGTACGGCGAAAAACGAGGCAACGAAGGACGATTCGGCGGAGCGCGGTTCGCCGGAGGACGCAGCGGCAACGGAGACATCCGCAACGGACGCGTCGGCACAGGACGCTTCCGCAACGGGCGTATCCGCAGCGGACGCGTCGGCACAGGGCGTTTCCGCTACGGACGCTTCCGAACCGAACTCTTCGTCCGAACCGGACGCTTCGGAGGACGCGAGCGGCTCCTCCGCGGTGGACGGCGCCCCGGATAGCGGCCCGGCGGCAGACGCACCCGACGGAAGCGAGTCCCCGAACAGCGGCTCTACTGAGGGCGATTCGGCGTCCGACGAGCCCGGGCCCGGCAAGTCGCCGAAGGGCGGCCCAGCGAAGGCCGCGGCAACCAAGAGTGCCCCCGTGAAGGCCGGTGCGCCGAAGGGTGCGCCTCCGGCCGGCGGTCCGGGCAAGGGCGGGCCCACGCCGGGCGGTTCACCGAAGGGCGGCGCTCGCAAGAAGGCCCCCGCGACGGGCGAGGCCGGGAAGGAGGGCGAGGCGACGCAGGGGAAGCCCCAGGCGGTCGGCAGTCATGAGCGCACGGCCGCCGCGAACGCACCGACGCCCACCGAGTCCCCGGCGTACCCCACCACCGCGGCCGACCTGAGGCCCGCCCACAAGGCCGGGCTTCCCTCCGGGCACTTCACCGTGCCCAAGGCCGTGGCGGTCGTTCCTGCCTCTCCGGTACGGCGGCCCTCCGTAGAGGGCGGTTTCGACTTCTTCGGTACGCAGCAGGAGGCGTCCCAGGCCGCCTTGGAGGCCGTACAGAACGAGGACCTCGCCGACGTGGTGGGCCAGGAGGCGCTGGCTCTCCACAAGGCCGAGTCCGAGGCGCAGTTCAAGCCCGCGGACGAGGAGTCCCGCGGCGTCGGCCAGCAGGTCATCGACCTGACCGCGCACGACGAGACCGAGCAGATCGACGTGGCGGAACTGCGGAGCGCGGTTTCCTGAGCCTCCGCGGCAACGGCTTGAGGGCAGTGGCAACGCAACGCGCCACTGCCCTCAGTCATCCACCAAAGCTCAGGCCCCGGCCATCCACCGATCCGGCCGGGCCTCCCGCCGCCCCGTCCGCGACCGGTCCGCCTGCCCGTACAGCAACTCCGCCGCCTCCGAGGCGTCCCGCAGCCGGGCCGTCACCGTCTTGTTGGCGCCCGTGTCGATGTGCACATGGGCCAGCCCGTGCAAGCGGGCCCACGGCCCCTGCGCCATGCGTACGCTCTGGACCTTGGCATGCGGGACGAGCGCGAGGCTGCGGCGCAGCAGCCCGTGCCGGGACGCGAAGACGGTGTCGGTGACGGCGAGTCCGTAACCCCGCCACCACAACGGCATGCACCAGCGAGCCCGGCTCGGCGGTCGCGACAGGGCACCCGGCACCGTCACCCCCGGCAGCACCCGCGCGATCACCGACTCGGCGACCTCGCGCGGAGCGACCGGTACGAGCACGGAGTTGGACGAGCCCGCCACGTCCAGCTCGACCCGGACCCAGTCCCGTCGCCGCCAGAGCAGCGGTTCGACGATGCGGACGGTCTGTACGCGGCCGGGCGGCACCGTCTCATGCGTACGGTCGAGGAGTCCGTGGTCGATACGGAGCCCGTCCGGGGAATCGCCCACGGTCCAGTCGTACTCGCCGACGAAGCGCCCCACGCTGCTCGCGCCCGCCGCGCCGAGCAGCGGCAGCGCGACCGCGAGAACCGTCCACACGCTTTCCGAGGCCCACCACACCACCGGTGGTACGACGAGCGCGCCGACCAGCGATCCCCAGGTGGCGCCCGTCAGCACCAGGGACACGGCGAGGACCCGGGCCGGTACGTGCAGCAGCTGCTGGGCCGGTGCCTCGCCCACCTCGTGTGCCGTCTCGGGGGCGAAACCGGCGGCGCGGGCCAGGAGTTCGGCCCGCAGTACACGGGCCTCGTCCTCGCCCAGGAAGGCGAGTTCGTCCTTCTTGTCGGTCCCTATGACGTCGAGTTTGAGTTTGGAGACGCCCGCGACGCGGGCCAGCAGTGGCTGGGTGACGTCGACGGCCTGGAGCCGGTCGAGCCGGATGTGTGCCGAGCGCCGGAACAACAGGCCCGTACGGATGCGCAGTTCGGTGTCGGTCACCGCGAAGTGGGTGAACCACCAGGTCAGAAAGCCGTACAGGGCGGCGGCCGGAATGACGATGGCGATCGCGATCAGCAGGGTGGAGGTCGTCAGCCGGGTCAGCTGCCGCTGCGTCTGGTCCGGGTCGTGGAACGCCCAGCCGGCGATCACTGCGATTGGCGCCCAGGCGCGGCGCAGCGGCGTCACGGGATGCAGCCGCCGCTCCGTCACGGGCTTCTCCTGGCGTACGTCGTGCTCGACGTCGCCGACATCTGACGTCGTCACAGCCCCGCCGATCTGGCCTCGCCCAGCTCCGTGAGCCGGTCCCGCAGCCGTTCCGCCTCGGCCGGGTCGAGGCCGGGAATGCGCGCGTCCGTCGCCGCGGCGGCCGTGTGCAGCTGCACGCTCGCCAGCCCGAAGTGCCGCTCGACGGGACCCGAGGTCACCTCGACCAGCTGCATGCGCCCGTACGGCACGACCGTCTCCTCACGCCACAGCACACCCCGGCTGATCAACAGGTCGTCCGCGCGTTCCGCGTACCGCCAGGACCGCCAGTTGCGGCCCAGCATCGCCCAGCCCCACAGCAGCAGCGCCAGTGGCAGCAGCGCGAAGGCCGCCCAGCCGGGCCCGACGAGCAGGCCGAGCGGCAGCCCCGTACCGAGCGTCAGCGGCACCAGCCAGACCACGAGCAGCAGCCGGCGCATCCGCAGCAGTCCCGGCGGCAGGCCGGTCCACACCGGCTCGGGCTCGGACTCGGTGCTCCTGGTGGTGCCCATGTTTCCCCTGCTCCCCGTCTCCATTCCGCAAGCGTACGTACGAGACACTGTTCCCATGACTCCCACGACGGAGACCACGGTCGGCATCGGCGGCGCCGCGGAGAGCACCGACATGGTGCTCAACATCGGGCCCCAGCACCCGTCCACGCACGGTGTACTGCGCCTCAGGCTCGTGCTGGACGGCGAGCGGATCCAGCACGCGGAGCCGGTCATCGGCTATATGCACCGTGGCGCGGAGAAGCTCTTCGAGGCGCGCGACTACCGCCAGATCATCGTGCTCGCCAACCGTCACGACTGGCTCTCCGCCTTCTCGAACGAGCTGGGTGTCGTCCTCGCCGTGGAACGCATGCTCGGCATGGAGGTCCCGGCCCGCGCGGTGTGGATGCGCACGCTCCTCGCGGAGCTGAACCGCGTCCTGAACCATCTGATGTTCCTCGGTTCGTACCCGCTTGAGCTGGGCGGAATCACCCCGGTCTTCTACGCCTTCAGAGAGCGCGAGGAGCTTCAGGCCGTCATGGAGGAGATCTCCGGCGGGCGCATGCACTACATGTTCAACCGCGTAGGCGGCCTCAAGGAGGACCTCCCCGCCGGATGGACCGCACGCGCGCGTGCCGCCGTCGCGGACGTCCGCTCGCGCATGGACGTGTACGACAACCTGGTGGTGGGCAACGAGATCTTCCGCGGGCGTACGCGCGACGTGGGCCGGATGTCCCCGGAGACGGTGCACGCCTACGGAGTGAGCGGTCCCCTCGCCCGCGCCAGCGGAGTCGACTTCGATCTGCGCCGCGACGAGCCCTATCTGGCGTACGGGGAGCTGGGCGACGTCCTGAAGGTCGTCACGCGGCAGGAGGGCGACTGTCTGGCCCGCTTCGAGGTCCTCCTGGAGCAGACGCACAACTCCCTGGACCTCGCCGACGCCTGCCTGGACCGGCTCGCCGAGCTGCCGCCAGGCCCGGTCAACCAGCGGCTCCCGAAGGTGCTCAAGGCCCCGGAGGGTCACACATACGCCTGGACCGAGAACCCGCTCGGCATCAACGGCTACTACCTCGTCAGCAAGGGCGAGAAGACCCCGTACCGGCTGAAGCTGCGCTCGGCCTCGTACAACAACATCCAGGCGCTGGCGGAGCTGCTGCCGGGGACGCTGGTCGCGGACATGGTGGCGATCCTGGGATCACTGTTCTTCGTGGTCGGGGACATCGACAAGTAGGGCTTTCCCGGCTCTCTGCGCTCTCTGTGCTCTCCGTAGAGGGCTGTTTTCGCCGGGCGGCGGATCGGGCAGCGGGTTCGGAATCCCAACCGGCTGCACGAGCCAGCCGAAGTCGCCGAGTCCGCCGGGAGCCGTGAGCTCGGCGGCCTCACCGGCGCCGGCCAGGGCCCGTACGTACGCCGTCGGGTCCGTGGAGGCCAGCGACAGCGGCGGCCGGCCGCCGCTCACGCCCAGGGCGCGCAGGGCGTCCCGCTGGGTCAGCAGCCGGGCTCCGGGCAGCGCGCACGCGTCAAGGGCCACATGCGCGGTGATGTCGCACGACCCATCTGGTACGGGCGCCGTCTCGCGGCCCTCGCGGAAACCGGTGAGCGTCCCGAAGGGCGGGCGCGCGTCCGCGCGATGGGCGTAGTCGACGGCCACGGCGAGACCCCGGTCGAGGACGGCCACGGCGGATGCCCAAGCGGCGTCCCTGGGGAGGCCGATTTCGGCACGTAGCCCTTCAGAATGCTGATTTGCTTCGTTTGCTTCGGGGCGCCGATTTTCAGGAAGCGGCCACCACCGCGCCAGCCACTCCGCGTCCGTCCCGGAGACCGGCTCCCCGAGGGATTCCGTGCCGTCGTCCCGTACGAGGACCAGCCGTGGCACTCCGTCCGCGTCCACCTCGGCCACGTCCAGCGGCACGTTGTCCAGCCACTCGTTCGCGAACAGCAGCCCGGCGACCCCCGCCGGAGGCTGCGCGCACCACTCGATCCGGTGGTCGAGTCCGGCGGGCCGGCCGGCGCGTTCGACGGCGTACCCGCGCGCGCGGGAGGCCACTTCGACGGGAAGGGCCTCCAGGACGCCGGTGACCAGCTCACCGCGGCCCGCGCCCATGTCGACGAAGGCGAGCTCGGCAGGCCGGCCGAGCGCCTCGTCGACCCGGCACAGGAGCCGGGCCACGGCGCCCGCGAACAGCGGCGACGCGTGCACGGAGGTGCGGAAATGACCCGCGGGCCCCTCCTGCCGCCGATAGAACCCTGAAGGCCCGTACAGCGCCTCCTCGGCGGCCTGCCGCCACCCGCGCCGGCCACCCGCTGCCTCGTGTGCGTCTTGTCTCACGGCTTGCCCCACGACGCCAGGCTAGGCGGGCTTTGAGCGCCGGGAATCAGCAGGTCTCCACCTTGGGGAGTACGTACGGTGGTTGCGGATCGACCCTCCGGTTGACCCCTGCACACTGCACCCTTCCCTACGCTGGGTTACGTGCAGCGCCTCTATGACTTCCTCCGCAGGCACCCGATGTGGGTCGACAGCTTCTGGGCCGTCCTCCTGCTCGGGATTTCCGTGCTGGGCGGATCGGTCACGGAGGAGGCCCAGGGGGCCGATCTCCCGGCCGTCACGGTTCCGGTCATGATCCTGCTGAGCCTGGTGGTCGCGCTGCGCCGCCGTATGCCGGAGAAGATGCTGATCCTGGCGATGGTGGTCGGCCTGGCGCAGCTGATCGCGGACACCGGGACGCTGCCCGCCAACTTCGCCTTCCTGGTGATCATTTACACGGTCGCGGCGGACGGCGCCCGCTGGGCCTCCCGGATCGCACTGACCGGTGGCCTTTGTGCCGCCCCCCTGGCACAACTGCGCTGGACGTCGGAGCAGGGCGTCGGGAGCAGCATCGCCATAGTGATCTTCCAGACCGTTCCCTTCGCGCTCGCCTGGGTGCTCGGCGACTCGGTCCGCACCCGCCGCGCCTACCTCTCGCAGCTCGAGGAGCGCGCCGACCGGCTGGAGAGGGAGCGCGAGGCGCAGTCCAAGGTCGCGGTCGCCGCCGAGCGGGCCCGGATCGCCCGCGAGCTGCACGACGTGGTCGCGCACAACGTGTCGGTGATGGTGGTGCAGGCGGACGGTGCCGCGTACGTCCTGGACACCGCCCCCGACCAGGCCAAGAAGGCCCTGGAGACCATCTCCGGAACAGGCCGTCAGGCCCTCGCCGAGATGCGCCGGCTGCTCGGCGTGCTGCGCACCGGCGAGCACCAGGAGAGCGGCGAGTACGTCCCCCAGCCCGACGTCGACCAGCTCGACGACCTCATCGAGGAGGTCCGCACAGCCGGCCTCCCCGTCGACTACAAGATCGAGGGCACCCCGCGACCGCTGCCGAGCGGCGTCGAGCTCACCGCGTACCGCATCGTGCAGGAGGCGCTCACCAACACGCGCAAGCACGGGGGGCCGAACGTGGGCGCGAGCGTGCGCCTGGTCTACTTCGACGACGGCCTCGGGCTGCTCGTCGAGGACGACGGGAAGGGCGCCCCGCACGAGTTGTACGAGGACGGTGGCATCGACGGCAGAGGACACGGCCTGATCGGTATGCGGGAGCGCGTCGGTATGGTCGGCGGCACCCTGGACGCGGGGCCGCGCCCGGGCGGCGGCTTCCGGATCAGCGCCCTGCTCCCGCTCAAGCCCGTCAATTGACACGTGCACACCCCACCGACCGCACCGCCAACCGACCGCCCACGCACCGACCGCCCACGCACCGCCCGTCCATGAACCGACCGGAGGACCCAGGAATGCCGATCCGCGTGATGCTCGTCGACGACCAGGTGCTGTTGCGCACCGGGTTCCGGATGGTGCTCGCCGCCCAGCCGGACATGGAGGTCGTCGCGGAGGCGGGCGACGGTGTCGAGGCCCTTCAGGTGCTGCGCTCTACCACCGTCGACGTGGTCCTGATGGACGTACGCATGCCGAAGCTGGACGGTGTCGAGACGACCCGACGCATCTGCTCGGAGCCGGACCCGCCGAAGGTGCTGATCCTGACCACCTTCGACCTCGACGAGTACGCCTTCTCCGGGCTGAAGGCGGGCGCCTCCGGCTTCATGCTCAAGGACGTGCCGCCCGGCGAACTCCTCACCGCCATCCGCTCCGTGCACAGCGGTGACGCGGTGGTCGCGCCCTCCACGACCCGTCGTCTCCTCGACCGGTTCGCGCCGATGCTGCCGAGCGCCGGCAAGGAGCCCCAGCACCAGGGGCTGGAGCGGCTCACCGACCGCGAGCGCGAGGTGATGATCCTGGTCGCGCAGGGCCTGTCGAACGGCGAGATCGCCGCACGCCTCGTCCTCTCGGAGGCGACCGTCAAGACACATGTGGGGCGCATCCTCACGAAGCTGGGGCTGCGGGACCGGGTGCAGGTCGTGGTTCTGGCGTACGAGACGGGTCTGGTACGGGCCGGGGGACAGGGCTGAGCGGGACAGGGCTGAAGGGCTTGGCAGGGGATCTGCGCGAACGTGACCGAGGCGTGACCGTCGGCCACTAAGGTCTCCGCATGCTCCTGTGGATCAACGGCCCCTTCGGGGGCGGCAAAACACAGACCGCACACGAGATCCAGCGCCGACTGCCCGGCAGCGTCATCTGCGATCCCGAACACGCCGGCTTCGGGCTGCGCCGCACACTGCCGCCCGAACTGCGCGGAAACTTCCAGGACTTGGTGTCCTGGCGGCAGGGCGTCGTCGAGGTGCTCGACCTCGCCCTCACCAAGCACGATGGTGTTGTGATCGCCCCCATGACCGTCACGGACTTCGGCTACTTCGACGAGACCGTGGGGCGACTGCGCGAAAAGGGCCACGACGTACGGCACTTCTCGCTCCTCGCCCAGCGCGAGACCGTCCTGAAGCGGCTGCGCGAGCGCGGCTTCGGCCACCTCCTGGGGTACGTCGCCGGCAAGGACGCCCCCTTGCGCAGGGAGAGTTGGGCGGTGGAGCAGCTCGACCACTGCCTGGAGCGCCTGCGCGAGCCGGAGTTCGCCGAGCACCTGTGGACGGACGACACCACGGTCCCCAAGACCGCCGACCGGATCGCCGTACTGGCCGGATTGACACTCAAGCCGAACAAGGAGGGGGCGCTGCGGACGCGGCTGCGGCAGATACGGGTCGGGGTCAAGCACATCCGGTTCGACTGACGGGCCTTGCTCCGGTGACGTACGTCCTCCCGCTGTTCAGGCCGCTGAGCCGGGCAGCCGTGCCACGAAGTCGGCTACGGCCTTCCTGACGTCCTCCGCGGTCCACTCCAGGCCCGCCTCGGCCACCGCCACCTCCGTGACCGACAGCCCCGGCACCCTGTCCGGGAACCAACGACGGAACAGCGCCGTCTTGGTCTCCTCGACCTGCCGTACGACCGCCTCGTTGAGCTTCTCGTGGTCGTACGCCAGCCACACCCGGAACTCATGCGTGTGCGGCTCCTCGGGGTGGACGCGACTCCAGGGGAGACCCGCCGCGGCGAACCCCTCGCGCAGCGCCGCGGCGACCACGCGCGCGTGGGCCACGTATTCCGGCAGCCGGGGCAGCTCCTTCTCCAAGCCGATCAGCGCCGACAGGGCCGTCGGGAACTGCTGGAAGACCTGGCCGCCGTACCGGTGCCGCCAGGCTTTCGCCTCGTCGACGAAGGTCCGCGGGCCCGCGAGCGCCGCGCCGCCCAGCCCTCCCAGGGACTTGTAGAACGACACGTACACGCTGTCCGCGAGGCCTGCGATCTCCTCCAGGGGGCGCCCGAAGTGCGGGGTGCACTCCCACAGACGCGCCCCGTCGAAGTGGACCACCGCGTCGCGCTCCCGCGCCGCGTCCACCACCTCGGAGAGCTCGTCCCAGGAGGGCAGCATGAAACCGGCGTCCCGGAGAGGCAGTTCGAGCATCAGGGCCCCGAAGGGCTCCTCGAAGTCCCGTATCTCCTCGGCGGTGGGCAGCCGGGGCTCGTACGTCAGATGGACGGTCCGCAGACCGCTCACTACGGAGAAAGCGTCGCGCTCGTGCACCTCGGGGTGGGAGAGCGGATGCAGGGCCACTACGAGGTTGCCGGTACGGCCCGCCCAGCAGCGCAACGCGACCTGCTGGGCCATGGTGCCGGTGGGGAAGAAGGCGGCGGCTTCCTTGCCGAGAAGGCCCGCGACCCGCTCCTCCAGGGTCTCGACGAGCCCGTCGCCGAACACGTCCACCGGCTGGTCCAGGTCGTACACCTGGGGCGCCGCCTCCGTCAGCCGCGCCAGCCGCTCGCCGACCGTGGAGTGGAAACCGGGCCGCCACAGTGTTCGTTCGGCCCTTCGGACGGCAGCCCAGCGCCGCGCCTGTTTCTGCTCCGCCGACTGTTCCTCGGCCTGTTCCGCCAGGTCGTCCCCGCCGTGCCCCGCCGTATCGCTCATCCCTGGATCATGCCAAGCGCGACGTCGGCGGGGCGTGCGGATTTCCCACAATTTCCCACAGCGTCTCTGACTGGCTTAGTGATCCCCAGTGTTGCTCGGGAATGTGAGCCAATCGCCTTCGTGCCCTGGTGCCGAGCGACGGGAAATCGTCAGCCCTCGTGGCACGTCCCTCCGGACGCTGGTCGGTGAGGTCTCGCGACCTCACCGAGGAGGGTGCCCGACGTCGCCTGGGCGCCGGGCGTGCGCGTCACAGTCTGCCACGGAACCACTACGGATCGCTAATCCGACTAGTGGGCTGTGGACAACAAATCGGGCCCGGAACGGATCGCGTTAACATGACGAGAAATCGTCCGGTACCCCGAGCGGACTGGAACGGAAGGCCGCCGTCGAGTGAGTACAGTCCCACAACCAGACCCCAAGGACCGCCCCGCGCGGCTCACCGTCGGCGTCGTCGGTGCCGGCCGCGTGGGGCCCGCTCTCGCCGCGTCGTTGCAGCTCGCCGGGCATCGGCCGGTGGCCGTCTCCGGGGTTTCCGACGCCTCCGTACGGCGTGCGGCCCAGCTCCTGCCCGACGTACCGCTGGTGACGCCCGCGCAGGTCATGGAGCGGGCCGAGCTCGTGCTTCTGACGGTCCCGGACGACGCCTTGCCGGGGCTGGTGGAGGGGCTCGCCGAGACGGGGGCGGTACGGCCGGGGCAGCTGCTCGTGCACACCTCCGGGCGGTACGGCGCGAAGGTGCTGGATCCCGCGCTGCGGGCCGGTGCGCTGCCGTTGGCGCTGCATCCCGCGATGACGTTCACCGGCACTCCTGTGGACGTACAGCGGCTCGCCGGGTGCTCTTTCGGGGTCACCGCGCCCGAGGAGCTGCGGCTGGCCGCGGAGGCGCTGGTCATCGAGATGGGCGGCGAGCCCGAGTGGATCGCCGAGGCCGCCCGGCCGCTGTACCACGCGGCCCTCGCGCTCGGCGCCAACCACCTGGTGACCCTGGTCGCCGAGTCCATGGATCTGTTGCGTACGGCGGGCGTGGAGGCCCCCGACCGGATGCTGGGCCCACTCCTCGGTGCGGCCCTGGACAACGCCCTCAGGTCGGGGGACGCGGCTCTCACAGGACCGGTCGCGCGCGGTGACGCGGGCACGGTCGCCGCGCACATCACGGAGTTGCGCAAGCACGCGCCGGGAGCCGTGGCCGGCTATTTGGCGATGGCCCGCGCGACCGCCGACCGGGCCCTCGCCCACGGACTGCTCAGGCCGGAGCTCGCCGAGGACCTTCTCGGGGTACTGGCCAACGGGACCGACGGCACCGAGGGAGACGCCCGATGACCAACGCCCTGCTGCGCACCGCCGACGAGCTCCACGCGCGCGTGCGCACCGGCCGCCGTGCCGTCGTGATGACGATGGGCGCCCTGCACGAGGGTCACGCGACCCTGATCCGTACCGCCCGGGGGATCGCGGGCGGCGACGGAGAGGTCGTCGTCACGGTCTTCGTGAACCCCCTCCAGTTCGGCGCGGGCGAGGACCTCGACCGTTACCCGCGCACTCTGGACGCCGACGTGAAGATCGCCGAACAGGCGGGCGCGGACGTCGTGTTCGCCCCCTCCGCGGACGAGGTCTACCCGGGCGGCGAACCCCAGGTCCGTATCAGCGCGGGCCCCATGGGCGAGCGCCTGGAGGGTGCCGCACGGCCCGGGCACTTCGACGGCATGCTCACCGTCGTCGCCAAGCTGCTGCACCTCACCCGGCCCGATGTGGCGCTGTACGGGCAGAAGGACGCCCAGCAGCTCGCCCTGATCCGCCGCATGGTGCGCGATCTGAACTTCGGCGTGGAGATCGTCGGCGTACCGACCGTGCGCGAGGAGGACGGCCTCGCCCTGTCCAGCCGCAACCGCTACCTCTCGGCCGCCGAGCGCCGCACCGCGCTCGCCCTCTCCCAGGCCCTGTTCGCGGGCAGCGACCGGCACGCCGCACAAGAGGCCCTGCGCGCACGCGCCCGCGAAGTGCCCACCACGCGCGCGCGTGCCGAGGCCCTCAGCGCACTCGGCGAGTCCCGCGCCGCCGCCGACGCGCACGCGGTCGCCAAAGCGGTCCCGGGCGGCCCCGCCGCGGTCCGGGCCGCCGCCCGCCTCGTCCTCGACGACGCCGCCCGTATGCAACCCCCGCTCGCCCTGGACTACTTGGCGCTGGTAGATCCGTCCGACTTCACCGAGATCCCGGACGACTACACCGGCGAGGCGGTCCTCGCCGTCGCCGCCCGGGTCGGGACGACCCGGCTGATCGACAACATTCCGCTCACTTTCGGAACCTTCGGAGCCGCCTCGTGACCAGCACAGGCATACGCCCGCCCGTCTCCCACCACCGCCCTCGAACGAGAGCGCTCCGCGCTCGCCCCCGTTTGACCGCCCCCGCCCCAGGCTGGTTCATCGCCGCCGACGTCGTGGTCGTCGGCTCCGGAGTCGCCGGACTCACCGCGGCCCTGCGCTGCGACGCCGCGGGCCTGCGGACCGTCGTCGTCACCAAGGCCATGCTCGACGACGGTTCCACGCGCTGGGCGCAGGGCGGCATCGCGGCGGCCCTCGGTGAGGGCGACACCCCGGAGCAGCACCTCGACGACACGCTGGTGGCGGGCGCGGGCCTGTGCGACGAGCAGGCCGTACGCCTCCTCGTCACCGAGGGCCCCGACGCCGTACGCCGCCTCATCGCGACCGGCGCCCACTTCGACGAGTCCGAGCAGGGCGATCTCGAGCTCACCCGCGAGGGCGGCCACCACCGCCGCCGTATCGCGCACGCGGGCGGCGACGCGACGGGCGCCGAGATCTCCCGGGCCCTTGTCGAGGCGGTACGCGCGCGTGGACTGCGTACGATCGAGAACGCGCTGGTCCTGGACGTGCTGACGGACGCCGACGGCCGCACCGCGGGCGTCACGCTGCATGTCATGGGAGAGGGCCAGCACGACGGCGTGGGAGCCGTGCACGCGCCCGCCGTGGTCCTCGCCACCGGCGGTATGGGCCAGGTCTTCTCGGCGACCACCAACCCCTCCGTGTCCACCGGAGACGGCGTCGCGCTCGCCCTGCGCGCCGGGGCCGAGGTCAGCGACCTGGAGTTCGTGCAGTTCCACCCGACGGTCCTGTTCCTCGGCCCGGACGCCGAGGGCCAGCAGCCGCTGGTCTCCGAGGCGGTACGGGGCGAGGGCGCCCACCTCGTCGACGCGGATGGCGTGCGCTTCATGGTCGGCCAGCACGAGTTGGCCGAACTCGCTCCCCGGGACATCGTCGCCAAGGGCATCATGCGCCGCATGCAGGAGCAGGGCGCCGAGCACATGTACCTGGACGCCCGGCACTTCGGCGCCGACATGTGGGAGCACCGCTTCCCCACGATCCTCGCCGCCTGCCGCGCCCACGGCATCGACCCGGTGACCGAGCCCGTCCCGGTCGCCCCGGCCGCCCACTACGCCTCCGGAGGCGTCCGTACGGACTCCCAGGGCCGTACGACCGTCCCCGGCCTGTACGCGTGCGGGGAGGTCGCCTGCACGGGTGTGCACGGCGCCAACCGGCTCGCCTCCAACTCCCTCCTGGAGGGCCTCGTCTACGCCGAGCGCATCGCGGCCGACATCGCCACGCGCCGCGAGGAAAACCGCCTCTACGCGCGCGTGCCCGCGCCGGTCGCCTACCCGGAGCAGCCCGTCCACCCGCTCCTCGACGCCGAGGCGCGGTTCGCGATCCAGCGGGTCATGAGCGACGGCGCCGGTGTGCTGCGGTCCGCCGAGTCCCTGGAGCGGGCGGCCGACCGCCTCGAGCAACTGCACTCCGACGCCCGCGACGCGCTCGCCGAGAACGGCAAGACGGCCGAGCCAGGCGTCGACACCTGGGAGTCCACCAACCTCCTGTGCGTGGCCCGCGTCCTGGTCACCGCCGCCCGCCTGCGCGAGGAGACGCGCGGCTGCCACTGGCGCGAGGACCACGCAGACCGCGACGACACCGACTGGTCCCGCCACATCGTCGTACGGCTGAATCCGGACCGAACCCTCGCCGTACACACCACCGACACAGCAGACTTCCCCCCGACCCGGCAGCCCCGCCCGGCACCCAGCCCCCAGGAGCAGTGACAGCAGTGAGCAGCACCCCCGACCTTCCCCTCCTCTCCAGCGGTGGCTGCGGCGACGGCTGCGGCTGTGGTGCCGCAGGTGCCGAAGAGGAGTACGACATCGACCCCATGGAGTGCGGCCTCGACCCGGCCCTCGCGGCACTCCTCGCCGACGCCGGGCTCGACCCCGTCGAGGTGGAGGACATCGCGCACCTGGCCATCGAGGAGGACCTCGACCACGGCGTGGACGTCACCACGGTCGCGACCATCCCCGAAGAGGACGTCTCCACCGCCGACTTCACCGCCCGTGAGGCGGGCGTCGTGGCGGGCCTGAGGATCGCCGAGGCGGTCGTCTCGGTGGTCTGCACGGACGAGTTCGAGGTCGAGCGCCATGTCGACGACGGCGACCGCGTGGCGGCCGGCCAGAAGCTCCTGAGCATCACCAGCCGCACCCGCGACCTCCTGACGGCCGAACGCAGCGCCCTGAACCTCCTGTGCCGCCTCTCCGGCATCGCGACCGCCACGCGCGCGTGGGCGGACGTTCTGGAGGGCACGAAGGCGCGGGTGCGCGACACCCGTAAGACCACGCCCGGACTGCGCTCCCTGGAGAAGTTCGCGGTGCGCTGCGGCGGCGGCGTCAACCACCGGATGTCCCTCTCGGACGCGGCCCTGGTCAAGGACAACCACGTGGTCGCCGCGGGGGGTGTCGCCCAGGCCTTCAAGGCCGTACGGGAGACCTTCCCGGACGTACCGATCGAGGTCGAGGTCGACACCCTGGACCAGCTCCGCGAGGTCGTGGACGCGGGCGCCGACCTGATCCTCCTGGACAACTTCACGCCCGGCGAGTGCGAGGAGGCCGTCGCCCTCGTCGACGGCCGCGCGTTCCTGGAGGCCTCGGGCCGTCTCACCTTGGACAACGCGGCGGCGTACGCGCGTACCGGCGTCGACTTCCTCGCCGTGGGCGCCCTCACCCACTCCTCGCCGATCCTCGACATCGGCCTCGACCTGCGAGCGGCGGAGTAGGTACGGGTCATGCTGCTGACCATCGACGTGGGCAATACCCACACCGTCCTCGGCCTCTTCGACGGCGACGACATCGTCGAGCACTGGCGCATCTCGACGGACGCGCGCCGCACGGCCGACGAGCTGGCGGTGCTGTTGCAGGGCCTCATGGGCATGCACCCGCTGCTCGGCGACGAGCTGGGCGACGGCATCGACGGCATCGCGATCTGCGCCACCGTACCCTCCGTCCTGCACGAGCTCCGCGAGGTCACCCGCCGCTACTACGGCGACGTCCCCGCCATCCTGGTCGAGCCCGGCGTCAAGACCGGCGTGCCGATCCTGATGGACAACCCCAAGGAGGTCGGCGCGGACCGCATCATCAACGCGGTCGCCGCCGTCGAGCTCTACGGCGGCCCCGCGATCGTCGTCGACTTCGGTACGGCGACGACCTTCGACGCGGTCAGTGCGCGCGGGGAGTACGTGGGCGGGGTCATCGCCCCCGGCATCGAGATCTCGGTCGAGGCGCTGGGCGTGCGGGGCGCTCAGCTGCGCAAGATCGAGGTGGCGCGGCCGCGGAGTGTGATCGGCAAGAACACGGTCGAGGCGATGCAGTCGGGCATCATCTACGGGTTCGCCGGGCAGGTGGACGGCGTCGTGAGCCGGGTGGCCCGCGAGCTGGCCGCTGACCCGGACGATGTCACGGTCATCGCGACGGGTGGGCTCGCGCCGATGGTTCTGGGCGAGTCCTCGGTGATCGACGAGCATGAGCCATGGCTTACGTTGATCGGGCTGAGGCTGGTTTACGAGCGGAACGTCTCGCGTTCGTGAGTTCAGTTTTCGGCTGACGGTCCGTTGTGGCTGGTCGCGCCCACGCGGCGGGAGCCGCAAGTTGATACAGCCGGGAAGGGGCGGGCTGGGGAAAGGAAACCCTCCGCCCACGGACCCGCACCTGACAACGAACCCAACCGCCGGAGGCGAGCCGTTCCGCGAAGGTTGTCTGATTAGTGCGTATCGTCGCCTCATGGCTACCCCTTACGCCCGCACGCGCGCGCGTGCCGCCGCCGAGGACCCCGAGAAGAAGCCGGCGAAAAAGCCCGCCTCTCCGCCGGCGCCGAAGCCGAAGACCGAGCCGCAGCGCAGCCCCAAGCCGGGGCAGCCGCACCGCCCCATTCCCACCCCTGGCGAGGTCTTCCCGCCCAGACGCAAGCCGCCCACGCCACCCGGCGAGCCCCCACAGCAGCTCGCCCCCACACCCTGGCTACTCTGAAAGGCATGGACTACGTCTCCGCGCTCGTACCCCCCGTAGTGATGGCTGTGTTCTTCACCGGTCTGATCGTGACGATCGTGAAGACCCAGGGCGGCGCCAACAAGGCCAAGGAGGACGCGGTCGTCGACGCCGCCCTTGCCCGTGCCGAGAACACTCGCCAGGCTTCCGGCGACCGTGATCGCAAAGCCGACGCCTGAACTCGTACGCCCCTTTCGTTGACAACCATCCACCAAAGCCATGTTTGTAATGCTTTGAGTGGAATGTCCCACTAGGGTCTGAGTTGTGCCTCGCCCCTTGGGAGAACTCGAAGACGCGGTCATGTCGCGGGTGTGGAAGTGGAACCGCCCGGTGACCGTTCGAGAAGTCCTGGAAGATCTTCAGCAGGAACGGTCCATCGCGTACACCACGGTGATGACCGTTTTGGACAATCTCCATCAGAAGGGCTGGGTGCGCCGCGAAGCGGAAGGCCGGGCCTATCGATATGAGGCGGTCTCCACCCGCGCCGCCTACGCGGCCGCACTGATGAACGAGGCCTGGTCGCGGAGCGACAACCCGGCCGCCGCTCTCGTCGCCTTCTTCGGCATGATGTCGCCGGAACAGCGCACGGCACTGCGTGACGCCCTCCGCATCGTGGAAGGCCCCGAAACGACGAGCGGCGAAACGACGACCAGCGAAAGCGAGAACCCCGCCGCCCCCGAGGGCGACACCGGGCGATAACGTCCGGTCATGCCAGCAGAGCAGTCCGAAGTCGCCACCCGTAATGCCCTCACTGTCCGCCGGGCCAGGACCAGCGATGTCCCCGCGGTACGCCGACTCCTTGACGCCTACGTCCGCGGCGGCATCCTGCTCGACAAAGCCACGGTGACGCTTTACGAGGACATCCAGGAGTTCTGGGTCGCGGAACGGGATGCCGGCACAAGTGCCGAGGTGGTCGGCTGCGGTGCGCTGCACGTGATGTGGGAAGACCTCGCGGAAGTCCGTACTCTCGCCGTGGATCCCGCGCTCAAGGGCGCCGGCGTCGGACATCAGTTGCTGGGGAAGTTGGTGGAGACCGCCCGCTGGCTCGGTGTTCGCCGGGTATTCTGCCTGACCTTCGAAGTCGACTTCTTCGCGAAGCACGGCTTCGTGGAGATCGGTGAGACACCCGTTGACCCCGAGGTCTACGCCGAGCTACTGCGTTCCTATGACGAGGGCGTGGCAGAGTTCCTCGGTCTCGAACGAGTGAAACCGAACACCTTGGGCAACAGCCGGATGCTTCTGCATCTGTGATCGTCCGCTTCGAATACGCCCGGCACCCCTTGCCCGGGGGCTCTATGTCCGAAACGCGTGCGTTTTCGGTCTTCTCAGGTCGGGTCGGTCTCTCCCGGTCTCTCCCAGGGGTTTGTGTTTTTCCAGCAAAAGCGGTTTGCTTTCGGACGTACTGCAGTAGTGCATATAACAGGGGGCATGAAACAGCGGCAGTCGCCGCGGACCCTCGGCCCTGAAGTTATCGATGAAAGGAAATCCGGTGGCACAGAAGGTTCAGGTCCTTCTTGTCGACGACCTCGACGGCGGCGAGGCGGACGAGACCGTGACGTTCGCGCTGGACGGCAAGACGTACGAGATCGATCTCACCACCAGCAATGCGGACAAGCTCCGTGGCCTTCTCGACCCGTACGTGAAGAGCGGTCGTCGTACCGGAGGTCGCGCTTCCGGGGGGCGTGGCAAGGCGCGCGCCGCTTCCGGCGGGAGTCAGGACACCGCGCAGATCCGTGCCTGGGCGAAGGAGAACGGTTACGAGGTCAATGACCGTGGCCGTGTTCCGGCGTCCATTCGCGAGGCTTACGAGAAGGCCAACGCCTGAGGGCGGGCTTGCCGCAGGCGGATCCGGTGGCACTGCGTTGCCATCGTGTCCACGAGTCGTACGAGATCGGGGGCGCCCCCACCGCCCCCGCCGAGCGCCGACAGTGTCGGCAACGCAGGCTCCACCTCGCAGTCCGGCTCTGGGGGCCGCAGCCAGACGGCGGCCCCCTGCGGGCCGTCCACCGTGCTGCTTCGCGTGCTCCGGGTGTGCCGCGGCAGCGGGGCCTCGATGCGCCCGCCCGCGCCGATCGCCCTGAGATCCAGCGCGAGAGACCCCCACTCCAGCCAGTCGAGCAGCCCCGGCAGCTCGTCCGCGCTTCCCGCGGCCACCAGCAGCCGCATCCGGTCCGCCCGCACGGCCACCGGAGAGCCGGGGCCCAGATGCCGCAGCGCCGCGTGACCCGCCTCCGCGGGCACCTCCAGGACGTCGAAGCGCAGGCCTGTCAGCAGCTCGACGGGAGGTCCGGGCACTGTCGCCCAGCCCAGTTCGTTCTCGTACCAATGGCGCACCTGGTCGTCGGTGTCCAGTGGGCGGCGAGGGAGAGGAACGGTGGGGACCATGCCAGGAGCAACCGTCAAAAGAGGCTTCGGGTTACGTTGGGTGTTCGGATGTGTACGTCGAGTGCCGGAAACGGGGGCGTGTGGAAGCGCTCGGCGGCGCAAGGATGTTCGCCCATAGCGGAGGGAATGGGTGCGCGCGGCATGGACTGTCGGTGCGTACGGGTAAGACATCCCTAGTGGGAGGGGCGACACGCAAGGCTCAGGCATCTCACGTTCGCCATCGGCGTACAGCTGGTGTGGGTATCTGCCTGGCCTGCGGGAACATCGTCTCGCACCATCGGGTTGGAGCAGATGTCGGCGTTCGGCGATTGGGAGGCCAAGGACGGGTGTCGGCAGATGGAATGAGCGGTCCCCGCTTGCGGGACTAAGCTGCGGAAGGACAGGGAGGGGAGCGTCCCCTTACTGCCTGACCGCTCTGAGGAGCGATTAACGATGTTCGAGAGGTTCACCGACCGCGCGCGGCGGGTTGTCGTCCTGGCTCAGGAAGAAGCCCGGATGCTCAACCACAACTACATCGGCACCGAGCACATCCTCCTGGGCCTGATCCACGAGGGTGAGGGTGTCGCCGCTAAGGCCCTGGAGAGCCTCGGGATTTCGCTCGAGGCGGTCCGCCAGCAGGTGGAGGAGATCATCGGGCAGGGGCAGCAGGCCCCGTCCGGGCACATCCCCTTCACCCCCCGTGCCAAGAAGGTCCTGGAGCTGTCGCTCCGCGAGGCCCTTCAGCTGGGCCACAACTACATCGGCACGGAGCACATCCTGCTCGGCCTGATCCGTGAGGGCGAGGGCGTCGCCGCCCAGGTCCTGGTCAAGCTGGGCGCTGATCTCAACCGGGTGCGGCAGCAGGTCATCCAGCTGCTCTCCGGCTACCAGGGCAAGGAGACCGCCGCCGCAGGTGGGCCTGCCGAGGGCACCCCCTCGACGTCCCTGGTCCTCGACCAGTTCGGCCGGAACCTCACCCAGGCCGCTCGTGAGTCCAAGCTCGACCCGGTCATCGGGCGCGAGAAGGAGATCGAGCGGGTCATGCAGGTGCTGTCCCGTCGTACGAAAAACAACCCCGTGCTCATCGGCGAGCCCGGCGTCGGCAAGACCGCCGTCGTCGAGGGCCTGGCGCAGGCCATCGTCAAGGGCGAGGTGCCCGAGACCCTCAAGGACAAGCACCTCTACACCCTCGACCTGGGCGCGCTGGTCGCCGGCTCCCGCTACCGCGGTGACTTCGAGGAGCGCCTGAAGAAGGTGCTCAAGGAGATCCGCACCCGCGGCGACATCATCCTGTTCATCGACGAGCTGCACACGCTGGTCGGTGCGGGTGCCGCCGAGGGCGCCATCGACGCCGCTTCGATCCTGAAGCCGATGCTGGCCCGCGGTGAGCTCCAGACCATCGGTGCCACCACGCTCGACGAATACCGCAAGCACCTGGAGAAGGACGCCGCGCTCGAGCGCCGCTTCCAGCCCATCCAGGTCGCTGAGCCGTCGCTGCCGCACACCATCGAGATCCTCAAGGGCCTGCGCGACCGGTACGAGGCGCACCACCGCGTCTCGATCACCGACGAGGCGCTCGTCCAGGCCGCGACACTGGCCGACCGGTACATCTCGGACCGCTTCCTGCCGGACAAGGCGATCGACCTGATCGACGAGGCCGGTTCCCGGATGCGTATCCGCCGGATGACCGCGCCGCCGGACCTCCGCGAGTTCGACGAGAAGATCGCCGGCGTGCGCCGCGACAAGGAGTCCGCGATCGACTCGCAGGACTTCGAGAAGGCCGCCTCTCTCCGCGACAAGGAGAAGCAGCTCCTGGCCGCCAAGGCCAAGCGGGAGAAGGAGTGGAAGGCCGGCGACATGGACGTCGTCGCCGAGGTCGACGGCGAGCTGATCGCCGAGGTCCTCGCCACGGCCACCGGCATCCCGGTCTTCAAGCTGACCGAGGAGGAGTCGAGCCGCCTGCTGCGCATGGAGGACGAGCTCCACAAGCGGGTCATCGGTCAGGTCGACGCCGTCAAGGCGCTGTCGAAGGCGATCCGTCGTACGCGTGCCGGTCTGAAGGACCCGAAGCGTCCCGGTGGTTCGTTCATCTTCGCCGGTCCGTCCGGTGTCGGTAAGACCGAGCTGTCCAAGGCGCTCGCCGAGTTCCTCTTCGGTGACGAGGACGCGCTGATCTCCCTCGACATGTCGGAGTTCAGCGAGAAGCACACGGTCTCCCGGCTCTTCGGTTCGCCTCCCGGTTACGTGGGCTACGAAGAGGGCGGTCAGCTCACGGAGAAGGTCCGCCGCAAGCCGTTCTCGGTCGTCCTGTTCGACGAGGTCGAGAAGGCCCACCCGGACATCTTCAACTCGCTGCTGCAGATCCTGGAGGACGGTCGCCTGACCGACTCCCAGGGCCGGGTCGTGGACTTCAAGAACACGGTCATCATCATGACGACCAACCTCGGCACGCGGGACATCTCCAAGGGCTTCAACCTGGGCTTCGCGGCCTCGGGTGACAAGAAGTCCAACTACGAGCGCATGAAGAACAAGGTCTCGGACGAGCTGAAGCAGCACTTCCGGCCCGAGTTCCTCAACCGCGTCGACGACGTGGTCGTCTTCCCGCAGCTGACCCAGGAGGACATCCTGCGGATCGTCGACCTGATGATCGGCAAGGTCGACGAGCGCCTCAAGGACCGGGACATGGGCATCGAGCTCTCCCAGTCCGCGAAGGAGCTGCTGGCCAAGAAGGGCTACGACCCCGTGCTGGGCGCGCGTCCGCTGCGTCGCACGATCCAGCGTGAGGTCGAGGACAGCCTGTCGGAGAAGATCCTCTTCGGCGAGCTGCGTCCCGGCCACATCGTGGTCGTCGACACGGAGGGCGAGGGCGAGACCCAGACCTTTACCTTCCGCGGCGAGGAGAAGGCGGCGCTGCCGGACGTCCCGCCGATCGAGCAGGCCGCTGGTGGGGCCGGCCCCAACCTGAGCAAGGAGGCCTGACCCTCCGGGGTTTGAGCCGAGAGTCGAAGGTCGTAGAAGGGGGCCGGTGCTTTGTGAAAGCACCGGCCCCCTTCGCGTGCCCGACAGGGGGCTACGGGTGGCTTACGACAACTGCCCGTCGTAGTCCGGCAGCTTGAACGCCTTCTCCGCGTGGCCGCCGGAGAGGTCGGTGGGGGTGTTGCCGATGTTCGCGATGATCGTGTAGCCCTTGGCCTCGATCTCCGCGCGCTTTTCGGTCTTGAACTCGGCCTTGTCCCTGAAGAGATCGCCGAAGTTGCGTACGTACAGGCCCGACACCTTGTAGCCGACGTGCTTGAGGTTGTGGTCGGTCACGGAGCCGATGATGTCCGGGCGCGCGGTCACGAAGAACAGGGCGACGCCGTGCTCCTGGGCGTACTTGGCGACTTCGAGGACGGGCGCGTTGGCCGGGGACGGGTAGCTGAAGCCGAAGTCGCTCTCCAGCGTGGTGTTGTCGATGTCGAAGACGATCGCCTGCTTCTCGCCCGCGGCGGCGTCGGCGATGCGCTGCTTGAGGTACGGGAACGCGTCGTTCATGACCGCCTGGCAGTCCTTCTGCCAGGTGTCGTAGTCGACGTCCGCGGCAGCGGCGGTCGTGGCCGCGGTGGGGGCTGCTGCCGGGCTCGCGGCGGCGACCGGGGTCACCAGGGCGGCGGTGACGGCCGTGGCGGCGGCGGTCACGCCGACGAGGCGTCGCTTCCAGCTTCTTCCTGTCATGGGGGGTCCTCTCGCGTCTGAGTCGCGTCGCGTCGAAGCACATTGAGGGGCGGTGCGGGTCCTACGACGTACATGGGCCGCGCTGCATCGTCACGGGCGTGTGAGGCCACGGGGAGGCCAAGGCATTACCGGCTGGTAACTGTAAGGTGCCCAAGTGGAGTTGGGCTAGGGGCTGGCGCTGGGCTGCTCCGTGAGCAGAGCTACAGCGTGATGTGGCCTTGCCGGATGGTGCGTGTGCCGGGCAGGAGCGCGAGGATGTGTTCCGGGACTTCGGTCGCCTCCGGGGCAAGGAAGAATGAGACCGACTCCAACCCTGGAAAGAAAGCCGGTACCGCCGAGAGATCTTCGTTTCCGGTGAATTTGTTGAAGTGAAGGTGCCTAATGCCTGGCAGGACCGGGCCCTCGGTCCACGGGACCGCAGTCCAGTTGAGGCGCAATTGCGTCAGCTCCGGGAGCAGGGCGACCTCTTCGTAGTCCTCGAGCGCGAGGGGTTCGATGAGTGTCGCCAGGCTCAGCGTCGTCACCGAGCGCATATGACGCAGTCCGCGCAGTCCGGTGAAGTCGAGAGCACTCTTGGTGAATCGCAGATACGTCAGCGGTAGCTCGGGGAGAGCGGCATCGACGGAATCGCCGTGGAGGGGAACGCCGGTGTCGAACTCGCGCAGGGTGGCCGAAGCCGAAAGCGCGGCCAGCGCCCCCGGCTTCTCCAGGCCCGCCATACGGTCCAACGCCAGCCATTTCAGCGGCAGCTCGGCCAAGGGGGCCAGATCTTCCACGCACGGACTATCGCTGATGTCCAGATAATCGAGCCTGCTCAGCCGCGAAACGAAGTTCAGGTCGCGCAGCTTCTGGTTGCGCCACAGGGCGAGCTGGCGGGTTTTGTCCGGCACGAGCCAGGAACTCAGTTCCGACGGCTCGATGTCCCCCATGACCTGTATTTGCGGTCTGCCGCCGAGGGCGTGCAAGGCGCGAAGCTGGGCGGTCGACTCAACGGCGAAGAAGAGCTCGCGCGGCAGTAGGTGGGCGATGACATCGGCTGCGTACTGCTCGGTGTCGAACCGATGCCAGGTCGCCGAGAGTTGGGCGCGCACCGCGAGGGCCGGGTGCGTGCGGAAGCGGGCCAGGACCGGGACCGCCGCGTCCGTGCCGATGAGCGAGGCCGTGACCACCACCGCCCTGGCCTCCGCCTCGGACAGGCCCTCCGGGCCGGGGAGCAGCTCCAGGACGAGCGGGCCCACCGAGGCCAGCTCCCGGGCCTCCTCTGTCGTACGCGGCGGGAGCAGCGTGGCCGCCTGTTCCTCCACGTCGGCCCGGACCGTCGGGTCGAGCTCCGTGGCGTGTTCGAGGCAGGCGAGGGCGATGAGCCGGATGCGGGCACCGGCGCCGGGGGCGATGTGGTCGCCCGAGGCCGAGTCGAGCAAGTCGCGCAGGAACCCGGCCCGTTCGCGAGGCCGCGCATGGGCCACCGCCATCCGGATCACGTCCGACCACTGGGAGTCGGACGCGTTCCGGACCAGGAGCCCGAAGTCGCCGTCCTCCACCGCCGCCTTCGCGCCGAGATAGTCCTGGAAGGTGCGGTGGACGAACTCGACGGTGCCCAGGGCCGGTTCGCGCAGCAGGCCGCTGCGTATGAGGAGATGGCGGTAGATCGCGGGGGCGTCCCCCTGGCTCGCCACGGCCGGCAGGGACGGGAGGGCGTCGGCGATGATCCGTTCGGCGCGTTCGCGGTCCATCTCCAGGCGGTTGTTGCGGATCAGCCAGTAGGCGAGGCGCTGGAGGAGCTGGATCTGGGGGAGTTCGGTGAGCTGGATGCCGTCGCGAGGATCCCGGGGGAGCATGTCGCGCTCCTGGTCGCGGCGCGCGAGGAGCATGGAGAGGGCAGCGTCGTACAACTCCTGCCGCCCGTGCGGGAGATAGCCGCGCCGGTCGCGGTGCAGGGCGCAGATCAGGCCGCACATCAGGGGGTTGGTGGCGAGCTGGCCCAGGTCCGGCTTGGTGCGTACGGCCTCCAGGAGCGAGGTCTCGTACGCGGTGAGGCGCTCCGGGTCGGGGGCGTCGATG
Source organism: Streptomyces ureilyticus (assembly GCF_011045025.1). Classification (GTDB taxonomy): domain Bacteria; phylum Actinomycetota; class Actinomycetes; order Streptomycetales; family Streptomycetaceae; genus Streptomyces; species Streptomyces ureilyticus. The sequence continues at coordinate 75,402 of NZ_JAAKZX010000014.1, forward strand.
CGGGCCGCCGTGTGCCAGCGTTCGATGAACGCGGCCACGTCGGTGGGGCTCATCGGAGAGAGGGCCAGTTCGGTGAAGCCGTCCGTGGCGAGCCAGTCCTCGCGTACGGCCGAGGGGCGCGAGGTGACGAGCCACTGGTTGCCCGGGTAGGCGTCGAGGAGGTCGCGCAGCCAGTGGCGGGTGCGCTCGCGGTCGGGCTCCGGGATCTCGTCGATGCCGTCGACGAGCAGCAGCCCGCGGCCCGCCGTCAGCACCCGGTCAGGCCAGCCGTCCGGGGCCGCGCCGTGGAAGGGAACGCGGGCGGTGGCCAGGAAGTCGGCGGGCGCGGGCAGCCCGTCGGCGCGGCGGACGAGCGTACGCAGCGGAAGTACGAAGGGGACGCGGTCCCCGCGCTCACCCCGAGCCGCCGTCACGGCCAGCCACTGCACCAGCGTCGTCTTGCCCGAGCCCGCCACGCCGCGCAGCAGGACCAAGTCGTGGTCGGCGAAGGCCTCCTCGGCGGGGAGCGGGCTGCCGGCCGAGGCGATGTAGCCGCCGCCCTCCGGCTCCTGGTCGTCGGTGGGGCGCAGGGCCTGGAGGGTGAGGTAGGCGGCGTCCAGGGGCCAGCGGTCGGGGGAGTTGGCCAAGTCGATGCCGTAGATGGTGAGTTGACTGTGCCGGGCCGCAACGTACGAGAGGTAGCGCCGTTCGAAGACCTCGTCCGCGCTGCCGGGGAGCGGAGTTCGGGCGATCAACTCGTCCATCTTCGCCAGGAGTTCGGCCTGGCGGCGGGTCTGCTCGACGAGTGCGCGGGGTACGAAGGCCGACCGTTGCGTGAAGAAGTGCAGGATGTGCAGGCAGGCCGCGTCGAGGAGCCGCTCGTAGAACAGTGCCGAGTCGAAGGCGAGGTCGCGGTCGGGGTTCCCGGTGGCCTGGCGCAGGCGGAGAGCGAGGCCCGTGTGGCCGAGTTCCACGGCCTGTACGTCCGTCATGGTGAGGTCGCCGAGGGCGTGGAGGGTGCCGGCCAGGGCATGGACCACGGCCTCTTCCTCGTCGGCGGGAAGGGGGCGTTCGCCGCTCTTCAGGGCCCGTCGGACCAGCTCGGCGGCGAGTTTGGTGACGTCCTTCTCGGTCAGGGACCGCTTCTCGCCGGTGAAGGAGACGTACGCCGAGATGCGTACGGGCTTGTCGACCAGGGCCGCTCCTGGCCCCTCCGTCACGAACAGTTTCCTGACGAGCGGGCTGAGCACGCTCGACGCCAACCGGACGCCTACGGATGCTGGTTCCATGTCTCTCCCCCGAGGGCATGGCGGGTGGGCGATCAGCGTAACCGGTAAAGCCATTGGCTCTTCGGGCTCGGTCGCGGGAGGATCCGCGGTGTCCCGACCTGCCAACAGAGGGAGCCGTGATGGGCGCCGACGAACCCGAAGTCCGTACGACAGCAGGGGTGTTGCGAGGGGAGGAGCAGGCGGGGCTTGCCGTGTTCCGCGGGATTCCCTTCGCTCAGCCGCCGGTTGGTGCGCTGCGGTTCGGGGCGCCCCAGGCCGTACGGGGCTGGGACGGCGTACGGAAGGCCGTGGCGTACGGGCCGCCGCCTCCGCAGGCGTCGGCGTTCGGGATGGACGCGCTGTCCCAGGACACGGGGGACGACTGGCTGACGCTCAACGTCTGGACGCCCGACCCCGGGGCGGGCGCTGGGCTGCCGGTGATGGTGTGGCTGTACGGGGGTGCGTACAGCATCGGGACGGCCAGTCTGCCCGAGTACGACGGCGCGCGGCTGGCGCGCGAGGGCGTCGTCATCGTGACGCTCAACTACCGGGTGGGCATTGAGGGGTTCGGGCTCATCGAGGGAGCACCGGCCAACCGGGGGCTGCTCGATCAGGTCGCCGCGCTGGAGTGGGTGCGCGAGAACATCCGGTCGTTCGGCGGCGATCCGGACCAGGTGACCGTGTTCGGCGAGTCGGCGGGGGCCGGGTCGGTGGCCGCGCTGCTGGCGATGCCGCGCGCGGCCGGACTGTTCCGGCGGGCTGTCGCGCAGAGTGTGCCCGGTACGTTCTTCTCCGCCGAGCTCGCGGCCGATTTCGCCCGTGCCTTTGCCGACGAACTGGGGCTGCGGCCGACCGTGGCCGATTTCGGCTCGGTGGCGCCAAGCCGGCTGCCCGCGGCGGGAGATGCCGTGGGTGCTGCCATGCGCGGGTCCCTGAAGCGGTGGGGGCCTGTGGCGCATACGGCGGTACCGCTCGCGCCGGTCGTCGACGGCGAGGTTCTGCCGGTGGATCCGTGGCAGGCGCTTGCCTCCGGGGCCGGGCGCGAGATCGACCTCGTCGTCGGACACACGCGAGACGAGTTCCGTCTCTTCATGGCGCTCGGCGGGATGCTCGGCGAGGTGACGGAGGAGCAGGCGGCCGTGGCGCTGGAGGTGTTCGCTCCCGGCAGGGAGGACGCGTACCGCGCCGCGTTCCCGGACGCCGGCCCCGACGAGCTGTACGAACTCGTCAACTCCGACTGGCTGTTCCGTATGCCGTCACTGCGGCTGGCCGAGGCGCAGGTCGAGGCGGGTGGACGTGCGCACTTCTACGAGCTGACGTGGTCCGCGCCGGGCATGGGCGGAGGGCTCGGCGCCTGCCATGGGCTCGATGTGCCGCTGGTGTTCGGAACCTTGGACGGGGGTCTGCCCGCGATGCTGCTCGGCGAGACACCACCTCCGGAGGCGGAGGAGCTGTCCGCGCGCTTCCGCTCCGCGTGGACGGGCTTCGCGTCGGGCGAGGGGCCCGGCTGGCCCGTGTACGACCTGGAACAGCGGCTCGTCCAGGTCTTCGACACGAGTCCGGCGGTGGCGGCGTATCCGGAGGAGGCGTCGCGGGGGGTTTGGCGGGGGCATGTGTTCGGGGCGTTGCCGCTGGGGGCTTAGCTGGATGGTTGGTCCGGGAGCAACTCGTGCTGTCGGCACCACTCTTCGATGTTGCGGCCGCCGCCTTCTACGGCCGCTCGCCAGTGTCCGTCGGCGGTGATCGCCTCCTCGAGCGAGAGGTGGATCGAGAAGACGCGGTCGAGTCCGGTGATCCGGAAGATGCGGACGATACGGTCGCTGTCGATCACGAGCCGGAGTGAGCCCTCGTGAGTCCGCAGCCGTTTGAGGCTGCCCACGAGGGCGCCGAGGCCGGTCGAGTCGAGGAAATCCACGTTCCGCATGTCCGCGATGACGTGGACGACGTCCTTGTCGAGGAGATCGATGATGCCTTCGCGCAGCGTCGGAGCCGTATAGACGTCGATCTCGCCGGCGACCTGGAGGACGGCGCAATTGCCGCCTGCGGGGATGGAGTTCAGGTTTAAGTCGCGCACGTCGGTCTCCCGTGTCGGCGTTGGGTCGTCATGAGCGGGCACTGTGTTGTCATTGTGCAGAGTGACAACGAGTTGCAGGGAACTACAGTAAGGCGACTGACAAGGCTTGTCAATGGTGGTCTTTCGCTGTCATCATGGAGGATGACATAGCGGAGTGTGGAGGATGACGCGAGGGAGAGGGAGCAGGGTGCGGGTCGAAGAGGCCATCGGAAAGCAGATCGCGCGCTTCAGGGAGGCGCGACGGCTGTCGCTGACGGAACTGGGCGAGGCGATGGGCCAGTACCTCGACCGCCCCTGGAGCCGCCAGGCCGTCCACCAGGCCGAACGGGGCCGCCGCGCCTTCACGGCAGCCGAGCTGACCGCCATCGCCCTGGCCCTGGACACCTCGGTCCCCGCGCTGTTCCTCACGGAAGCGGAACAGATCGAACTGCCGGGCCGGGCCATTTCGCCCGAGGAGTACCGGGGGATCCTCCTGTACGGGTCCAAGGACGCGCCCTTGGACGGGGTCGACGAGCTGATCGTGGCCCTGCACGACATCGGCGAGGTCTTGTCGAGGCCGACGCTGGCGCGGCTTGCGAAGATCGGGGCTGTGGCGGAGCAGGTGGCGAAGGGCGGGGCGGCGGCCGAACGATCCGGTGAAGCATGGCCATGATGTGGCCCTACGGCAATTGTCCAACAGACTGCTGCACTATTTGGCTCCGGCCGGGTGTGGGGCATCTGGGCGCCGCTCATGACTGCACGGAGTCGATCGCGTCCTGGACGACGCGGTTCAAGTCGTCTTCCGTGGGGACCAGTTCGCGCTCGGCTGGTGAGAGTGTCGAGTAGCTCGTCACGGCCAGCGGGTTGTTGCTGGCGTCGAGGGCGAGTTGGACAGCGGCCTTGTTGTGGCGGGTGCCGATGAGGAAGCCGATGGTCGCGTCGTCGCGTTGCTCGTCGCGGACCATCTTGTCGACCACGCTGACATAGAAGTTGAGCTTGCCGACGTGTTCAGGGCGTACGTCCTTGGTCTTGAGCTCGAAGACGAAGTAACGGTGGAGCTTGAGGTGGTAGAAGAGCAGGTCGATGCGGTATTCCTCGCCGCCGACGAGCACCGGGTACTGGCGGCCGACGAAGGCGAAGCCGACGCCGAGTTCGGTGAGGAAGCGGACCATGTTGGCGACGATGGCCTCTTCGAGCTCACGTTCGGTGTGGTCCTTGTCGAGGCCGAGGAAGTCGAGGCGGTACGGGTCTCGGGCGAGGTCCATGAGGGCGGCCGAGCCCTCCGGGGTGGCCACCTCGAAGTTGGTGGCGGCGGAGCCCTGGGTGAGGTGCAGGCTCTGGTGGATGAAGCGGCTGAGGAGGTCTCGGGACCAGCCGTTGCGGACGGCTTCGGTGACGTAGAAGTCCAGTTCGGAGCGGGTGTCGAGCTTGTCCATGAGGACCGTGATGTGGCCCCACGGCAATTGTCCAACAGCCTGTTGGACAATTGGCTCCGGCCAGGTGCGGGCCATCTTGTGCATGTACATCAGGTTGCTTCGGGAGAAGCCGCGCTGGTTCGGGAAGGCCGTTTTCAGGTCCGTGGCGAGCCTGCTCACGACCTTGGTGCCCCAGCCCTCCTGCTCCTGGCGGGCCAGGATGAGCTTGCCGATCTGCCAGTACATCTGGACCAGTTCGGTGTTCACGGCCCGCTGTGCGCGGAGGCGTGCGCCCGCGACGGTCTGTTTGACCTCGCCGAGCAGATCGCCGTACCAGGAGGGCAGGGTGCCCTGCTGCGCGGGGAGGCTGGGCTTGGCCTCGACGTTCTCGTGCATGAGGTGAGGTTCGCGCACGGTGATCTTTTCGCGGGGGCGAACCGTTTCATGTCACCCGAACGTGTGGGGTTCGGGCGAGTGTTCGTATGAGAGTGGCCAGGGTGGTGGGGGTGGTCGTGAGGACGGCGTCCGGGGTGTCGCTCTCTCGGAGATGGACGGTGCCCGTGGGGGTGGCGGCGACGTAGAGGCAGTTGGCCTGGTCGCCGCTGAAGGATGACTTCTGCCAGTCGAGGGCGGACATGCTGGTGCTCCCTAGAGGGTGTACAGGATGTGTTGTACGAGGCTGAGTGAGTCCTTGGCCGCGTGCCGCACCGGGATCACCGTGGCGTCGATGGATGGGAGGGCTGCGGTGCTGAGTCGGTCGAACTGGCGGCGGTACTTGGTGACTTCGGCGGCGCCGTGCAGAAACATCGACTGGGCCGGGTGCTCCATGAGTACGGTCTCGAGCTCACCGCTGTGCGAAGCGATGTGGCAGAACGGCGTGGTCAGCGCCGAGACCGCGACAGCGGTGAACGGCACGAACTGGATGGTCACGTGGGGCAGTTCGGCCAATTCGACGAGTCTGAGGAGTTGCTCGCGCATGACTGCCGTACCGCCGAAGCGCATATGGAGCGCGGCTTCGTGGATCACGGCGTGAAGGCGAGGCGACTCGTCGGCGGTGAGGACGCGTTGACGTTCCTGACGGAAGTGCACCGCCTCTTCGATCTCGGCTGTGGTGCGCACGGCGTCGCTCGCCTCGAAGATGGAGCGGGTGTACGCCGACACCTGGAACAACCCGGGTAGGAACAGCGACTCGTAAGAGCGGAGCTCGGTGGAGGCCTCCTCCAGCTCGGCCAAGTCGAGGGCCGATGCGGGGAGTTGGTCCCGATAGGAGCTCCACCAACCTTTGCCGCTGGCTTCGGCCAGGCTCACAAGGCTCTCGACGTAGGTTGAACTAGTGACCCCATATCCCGTGCAGAGGGTGCGCATACGGTCGGACGCGAGGGGAGTGCGGCCACTCTCGACGTGGGTGAGGTGCACGCGACCCATCTCGATGACGGCTCCGGCCTCGTTCAGGGTCATCCCGGCCTGCTCGCGCAACTTCTTGAGCTCGGCGCCCAGTCGTAGCTGCCGGGCGGTGGGGCGGGTACGCAAAGCCAACGCGGTCTCTCCTCGATGAGGTGGGGATCAGTTTGCCGGGGTGGGAGTGCATGGTCCAGCAAGGTGGAAGTTCAGGGTGAACAAGTAACCCCATATTCGCTACGTTGAGTGCGGCGACGCTCACGCAGCGATGTCGGAAGCCTCGCCGTCGACGTATGCGTACACGCACGCCGTGTCGCGGAAGTGCACCGCTGATCAGCGGCCCCGTTCCGGGCGGGGCTGCGCCCATGGGGCGGCAGAGACACCGCGGCCGGCGTCGGTCGACGAGGCAGTTCACGTCCAGATTCCTGCGTTCAGCGTCAGGCCGCCTTGGAGGCATCAGTCATGGAACTTCCACTTACTTACACCCTCTTCACCCATGCCGTCGTGACTTCGCCCAAGGTCTGCCGGGACTTCGTGCGCTCCACTCTGGAGACGCTGGGGCTGGGCGAACTCGCCGAGACGGCTGCGCTGTGCACCTCCGAGTTGGTGACGAACGTGCACCGGTACGCGGAGGGTGACGTGCACCTGCGCGCGGCCGTCGAGGCCACTCACGTCCGCGTCGCCGTGTATGACGGCAACGTGCAGTTGCCATCTCCCCGCCGGGCGTCGGCCGGGGATGACGGCGGGCGGGGTCTGTTCCTCGTCACCGCGCTGTCGGACGTATGCGGGGTGACGCCGACGGAGGGTGGAAAAGGGGTGTGGTTCCAGCTCAATCGGTGACGACGCTCGGCGTCGGCCGGACGGCCGCGCGCGGCGTGGTGTACCGCCCTGTGGGGCTGCTGCCAGGACGTGTACGCATCACAGGCCCATGGCGCCTATGGCTTCGTAAGTGACGTGCGTTTGGGCAGCATTTGATGATCACAGGGTCGGAAAATGTCGATGAGAACTGACGCCGGTCAGGTGGTCCCGTCCTCGGTGCCGTCGTGATGGCCGGCATCGGAGGGTGTCAAGGATCAGCGAAGTAGGCTCCTGCCTACGGGTGCGTTCTTACCGTTCCTGATCTTGGTTGCGATCCTCGCAGCGGTCCTGGGCTTCTTCGCGTGGCTGGCATCACGTATTCGTCGCCGGGGTCTCGCAGGTGGGGCCATGAGTGCAGCCTTGGCCTCATATGAGGAGGCGTTCCGTATCACGGCTCACGAATCTCACGTTGAGATCCGAGCCCGAGCGGAGTGCAAGGCACCGATCCTGTCGCCTGACGATCACTGGGGGCGAAGCCCTGGTGAAGCCGGTCCTGCGGGGGCAGAGGATCGTCGGCCGCGTTCTCGCCGGTCACGACGGGGCCCTGACCGCTGGATCGATCGACTGAGGCGCGGTCGCTGACCAGTGGACACGGTGTTGGTGGCTGCGGGAGTAGTGGTTGCGCTGGGCGTCGCTGTGTTCCTGGCGGATCGTGTTCTGCTGGCGATGGAGGCGCGGGGATGGATCTACTGGCGCAAGACCAAGGGGCTGTCGTCCATCGGTGTCGACCTCATCCAGGAGGGTGACCCCGGGGCCCAAGCCGTCAAGCGCGCTATGGAACAAGAACGCGTGCGCAAGAACGTCAGGCCGGCAGAAGACCCGCCCCTCCGGGTGGACCTGGACGCCGGCACGGTGCACATTCGCCGCGCTGGTCGCGACGGGCAAGAGCAGGCGCCTCCGACTTGACAGCCTCCTGAGCCGACAAATGCGGCTCCTGCCGAGTAAGGGCCTGGTGGTGCGACGTCACCCGGAGGCATCTTGTGCCGCGGCCCGGGCCTGGGTAAGGGCCAGGCGGTAGGAGTTGGTACCGGTCTGGATCGGGTTGCCGCCGAAGGTGAGCCGGTCGACGATGGCCGCGCAGAGCCGGGGACACCATCGTCGGCCGACCGGACCCCGACAGTCGCGGGTTCCACGACGCTCTCCCGACGGCACGGAGACTGCCTGGTCGGCGTAGTGCGCGTCACATCCCAGGGCCTCTGGATCTTGCTCGCCGGTGACATGACGCACAGGCGATTTGTCCGGTACTAGGGCGAGTAGTGGTGGCGCACTGCGGGGCAAAACGGACCTTTGGGTCGGTGGGTGGAGTGGGGTCTCGGGGGTGGTCGGGCCCGGCTCGGAGGAGTGGGCTCAGGGCGTAAGCGGACGGCTGTGAAGTGGGGTTAAACCAGACTTTCAGCAGGAAACGCGGAGGATCCAATATAGGACGGTGATCGTGTCAAGAAGGAGGAAGTTTCAGAGTCAAGTACGACTTCGAGTCGTAGATGAGCCCTTTGTGGGACATAGGCATCACGGGCTACCAATGGACGCATCGCCCGGCGCACCGACAGCGCGTCGGGTGTGTTCGTGCCCGTCACCCGGAGGTAGTCCCCATGTCGCTGCGCATCACCAAGTCCCACGTTCTCGGTACGTCCCCGCTCCGTGCCCGGGCGGCCGTCCTGGCCGCCGGGCTGGGGGTGTCGGTCGCGCTGGGGGCCGGGGTCGCGGTCGCCGCCGGTGGTGAGGCGAGCGCCGGGGCGGTGCAGCCGGCCGCTGTCCAGGAGGCTGCCGCCAAGAAGGCGGCGAAGCCTTCCTGGGTCGACCCGGTCAAGAAGTACAAGCTCTCCGCCAGCTACGCCCAGGCCGGCAACATGTGGAACTCCATCCACTCCGGCCAGGACTTCGCCGTCCCCTCCGGCTCCAAGGTCTTCGCCACGCACGGCGGCACCGTCGTCAAGGCGGGCGGCAACGGCGCCGGTGACGGGCCCGCGTACGGCAACGCCGTCGTCATCAAGCACGGCAACGGCACCTACTCCCAGTACGCCCACCTGTCGCGCGTCCAGGTGAAGGTCGGCCAGATCGTCGGGACCGGTCAGCAGGTCGCGCTCTCCGGCAACACCGGCAACTCCAGCGGTCCGCACCTGCACTTCGAGATCCGTACGTCCCCCAACTACGGCTCCGCGATAGACCCCGTGCGCTTCCTGCGCACCAAGGGCGTAACCCTCTAAGGACGCGTAAGCGACGAAGGGTCCTTCAGGACCCTTCGGGAGCGTCGTGGGTCCGGGTGATCAGTTCGGTGGCGACCTCGAGGACGGCCTTGCGCTTCTCCTCGGGGTCGCCTTCGAGGTCCCTGAGGGCGAACAGCCCGGCGTGGATGGAGAACAGGGCGGTGACGCAGCGGACCTGGTCGGTCATGGTGGCGTCCGGCTCCCTGAGCAGGTCCACCATGCGGAGCATGCGTTCCTTGAAGTCCTCGCCGGAGCGCAGTTCGCGCACGGTCGCCTGGTTCTCCTGCATGAAGCGGAACAGGGGGGCCGCGTCGGTGAGGGCCTCGCTGTAGCGGTTGAGGATCTCGCGCTTCGTCTCGAGGGCGCGCGGCTGCTGCTTGCCCCACTCGATCAGCTCGTCCATCGGCTTCGTCAGATCCTGGAAGAGGCTGATGAGGATGTCTTCCTTGGACTTGAAGTGGTAGTAGAGCGCCGCCTTCGTGACGTTCAGCCGCTCCGCGATCTCGCGCAGGGACGTCTTCTCGTAGCCCTGCTCGGCGAAGAGTTCGAGGGCCACGTCCTGGATGCGCTGGCGGGTGTCTCCGCGTTGCTGCCTGCTGGCGCCCATCGTGGCTGCTCCTCGGGGTTCATGGTGGGTAAAGAAAAACTTACTTGACGCCCGGCTAGTTCCGCACCTACGTTCCGAGTGTAGTCAACTTGCCGGGCGGCAAGTTAGTGGCGGGGCGGGATCAGGGAGTGGGGACCATGGCGGACACGGAGGCAGTGGTGGACAGCGGGGGCAAGCAACCCCGGAGCGTACGGGTCGTGCTGCTCGCGCTGATGATCGCGATGCTGCTCGCGATGCTCGACAACATGATCATCGGGACCGCCATGCCGACTATCGTCGGCGAACTGGGCGGACTCGAGCATCTGTCGTGGGTCGTCACCGCGTACACGCTCGCGACCGCCGCCTCCACCCCGATCTGGGGCAAGCTCGGCGACATGTACGGGCGCAAGGGCATCTTCATGACCTCGATCGTGCTCTTTCTGATCGGGTCGGCCCTCAGCGGAATGGCCCAGGACATGGGGCAGTTGATCGGGTTCCGGGCCATTCAGGGGCTCGGTGCCGGTGGTCTGATGGTCGGCGTCATGGCCATCATCGGCGATCTGATACCGCCCCGCGAGCGCGGCAAGTACCAGGGCATGATGGCCGGCGTGATGGCGCTCGCCATGATCGGCGGGCCGCTCGTCGGCGGCACCATCACCGACCACTGGGGCTGGCGCTGGTCCTTCTACATCAACCTGCCGCTGGGCGCCGTGGCGCTCCTCGCCATCAGTGCCGTACTGCATCTGCCCAAGAAGCGGGCGCAGGCCCGGATCGACTACCTGGGGGCCGGGCTGCTGGCTGCGGGCATCACCGCGATCGTGCTTGTCACCACGTGGGGCGGCACCGAGTACGACTGGGGCTCCGCCGTGATCATGGAGCTGATCGCGATCGGGGTCGCCGCGCTGGTGGGCTTCGTGTTCGTGCAGACCAAGGCCGCCGAGCCGGTGATGCCGCTGCACATCTTCCGCAGCCGCAACTTCTCGCTGATGTCGGTGATCGGCTTCATCGTCGGGTTCGTGATGTTCGGCGCGACGCTGTTCCTGCCGCTGTACCAGCAGTCCGTGCAGGGGGCGTCCGCGACCAACTCCGGGCTGCTGTTGCTGCCGATGCTCGGGGCAATGCTCGTCGTGTCGATGATCGCGGGGCGGGTCACCACGAACACCGGGCGGTACAAGGTGTTTCCGGTCGTGGGCAGTGTGCTGATGGTCGTCGGGCTGTTCCTGCTCGCGCAGATGGACACGGATACGTCGCGGGTCATGTCTGGTGTGTATATGGCCGTCCTCGGCGCCGGCATGGGGTGCCTCATGCAGATCACCATGCTGGTGTCGCAGAACAGCGTCGAGATGAAGGACATGGGCGTCGCGTCCTCCTCCACGACCCTGTTCCGTACGCTCGGGGCGTCCTTCGGGGTCGCGATCATGGGGGCGCTGTTCAACAGCCGGGTCCAGGATGTGATGGCCGAGCGGGCCGGGGCGGCGGGGTCCGCGGCGACCTCGCAGTCGGCGCAGTTGGATGCGGCGGGTATGGCGAGGTTGCCGGAGGCGGCTCAGGAGGCCTATAAGCACGCGGTTTCCTCCGGTACGCATTCGGCGTTCCTGCTCGGCTCGGCCGTGGCCGTTGTCGCTCTGGTGGCGGCGGTGTTTGTGAAGGAGGTGCCGTTGAAGGGGGCGGCGGCGCCGGAGGCTGGCGAGGGTGTGGGGGACGACGGCGTTGGGG
>NZ_JAAKZX010000150.1 GCF_011045025.1 Streptomyces ureilyticus
CCCCAGCCCCCTCATCGCCCCTCCCGCGACAACCCTGGCGACTCCCGTGGCTCCCGCGTTCCCGGCGCCCCATACGCCTCCACCCGCAACCGCCTCGCGAACCCCACCAGTTCCGCGTACTGCTCGCCCAAGGCCGAAGGCCCGTCGCCCACCGGGTCCTTGAAATAGAAGCCCAGCTCACCCAACGGACCCGACAGACCCGCCTCGTGGGCCCGTGCCGTCAAACGGGCCAGGTCGAGGACCAGGGGTGCGGCGAGGGCTGAGTCGCAGCCCTGCCAGGTGGTCTGGAGGATCATGCGGGTGCCGAGGAAGCCGTCGAAGGCGATGTGGTCCCAGGCGGTCTTCCAGTCGCCGAGCGCAGGTACGTCGTCGATGTGGACCTCGCCCTCGGGGACCGCGGCGAGGGTGTCGGCGAGGACGCGTTCCTTGCCGGCGTTCTTCGCCGCCGCGGCAGCCGGGTCGGACAAGGCCGCGCCGTCGCCGCCGCCGAGCAGGTTTGTGCCGGACCAGGCGCGGACTGCCAGCGCGCGCTGGGCGAACATCGGGCCCAGTACCGATCGCAGCAGGGTCTGGCCGGTTTTGCCGTCACGGCCGGCGTACGGCAGACCGGACGCGGCGGCGGCTGACGCCAGCGCCGGGTGGTGCAGACCCGTGGAGGGGGTGAAGTTGACGTACGGGCAGCCGGCTCGCAGTGCCGCAGCCGCGTAGAGCGAGCTCGGGGGCAGTTCGGTGCCGACGGGAGCCGGTTCCGTGGAGGCGACGTTCACGACTACCGCCCGGGCGAGGCCGTGGCGGCGTACGAAGTCACTCATGTCCGCGGCGAAGGCGGCCACCAGTTCTTCCGTGTCCCGGGTGTCGCCGGGGGGTGGGCCGCCCGGCCTGATCTCCCGGTCCGCGGCGGCGAGTTCGGCGCCCACGGCCGTCGGGAGGCCGTGCGGCAGGACTCCCCCGGCGGCCAGCGCCTCCGCGCGCTTGGGCAGGGGGCAGTCCACCGTGTCGTGGCCGCCGAAGACGAGGGACGACAACGGTGGCAGTCCGGAGCGGGAGAAGGGGTCGGTCTCGGTGACCATGCCCGTGGGAGGGTGCAGGCCCGCGGTCATGGCCGCGCACCCCGCGACGACGGTGGTGGCGACGGAACCGCGCGCTCCGATCAGCCACACGCCCACCCGTGACTCGGACACCCGTGACTCGGAAGGGGACGGTTCGATGGACATGGTCAGCCTCCTTGTCGTACGCGAACCAAAGGGCCGTACAGAAACCAGAGGAAAGACGGCGGGCGGGAGTCCGGCGTCCCCCGCCCGCCGTCGCTCAATCGCCCTGCGCAGCAGATCGCGCGGGCAGTTCCTTGATCCGGATGTCGCGGAAGGACACCTGGTCTTCGGCACCGTGGTTCTGGATGCCGATATGACCGTCGCGCAGGCTGCGCACCGGATCGGTGTTGGTGAAATCGTTGATCTTCACGCCGTTGAGATAGACGCGGAGCCGTTCGCCCTCCACGCGGATCTCGTACGTGTTCCACTCCCCCGGCGGGTTCAGCGCACGGTCGCGCTTCTTGATGTCGGCGGACTTGAAGCTGTACACGGCCCCGGTGGTGCGATCGGGGGCGTCGGTCGCGTCGATCTGGATCTCGTACCCGTTGTCGACGGCCGACCAGGGATCGTCGGAGGCCGGGAAGCCCACGAAGACACCGGAGTTGTCGTCACCGGAGGCACTCGCCATCTTCCAGTCGAGCTTCAGCGAGTACGAGCCGAACCCCGAGGCGCCGTACCAGAGCATGCCCAGGCCACCCGACGACGTGAGCGTGCTGTCGTCGCCGAGGGTGAACGAGCCCGGTCCCGCCTGCTTCCAGGCGGAAAGTGACGCCTCAGTGCCGTCGAAGAGCGGCTGGTAGCCGTTCTCCGGGCGGCAGTCGGCCTTCGCGGCCCCGATCGCCCAGCGGACTCCGCCCAGCAGGTGCTGCCGGACGGCGGGATCCGCGTACGACTCCTTGGTGTGGCCGACCCCGGTGTAGAAGGAACGGCCACCCTGGTAGTTCTGGCACCAGGCGATCGGATGGTCGCCGTTCATCGTGCCGCCGGTGTACGACGACTCGTCGAGCGAGGCCAGGACATGGGTGCGTTCCCGCGGGTTGGAGCGGTAGTCGTACCACTCGTCCGTACGGTTCCAGGACTCCGGGAGGTGCGAGGTGGCCGGATGCGCATGGTCCTCGACCTCGATCCGTGCGGGCTGGATCGCCGGGTGCGACTTGAAGTAGGCGCCGACCAGGCCGCCGTAGAAGGACCAGTCGTACTCGGTGTCGGCGGCGGCGTGAATGCCCACGTAGCCGCCCCCGCGCTGGATGTAGCCCTCGAAGGCCTTCTGCTGGCCCGCGTTGAGCACATCGCCGGTGGTGGACAGGAACACGACGGCGTCGTACTTGGCGAGGTTGCGCGACGTGAAAGCTGCCCCGTCCTCCGTCGCGTCCACGGCGAATCCGTTCGCGGCGCCGAGGTCCTTCACCGCGGCGATCCCCTCCGGGATGGAGTCGTGCCGGAACCCGGCGGTCTTGGAGAACACCAGCACCCGGTCGTCCGCACGACCCTTGACGTCAGCCTTCTTGGACTCAGCCTGCTGCCCTTCAGGCCCCTTGGACGCGGCCGGTCCCGACACACACCCGATGAGCAGGGCAGCGCCGACAACCGCCGTCACCGCTCTGCCTGTTGCTCGCATCGCTGCAGCCCCCTCAGCCGGTCGTGAACGTGAAGTCGTCGACCTCGTACAGCGCTCCGGTGCCACGCCCCTTGAACACGAGGTAGAGCGTGGTCGTCCCGCGCGGTGCGCCCTTCAGGGACGTAGTGACGTCCTGGTACTTCTCCCAGCCGCCCGTCGCCGGAACGGTCGCCGTGCCGAGCACGCGTCCCTTGGGCGAGCCCGCGCGGACCTCGAGCTTTCCGCCCGCGCCGTCGGAGGCGACCCGTGCCGTGAGCTTCTTGGCGTTGCTCAGGACGTAGGGGTTGAAGGAGATCCAGTCGCCGTTGTTGATGTCACCGACGGCCTCGCCGCCGTGCGCGGTGGCACGTGTCTGTACCTTGGCTCCCGAGGCCTTGCCGAAGTGCTCGGCCTGGCGGTGCGTGGGCTGGACGACGGCCTGGTCGTGGGTGGTGAGCGCCTCCTGGCCGCCGCCACCGCCGTCGGTGTACTCCGCGTCAAAGACGCCGAAGATGTTGGCGTCCTCGTCATGGCCGCCGTCGGCGCTGGTCTGGATGGTGCCGGTGCAGCCGTTCGCCGAGGTCACCGGGTGACCGTGGCTGTCGTGGCCGAGAATGAACGTGACCTTGACCTTGGCGCAGTCGATGGTCCCGTCCTCCGGGTCGGTGACCTTCACCTTGAACGGCACGGCATCCCCGAAGCTGAACAGCTGCCCGTCACGCGGCAGTTCCAGAGTCACCTTCGGCGCCGTGTTGCCCACCACGATCTGCACACTGGAGCTACCCGTGCGGCCGCTGGGGTCCTTGGCCGTCAGTGTCGCCGTGTACGTGCCGTTCTTCGTGTACTTGTGCGTGGGGTTCGCCGACGTGGACTTGCCGCCGTCGCCGAAGTCCCAGCTGTACGTGAGGGCGTCGCCGTCGGCGTCACTGGTGCCGGCGGAGGAGAACTTCACCTTCAGCGGTGCCTGTCCTGACGTACGGTCGGCCGCGGACTGCGCCACGGGTGAGTGTCCGTCGGTCGCGTTCTCGATCCGGTACAGAGCGGAGTTCTCGTCGCCGCCGAACCACGCCAGGCCGTAGTCGAGGACGTACAGCGCGCCGTCCGGGCCGAACTCCATGTCCATCACCTGGGTGCCGGTCCACGGGATGTCGTTGATCGACTGCACCGTGCCGTCACCGTCCGAGGTGATCCGCTTGATCCAGCGGCGGCCGAACTCCCCGGCGAAGAAGTCCCCGTCGTACGCCTCCGGGAACTTGACCGGCGAGTCGAGCTCAGGGTCGTAGTGGTAGACCGGGCCGCCCATCGGGGACTCGGAGCCGTCGCCGAACTCGGGGACGGACGCGCCGTCGTACGGGATCCAGGCGGTCTGCGCCGGAGGCAGGTCGGTCAGGCCGGTGTTGTTCGGCGAGGTGTTCTTGGGGGCGGCGCAGTCGAATGCCGCACCGGAAGCGCCGGTTGCGAAGTCGTAGTCCACGTAGGCGTCGTTGTCGCCGGTGCAGTACGGCCAGCCGAAGTTGCCGGGCTTGGTGATGCGGGCGAACTCGACCTGGCCCGCGGGTCCACGGGCAGGGTTTGCGGCTCCTGCGTCGGGGCCGTATTCACCCACGTACAGAACCCCGGTCTCCTTGTCGACGCTGAAGCGGAACGGGTTGCGCAGGCCCATCGCGTAGATCTCGGGGCGCGTCTTCTCCGTGCCGGGCGCGAAGAGGTTGCCGTCGGGGATGGCGTAGGAGCCGTCGGCGTTCACCTTGATGCGGAGGATCTTGCCGCGCAGGTCGTTGGTGTTGCCGGCCGTGCGCTGGGCGTCGAAGGCCGGGTTGCGGTTGGCGCGCTCGTCGATGGGGGTGAAGCCGTCCGACTGGAACGGGTTGGAGTCGTCACCGGTCGACAGGTACAGGTTCCCCGCCGCGTCGAAGTCGATGTCGCCGCCGACGTGACAGCAGATGCCGCGGGTCGCCGGGACGTCGATGACCTTCTTCTCGCTGGCGGTGTCGAGAGTGCCGTCTGCCTTCAGGACGAAGCGGGAGAGCCGGTTGACTCCGTCGAAGGGCGCGAAGTCGGCGGCGGTGCCCGTCTCGGGGGCGTCGCCCGCCGGGGTGTTCATCGGCGGCGCGTAGTAGAGGTAGATGAAGCGGTTGTCGGCGAAGCCGGGGTCGACGCCGACGCCTTGCAGGCCTTCCTCGTCGTGCGCGTACACGTCGAGTTTGCCCGCGAGCTTCGTGGTGCCCGCGGCATCGGTGAGCCGCAACTCCCCGTCGCGTGAGGTGTGCAGGACCGAGCGGTCCGGGAGGACGGCGAGCGACATGGGCTCGCCGGTCTCGGGTTCGCCCTTGGCGAGGGTGACCTGCTGGAAGTCCTCGGCCTTGGGCTCGGCAGCCGCCGCGGGGGCCGCGCTACCCGGGTCGGCGACGGCCGCGCCCGCCGCGGGGGCGGTGAGGCCGAGTGAGGCGCCCGCGAGCAGCAGACCGCTCAGCAACGCGAGGGCCCCACGAAGTCTTGGGTGTTTGGTGTGGCTTCTGGTGTTCCTGTTTCTGACATGCGGGTGCACGAATTGCCTCCATGATGGGGCTGGTCGTACGGGTGTGTGCGGAACGCCGGGGTGCGCCGTCACCCCGGAGGTGTGCCAGAAAGATCAGTCGTTGCCGCCGAACGCCGCGTCGAAGGACGCCGTCGGCGGCTCGAAGTCGTACGCCTTGAGCCGGGTGAGTGCCTCGGGTGCGCCCTGGAGGCGGTCCATGCCCGCGTCCTCCCACTCGACCGAGATGGGGCCCGAGTAGTCGATGGAACGCAGCATCCGGAACACGTCCTCCCAGGGGACGTCGCCGTGGCCGGCGGACACGAAGTCCCAGCCGCGGCGCGGGTCGCCCCACGGAAGGTGCGAGCCGAGGCGGCCGTTGCGGCCGTCGAGGCGCTTGCGCGCTTCCTTGCAGTCGACGTGGTAGATCCGGTCACGGAAGTCCCACAGGAAGCCGACCGGGTCGAGGTCCTGCCAGACGAAGTGCGAGGGATCGAAGTTCAGCCCGAAGGCAGGACGGTGGTCAACTGCCTCCAGCGCGCGCTGAGTTGTCCAGTAGTCGTACGCGATCTCGCTCGGGTGGACCTCGTGGGCGAACCGCACGCCCTCGTGGTCGAAGACGTCGAGGATCGGGTTCCAGCGCAGCGCGAAGTCCTCGTAGCCGCGCTCGATCATCGACTCGGGGGCGGGCGGGAACATCGCGACCAGATGCCAGATCGCGGAGCCCGTGAAGCCGATGACGGTGTCGACGCCGAAGGCCGCCGCCGCGCGCGCCGTGTCGGCGATCTCGGACGCCGCCCGCTGTCGTACGCCTTCCGCCTCGCCGTCGCCCCAGATGCGGGCCGGGAGGATCGCCTGGTGGCGTTCGTCGATGATGGCGTCGCAGACCGCCTGGCCGACCAGGTGGTTGGAGATGGCCCAGCACTTCAGGCCGTACTTGTCGAGCAGTTGGTGCCGGGAGTCGAGATACGAGGAGTCGGCGAGGGCCTTGTCGACCTCGAAGTGGTCGCCCCAGCAGGCGAGTTCGAGTCCGTCGTAGCCGAAGTCGCGGGCGAGCCTGCAGACCTCCTCGAGCGGCAGGTCGGCCCACTGGCCGGTGAAGAGCGTGAAGTTGCGCGGCATGGAACGGCCCTCCTCAACTCGCGATGGGGGTGTATACGGAGTTCTTCGCGGCGCTCTCCTCGACCGCCGCGAGTACGCGCTGCACCTGCAGTCCGTCGGCGAAGGACGGGACCGGAGCGCGGCCCTCGGCGATGGCGTTCACCAGGTCGCGGGCCTGGTGGATGAAGGTGTGCTCGTAGCCGAGGCCGTGACCGGGCGGCCACCAGGCCTCCATGTAGGGGTGGTCGGGCTCGGTGACGAGGATGCGGCGGAAGCCCGCGTGGGTGCCGGGCTCCCGGTGGTCGTGGTACTCGAGTTCGTTGAGCCGTTCCAGGTCGAAGGCCAACGAGCCGTGTTCACCGTTGAGTTCGATGCGCAGGGCGTTCTTGCGGCCGGTGGCGTACCGGGTGGCCTCGAAGGAGGCGAGGGCGCCCGAGGCGAAACGGCCGGTGAAGACGGCGGCGTCGTCCACGGTGACCTGGCCGACTCCATTGGCGGACACCGCGGACAGGCCGCTGGTGGGTCCGCTGGGCAGCGGCCTCTCCCGTACGAAGGTCTCGGTGAGCGCGGACACTCCCACGACCGGTTCGCCCACGAGGTACTGCGCGAGGTCGACGATGTGCGCGCCCAGGTCGCCGAGCGCGCCCGAGCCCGCCGTCTCCTTGCGCAGCCGCCAGGTCAGCGGGAACTGCGGGTCCACCAGCCAGTCCTGAAGGTACGTCACCCGTACGTGGCGCAGGGCGCCCAATCGCCCCTCGGCGACCATCTTCCGGGCGAGCGAAGTGGCGGGCACCCGGCGGTAGTTGAAGCCGACCATCGCCACCTGGCCGCGTGCGGCGGCGGCTTCGGCGGCCTCGGTCATCGCCTCGGCCTCCTCCACCGTGTTGGCGAGGGGCTTCTCGCACAGCACGTGCTTGCCGGCGGCGAGTGCGGCAAGCGCGATCTCGGCGTGGCTGTCGCCGGGTGTGCAGATGTCGACGATGTCGACATCGTCCCGGGTGATCAGCGCCCGCCAGTCGGTCTCGGCCGCCGCCCAGCCGAGCCGGTCGGCCGCCGCGCGTACGGCCTGTCCGTCGCGGCCGCAGACGGCGGCGAGGACGGGGCGGCGTGGCAGGTCGAAGACGCGGCCCACGGTGCGCCAGCCCTGGGAGTGGGCGGCGCCCATGAACGCGTATCCGACCATGCCAACGCCCAGCGCGGGCTTGGCTGCCTCGTCGCCCTGGTGCGGCTGTCCCATGGAGATGTCCTCCTCGTCGTCGTGGTGCGCTGTGGGGGGTGTTTGCGGAGCGCTCCGCGGGAAGTGCGGTTGGAAGTCTGCGGGTCCGTTGTGGCTGGTCGCACCCGCGCGGCCGAGCCGCACAGTGATACAGCCCCGCGCCCCTTATGGAGCGCGGCGCAGCACCCGCTCGAAGCCGTCGGACACGTCACTTGAAGCCGGTGGACATGTACTGGTCGACGTTCTCCTTGTCGACCACTGCCGAGTAGAGCGTCAGGGACGCCGGGATCTCGAACTCGGCGAGGCCGCCCACGCCCTTGCCCTGGCCGAGGGCGCGGGCCAGGTCGATCGCGGAGGCGGCCATGGTCGGCGGGTAGAGGACGGTCGCCTTGAGGACGCCGTCGTCTGCCTTGATGGCCTGGAAGGCGGACAGCGCGCCCGCGCCGCCGACCATCAGGAAGTCGTCGCGACCTGCCTGGTCGATGGCGCGCAGGGCACCTACGCCCTGGTCGTCGTCGTGGTTCCACAGGGCGTCGAAGTTCGACTGGGCCTGCAGCAGTTGGGACATCTTCGCCTGCCCCGACTCGACGGTGAAGTCGGCGGCCTGCCGGGCGACCTTCTTGATGTTCGGGTAGTTCTTCAGGGCCGCGTCGAAGCCCTGCGTACGCTGCTGGGTCAGCTCCAGGTTGTCGAGGCCGGCGAGTTCGATGACGCGGGCGTTCTTCTTGTCCTTGAGCTTCTCGCCGATGTAGTGACCGGCGTTCAGCCCCAT
Organism: Streptomyces ureilyticus; assembly: GCF_011045025.1. GTDB lineage: Bacteria > Actinomycetota > Actinomycetes > Streptomycetales > Streptomycetaceae > Streptomyces > Streptomyces ureilyticus. The sequence goes on from NZ_JAAKZX010000150.1 coordinate 8,293, forward strand.
GCCGTAGTTGTCGCCGCCGATCCAACAGCGGTACGCCTGCGGGGAGTTGAAGATCCGGTCGAGGTTGACGACCGGGATGTCGGCGCGCATGGCCTGGAGCCCGATCTGGGTGAGCGCCTTGCCGTCGGCGGGCAGGATCACCAGGACGTCGACCTTCTTGTTGATCAGGGTCTCGATCTGGCCGATCTGCGCGGCGGTGTCGTTGGAGCCCTCGGTGATCTCCAGCGTGACGTCCTTGTACTTCTTCGCCCGGCTCTTGGCGTTCTCGTTGATGGCGTTCAGCCAGCCGTGGTCGGCCTGCGGTCCTGCGAAGCCGATGGTGACCTGCTTGCCGGGCTTGTCGTCGGCGGCGGGCTGGTCGTTGGAGGCCGGCTCGTCGCTGGACTCGTTACTCGTGCAACCGGTGAGGAACGCACCGGCCCCGACGGCGGCGGTGCCGAAGAGCAGTCCTCTGCGGCTGGTGAACTCTGGCATGGCGGTGGACCCTTCCGTGAAGGACGTGCGAAACGGCTCAAGTCGTGATGGCGCTACGACCTCAAGCTGTGCTGGCGGTACTGGAGTCAGCTCGTGCTGGCGATGCTGGAGTCAAGTCGTGGATGCCGTACGGGCGTTAAGTCGTATGTGCGGTACGGCGCTGGACGAGCACGGCGGCGACGATGATCGCGCCCTTGGCGATCTGCTGGACGTCGCTCTGCAGGTTGTTCAGGGCGAAGATGTTGGTGATCGTGGTGAAGATCAGCACGCCGAGCACCGAGCCGACGATGGTGCCGCGCCCGCCGCTGAGCAGGGTGCCGCCGATGATCGCGGCGGCGATGGCGTCGAGTTCGTACAGGTTGCCGTTGGTGTTCTGACCCGAACCGGACAGCACGACCAGCAGGAAGGCGGCGATGCCGCAGCAGAGCCCGGAGAGCAGATACAGGTACAGGCGCTGCCGGCGGACGTCGATGCCCGCGAGCCGGGCCGCCTCCGCGTTGCCGCCGACTGCGACCGTGCGCCGCCCGAAGGTGGTGCGGTTGAGCAGCAGCCAGCCGATGACGGTGACCACCGCGAAGACCATGACAAGGGGTGGGATGCCCAGGATGTAGGAGTCGCGCCCGCCGAGGTCGAGCACGCTCTGGACGGTGACGACCTGGGTGCTGCCGTCGGTGATCTGCAGGGCGAGCCCGCGGGCCGAGGCGAGCATGGCGAGCGTCGCGATGAACGGGACCATGGCCCCGTACGCGATCAGCATGCCGTTCACCAGTCCGCAGCCCACGCCGACGATCACTGAGGTGAAGAGGATGCCGAGGAACCCGAACTCCTGGGTGGCGACGGTCGTGGCCCATACGGAGGCGAGCGCGACGATCGCGCCGACGGACAGGTCGATGCCGCCGGAGACGATGACGAAGGTCATGCCGACCGTGACGACACCGATGACCGAGGCCTGGGTGAGGACGAGTTGGAGGTTGCGGGTGTCGAGGAACTGGTCGGGCTTGGTGATGCCGCCGATGATGATCAGGGCGGCGAGCACGCCGAGCAGCGAGAGGGTGCGGACGTCGGCGCGGGCGGTGAGTGCCCGCCAGGGGCTGGGTCCCTCCATCGGCGACATTTTCGGGGTGTCATCCCGGGGCGGTGATGCGTGCTGCGTCATGACGCCGGAGTTCCTTCCATGACGAGGTCGAGTACGCGGGGTTCGTCGAGCTCCTGGGCGGGCGCCGTGTGCACGACCTGGCCCTCGCGGAGCACCAGGACGCGGTCGGCGAGCCCGAGGACTTCGGGCACTTCGCTGGAGACCAGGAGCACGGCCAGGCCTTCGTCGGCGAGGCGGCGGATGACGGCGTACAGCTCGGCGCGGGCGCCGACGTCGACGCCGCGGGTGGGCTCGTCGAGCAGCAGCACCCGGCAGCCGCGCAGCAGCCAGCGGGCCAGTACGGCCTTCTGCTGGTTGCCGCCCGAGAGGGTGCGCACGGGCACCGAGGGGTTGTCGGGGCGCAGCGACAGCTCGCGCGTCGCCTTGAGGGCCGCTTCCCGCTCGCCGCTCCGGTCCAGCCAACCCCCGTACGAGAAGCGGGACATGGAGGACACGGACACGTTCCGCGTGACGGACTCCAGCATCAGCAGGGCCTGCGCCTTGCGTTCCTCGGGGGCGAGTCCGAGGCCGGCGCGGACGGCGTCTCGTACGCTGCCCGGCTTCAACCGCCTTCCCTCGACGAGGACTTGACCGGCGGTCGGCTTGCGGGCGCCGTAGATGGTCTCCAGGATCTCGGAGCGTCCGGAGCCGACGAGTCCGGCGAGGCCGACGATCTCGCCGGGCCGAAGGGTGAGGTCGAGGGGCGCGAACTCCCCTTCCCGCGCAAGGCCTTTGACCTCGAGAACAGGATCCGGGAGCGCGTCGTGCACCGGCCGCTCGGGGAAGACGTACTCCACGTTCCGCCCCGTCATCAGCGCCACGACCTCGCGCGTCGGCGTCGACTTCGCGGGCAGCCCACCGGCCACCGCCCGACCGTCCTTGAGGACGGTGACGCGGTCGCCGATGCGGCGGATCTCCTCCAGGCGGTGCGAGATGTAGATGACGGCGACGCCGTCCGCGGTGAGGTCGCCGACGATGCGGAAGAGGTTGTCGACCTCGTCGGGGTCGAGGGCGGCGGACGGCTCGTCCATGACGATGAGGCGTACGTCGTGGGAGAGCGCCCGCGCCATGGAGACGATCTGCTGGTGGGCGGCGGACAGGTCGCCGACGAGCCGGGCCGGATCGATCTCGGGGTGGCCAAGTCGCTTGAGCAGGGCGGCTGTTGAAGCGCGTGCGCCCTTGCGTCGTACGACGAAACCGGCGGCCGTCGGCTCATGGCCCAGGTAGACGTTCTCGGCCACCGACAGGCCCTCCACCAGGTCGAGTTCCTGGTAGATGGTGGCGATGCCGAGGCGCATGGCGGCGATCGGCGAGCGGAGGGTGACGGGCGCGCCGCGCCAGTTGATGGTGCCGCTGTCGGGCTGGTGGGCGCCGGCCAGGACCTTGATGAGGGTGGACTTCCCGGCGCCGTTCTGGCCGAGCAGACAGTGCACCTCGCCCGGCTGGACGTCGAGGTCGACGCCGTCGAGCGCGCGGACGCCGGGGAACGACTTGGTGATCCCGGACATGGTGAGCAGCGGTGGTTCGGATGCCATGACGGTTCCCCTTGGCGGGCGTGCGGGCCGGTTCAGGGCAGGGCGGGGTAAGGCAGGGGCGGTGCGGAGTGCCTGTTGGGAGCGGTGCAGGGTGCCGTGCTGGTGAGCTTTTCGTGCGGCTCTGGTGCTTGACGTGCGGCGTTAAGCGGGTGAGAACAGGTGGTCGCTGATGAGCCGGGCCGCGCCGATGACTCCGGCGGTGGGGCCCAACTCCCCCAGAACGATCGGGAGGTTGCCGGTCGCGAGGGGCAGCGACTGGCGGTAGACCTGGGTGCGGATCGCGGCGAGCAAGGTGTGGCCGAGGCCGGTCACCCCGCCGCCGATCACCACCAGGCCGGGGTTGAAGAAGCTGACGAGTCCGGCGATGACCTGGCCGGTGCGGAAACCGCCCTCGCGGATCAGATCGAGCGCGGTGGTGTCGCCCGCGACGGCCGCGGCGGCGACGTCGACGGCGCTGAGGCTGCCGTTCGTCTCCAAGCGGCTCGACAGTTCCGGCGACAGCCCCTGCTGGGCGGCTTCCGTGGCGTCGCGGGCGAGTGCGGCGCCGCTGAAGTGGGCTTCCAGGCAGCCCCGGTTGCCGCAGGCGCACTGGCGGCCGTCCGGTACCGCGAGGATGTGGCCGATGTCGCCTGCACTGCCCGTCGTACCGCGGTAGACCTCACCGCCGACGACGATGCCGCAGCCGATACCCGTGCCGATCTTGACGCAGAGGAAGTCGCCCACGGAGCGTGCGACGCCCGCGTGCTGTTCCCCCATGGCCATCAGGTTCACATCGTTGTCGACCATGACGGGACAGCCGAGGTCCTGGCTCAGCGCCTCGCGCACCGGGAACCCGTCCCAGCCCGGCATGATCGGCGGGGCGACGGGGACGCCCTCGGGGAAACGGACGGGTCCTGGTACGCCGATGCCGGCGCCGTCGAATCCTTCCGCGAGCCCTGAGGCCTTCAACTTCGCTGCCATGGACAGGACTTGCTCGAAGACCGCGACCGGGCCCTCGCGTACGTCCATGGGCTGGTTGATGTGCCCGAGCACCTCCAGCTCGGCGTTGGTGACGGCCACATCGATCGACGTCGCGCCGATGTCCACGCCGAGGAAGCGCAGAGCGGGCGCGAGCCGGATGTTGTGGGACCGGCGGCCACCGCGCGAGGCGGCGAGTCCGTCGGCGACCACGAGGCCCGTCTCCAGGAGACGTTCGACCTCCACCGCCAGTTTGGACCGCGAGAGGTCGACCCGGTCGCCCAGCTGGGCACGGGAGTTGGGCCCGTCGTCACGCAACAGCTTGAGCAGCCGCGCCTGGTGGGCGTTCGCGGGTCGCGCCGTCATACGTCTCACGAGCCCCTCCCCGCCTCATCGGCACAGCTTCGTGGTGCTTTCGAGGGGAACGTAGCAGCGGTTGCCGGGGGTGGGAAGAAGTTGAGCAGTAATTCGTGCCGACTTTTTCCACTCACAGGACAAAGAGTGGCCGACGGTGGCTCCGAGCCCACCCTGAGGAGGGCGGGGCCGTCCACCCGGATCGCTCGCGTTATCGGGGCCTGAGCACACAGAACTCATGACCGTCGGGATCGGCCATCACCACCCAGGGGACGTCGCCCTGGCCGATGTCGATGCGAGTCGCTCCGAGGGAGACGAGGCGGTCGACCTCCGCCTGCTGATCACCGCCGACCGGTGGTGCGAGGTCGAAGTGCAGCCGGTACTTCCCCGTCTTCGGCATCAGCGGCGGACCGCCCCACGTGACCTTCGGACCGCCGTGCGGCGAACGGATCGCGGTCTCCTGGTCCTGGTCCCACACCAACGGCCAGCCCAGCGCCTGGCTCCAGAAGTACCCGACCTCCTGCGAACCGTCACAGGCCAGCGCTCCGATGAATCCGCAGTCGGCAAGGAAGTTGTTGCCCGGCTCGATGACACAGAACTCATTGCCCTCGGGGTCGGCGAGCACCACATGCCCCTCGTCGGGGCGCTGACCGATGTCGATGTGCCGGGCGCCGAGCGCGAGCGCCCTCGCCACCGTCTGCTGCTGGTCGTCAAGGGACGTACTCGTCAGATCGAAGTGCATCTGGTTCTGGCCGGTCTTCTGCTCCTGGGCCGGAAGAAATCGCATCCGGAACCCGGTGTCATCGCTCGGCAGGATCACGATGCCCTCGGAGAAATCGTCGGACATCTCCCAGCCGAGGAAGTCGGCCCAGAAGCGCGCGAGTCGGAGCGGGTCGCTCGCATCGAAGCAGAGCGCGTGGAGTTGAGAAGTCATCCGCACAGCTAAAGCGCTCGGGAACTGCGACACAACGCGTTTTAGTTCTCCCCGGGCCCCCCGGATCGGAGGGGCGGCCGTCGTCCGAACCGGAGCCCGTCAGGCTCTCCGAACCGGAGCCGGTCAGGCCTTCTCGCGCGCGTGGTACGTCCTGCGCGTGTGCTCCGTGTGGGCGCGCATGATCTCCGTCGCGCGTTGTTCGTCGCGGGCCGAGATCGCCGCGATGAGTTCGCGGTGTTCGATCCAGGACTGGTGGCCGCGCTGGCGGGCGACCGGGGTGTAGTACCAGCGGACCCGCCGGTCGACCTGCGCCGCGAGCTCCGCGAGGACCGCATTGCCCGCGAGCTCCATGACCTTCGCGTGGAAGCGGGCGTTCATCGCGACCGCGCCGTCCACGTCGTCGGCGTCGACCGCCCGCTCACCCTCGGCGCACAACTCCTCCAGGGCGCTGATGCCGGCGCTGCCCGCGGCAGCCGCGGCGAGCCGGGCCGCCTCGGCCTCCAGGAGCGTACGGACCGTGAGGAGCTGGTCTGCCTCCTCCTCCGTCGGCTCGTGCACGAACGCGCCCTGCGCGGGCCGTAGATCGACCCACCCCTCGGTGTTCAGCCGCTGCAACGCCTCGCGTACGGGCTGCCGGGAGACCCCGAGATGCCCGGCGAGCTCGCTCTCGACCAGATGCTGGCCGGGCTGCAGGGCACGCGTGGTGATGAGCTCGAGGAGCGCCTCGTACACACGGTCCCTGAGCGGTCCCGGACGTTCGAGCTTGGGTACGGCCCCCTGCGGCAGTCCTGTCGACAACATCGCGGTCCCCCTCCTGGGCAACGGCAGGCCGCAGCCGGAAAGCCAATGGCAGCCAGTATCAATTGTCTTTCGTCTACAGTCTACGGCGCTGAGCGGCCAGGGCGAGGGGGAGTTGGACTCGTCACACGACAGTGAACCCGCACGTCACGGGCAGCGGACCACCTGTCCCGCGTACGACAGATTGCCGCCGAAGCCGAAGAGCAGCACCGGGTCGCCGGTGGAGATCTCGCCGCGTTCGACGAGCTTCGAGAAGGCGAGCGGGATGCTCGCGGCGGACGTGTTGCCGGACTCGGCGACGTCGCGGGCGACGACGGCGTTCACGGCGCCGATCTTCTCGGCGAGCGGCTCGATGATGCGTAGGTTCGCCTGGTGGAGCACGACCGCGGCGAGGTCCTCGGGTTCCAGGCCGGCCCGTTCGCAGGCCTTGCGCGCGATCGGCGGCAGCTGGGTGGTGGCCCACCGGTAGACGCTCTGCCCCTCCTGCGCGAACCGCGAAGGCGTGCCCTCGATCCGTACCGCGTGCCCCATCTCCGGCACGGAACCCCACAGAACAGGTCCGATACCGACCTCGTCCGAGGCCTCGACCACCGCGGCCCCCGCCCCGTCCCCGACGAGCACGCAGGTCGTACGGTCCGTCCAGTCCGCGACGTCGGACATCTTGTCGGCGCCGATGACGAGCACGCGGCTCGCGCCCCCGGCGCGTACGGCGTGATCGGCGGTGGCCAGCGCGTGCGTGAAGCCGGCGCAGACGACGTTGAGGTCCATCACGGCCGGGGACGGGATACCGAGGCGGGCGGCGACGCGGGCGGCCATGTTCGGCGAGCGGTCGATCGCCGTGGAGGTCGCCACCAGGACCAGGTCGATGTCGCCGGGAGCGAGTCCGGCCGCCGCGAGCGCCTTGGCGGCGGCATGTGCGGCCAGCTCGTCGACCGGTTCGTCGGGCCCGGCGATATGCCGCGTCCGGATACCCACCCGGCTCCTGATCCACTCGTCGCTGGTGTCGACCAGACCCGCCAGGTCCTCGTTGGTGAGCACCTTGGCGGGCTGGTAGTGGCCGACTGCGACGATGCGTGAGCCGATCATGGGCGGTCCCCCTCGTTACCTGGGTGTATGACCCACCAGTCTGATCAGGTACTCACGGGTACGAGGACAGGTAAAGCCACAGGAAAGCGGCGTCAGCCTTGTCGCCTTTTGTTGAACGCTCGGACACCCGAGCATTCACCCCGTGAACAGTTGCGTCGCTTTCCGCACCAGTTCGTACAGGCCGTAGGCGAGCGGCGCCCCCACCCACACCCAGGAGAAGGCGATCAGCCCGCGGCGGCCGGGCGGAGCGCCGGCCGGTGTGCTGGGCGGTGCGCTAGGCGGACTGCTGTCGCTCGTGGACATCGGCGGCCTCCTTCGGGGCGGGGACGTGGTGGCGGGCATGGACGGGGCGTACGAGTTCGTTGGCGACGAAGCCGATGACCAGTAGCCCGATCATGATGATCAGCGACGTTCCGTACAGCGCCTCGCCGGACTTGCCCGCTTCTTCCTGCCGGTCCGCGATCCAGTTGACGATCAGCGGTCCGAGAACTCCGGCGGTCGACCAGGCGGTGAGCAGCCGACCGTGGATCGCGCCGACCTGGTAAGTGCCGAACAGATCCTTCAGGTAAGCGGGGATGGTCGCGAAGCCGCCTCCGTAGAAGGAGAGGATCACCAGCGCGCAGACGATGAACAGCGGCTTCGAGGAGTCCCCCACCCACGCGATCAGCGCGTACATCAGCGCGCCCGCCCCCAGATAGAGGCGGTAGATGTTCTTGCGCCCGACGAGGTCGGACGTCGACGACCAGACGATACGGCCCGCCATGTTGGCCGCCGAGAGCAGCGCGACGAAACCGGCCGCCGCCGAAGCCGAGACCGGCGTCGAGGTGTCCGCGAAGAAGTCCGTGATCATCGGGGCGGCCTTCTCCAGGATGCCGATGCCCGCGGTCACGTTCATGCAGAGGATGATCCACAGGCACCAGAACTGCGGGGTGCGCACGGCGTTGCGCGCCGACACCTGCACGCCCTCGTAGGCGCTCGGCGCGGAGGCCACCGGCTTCTCGCTGCGCGGCACCCGCACCAGCAGCACGCCGAGCAGCATGAACACGGCGTACGACAGTCCGTGCACGAGGAACGCGAGCGCGATCCCCGAGCTGTCGGAGCCGAACGACTCCAGCATCTGCGCGGACCACGGCGAGGCGATCAGCGCACCGCCGCCGAAGCCCATGATGGCGATGCCGGTGGCCATGCCCGGCCTGTCCGGGAACCACTTGATGAGCGTCGAGACGGGCGAGATGTACCCGATGCCGAGACCGATCCCGCCGACGAAGCCATAGCCGAAGACGATCAGCCAGTACTGCTCGGTGGCGGCCCCGAGCGCGGAGAGCAGGAAGCCCGACGAGAAGCAGATCAGGGCCACGGTCATCGCCCAGCGCGGCCCGTTCCGCTCGACGAGCGTGCCGCCGAACGCGGCGGACAACCCGAGCATCACGATGCCGAGTTGGAAGGGCAGCGCACTCTGCGTGCCGCTGAGGTCGAGCGCGGACTCCAGGGGCGGCTTGAACACGGACCAGGCGTAGGCCTGACCGATGGAGAGATGGACCGACAGGGCAGCGGGCGGAACGAGCCAACGGCTCCAGCCGGGTGGCGCTATGGGTGGACTCATGATCCCGAACGATAGGAATCCGTCGCCGAGTTGGGAAGTCGGTCCGCCGAACGCGTCGACGGTATGCGATGAACGGTATGCCAGACGCGACGAACGGTCGTTGGGGAGCGGCGGGTCGCATCCGGGGCGTGTTCGGCGGGCTCGGCGCCGCATTTGATCACGGGGCCAGGAGGAGCTTGCCGACCGTGTCCCGGGAGGCGAGAGCACGGTGGGCATCCTTCGCGTCCACCAGGGGGTAGTGCCGGTGAATGTGCAGGTGCAGCCGTCCTTCGATGAGCCAGTCGAGCAGATCCTGGAAGCGGCTTTCAAGCTCGGGGCGGTCGACGACGAAGTCGCGGAGAGTGGGGCGTTTCAACGTGAGTGAGCCGCCCTCGGTCAGACGGCGCGGGTCGACCGAGGCCACGTGCCCGCTGGAGCCGCCGTAGAGCACAAGTGTGCCGCGGCGCCGCAGTGCTTTCAGTGATCGTTCGAAGGTGCTCCTGCCGACCCCGTCGTAGACGGCATGGACGCCCTGCTCGCTCAGTTCCTCATGGAAGTCGTCGTATCCGAGCACCTGATCCGCGCCTGCCGCGCGCGAGACTTCCGCTTTGCCGGGGGTGGAGACGGTCGTGATGACGGTGGCGCCGCGGATCTTGGCGATCTGGGTCAGCAGGAGCCCGACCCCGCCCGCGCCGGCGTGGATGAGGACGGTGTCTCCGGGGTGGATGGCGTATGAGCTGGTTGCCAGGTAGTGGGCGGTCAGTCCCTGGAGGGGAAGTGCCGCAGCCTGCTCGTCGGTCACCTCGTCGGGGATCCGGAGCAGTTGGGAGGCCGGGACCGACACATACCGGGCGTAGGCGCCCGGCGCGCCTTGCCATGCGACCCTGTCGCCGGCGCTCAGTCCGGACACCTCGGCACCGACCTCCAGGACCCGGCCCGCCCCCTCACCGCCGGGCACGAAGGGGACTTGGCGGGGGTAGACGCCCTCGCGCTGGTAGATGTCCACATAGTTGACCCCGGCGTAGGCAACCTTCACCAACACCTGGTCACCGGCCACCTCGGGAAGGTCGAGGTTGTGGACTTCGAGCACGTCCGGCCCGCCATGCTCGCCGACGACCACCGCCGGGCCGCAACGCGTCACCGGATCTCCCTGTGGAAGTGTTCGACCAGTTGCTGCACCCGCAAGCCGGCGGCGAAGTCGGCCAGCGTGGAGCCCTCACCCCGGACGGCCCGGGCGAACTCGGTCAGCCGGGTCTCCTCACTGCCGCGCGGACTGTCCAACTCGACGCGGGTCCAGCCGGAGTGGTCGCCGAGCCACAAGTCCCCCCAGTCGTTGATCCGGTACGACCGCTCGGTTCCGTGCAGTGTCCACTCGTACGTCTCCGGAGCCGCGGCGACCTGCCCTGAGAGCCTTACCGGCACGTCGCCCGCGAGGAACAGACCCGAGGCTGCGTTCTCTCCCGCCACGCCGTAGGCCACGTGTGTGTGGACGGGCGAGAGGGGGCCCAAGAGCCGGTCGGTGAGGAAGAGGTAGTGCGAGGCGACCTCACGCAGGAACCCGCCCTGCGCACGTCCGGCCACCCAGCGAGCGTCTTGCTGGAACTCCCTTGGCCACTGCGGAAAGCCGAACCGCATATCCACACCGAGGACTGTCCCGACTTCGCCGTCCCGCAACGCCCGGCCGACCGCCAACGCGGCGCTGCGATCGGACATCACGAAGTTCAGCGCGTTCACAGCCCCGGTCGCCGTGGCCACCGCCGCCATCTCTTCGCCTTCGGCCAGATCCACCGCGAGCGGCTTCTCGGCGAAGACCGCCTTGCCCGCCTTCATGGCGCGTACCGCGAAGCCCGCGTGCGTGGCGGGCGGCGAGGCGATGTAGACCGCGTCGAGCCCGTCGTGGTCGAGCAGCTCCTCCGCATCCTGGGTGCAGGGCACCTGCGGATGCGCCACTCGTGCCCGCTCAACGGCCTGAGCGCTGGGGTCCGCGGCCAGGACAACCTCGAACTCGGGGTGCCGCCCTGCGACATCGAGCATCTCGGAGCCCATCGCCCCCAGACCCACGATGCCCAGCCGAATGCTTCTCTTCTTCTCCATGCTCGGATTCTGGAGCCGCCGAAAGGACAGCACAAGCGATGTTTTCTTAAGAACAATGAAGCAGAGCTGTACTATCCGCCCATGCTTGATGTTCGCCGTCTCGTGGTGCTCCGCTCGGTCGTCGAAACCGGCTCGATCCAAGCCGCGGCCGCCCTCCTCGGCTACACCCCATCGGCGATCAGCCAGCACATCGCCGCACTGCAGCGGGAGACCGGCACCGCGCTGTTCGAACGCCAGGGCAGAGGCATCCGCCCCACCGAGGCGGGACGGCTCCTGGCCACGCATGCCCGGCAGATCCAGACACAGATCGCCGACGCGGAGACGGCCCTCTCCGACCTGCGCGCGGGGAAGTCCCGCCGGTTGACCGTCCGCTACTTCGCCACGGCCGGCGCGGTACTGATCCCGCCCATCATCGCCGAGTTCGGCCGCCGCTTCCCCGAGGTCCGCGTGGAGCTGAGGCTGGGCAAGGGGCTGACCGGCGAGGCGGCGGACGCCGAGATCATGGTGTTGGACGACACCGTCCCGGTGCCCCGCGGGCTACGCGCGATGCACCTGCTGGACGATCCCTTCGTCGTGGTCCTGCCGCCGGAGCACCCTCTCGCCACCGAAGAGACCATTGAACTGGGCAGGCTGAGCAACGAGACGTGGATCGACAACGAGTGGCCGAGCAGCATCTGCCGGGAGACCATCCTCGACGCGTGCGGCGCGGCCGGCTTCAGCCCCAACTTCGTCGTGGAGGCCCACGACTACGCCACCGCCGTCGCCTTCGTCGCCACCGGGCTCGGCGTGACCATGGTCCCCAAACTCGCACTCACCGCCATCCCCACCACCGCGGTGACCTGCCTGCCGGTCACCCGGCCCGCAGCCGCACGCTCAATCTTTGCCGTGGTGAAGGAGGCGACCGAGGACCAGCCGGCCCTGTCCGCGTTTCTGAACCTCCTCCGCGAAGTCGCCGCTTCCCACGCCTCAAGGCCAGTTGACTGAGCGCGATCCTCAAAGTGGTCAGCTACGCACCGTCACACAAGGCTGTCCCAGGTGCTGCGCGAACCCTTGCTGGCCTAACTCCCATACTGTAGACAATATTCCGTCGACAGATTTCGACGCCTCAGTTCACCTCCGCGGTATCCCTCGACCGAACGGAGACCCTCAGTGAAAGTCGCAGTTCTCGGCGCCGGTGCGATCGGCGCCTACGTCGGTGCCGCGCTGCATCGCGCGGGCGCCGACGTGCATCTCATCGCCCGTGGACCGCATCTGGCGGCCATGAGGCAGCACGGAGTGCAAGTGCTCAGCCCGCGCGGGGACTTCACCGCCCGGGCCCACGTCACCGACGACCCGGCCGAGGTCGGCCCGGCCGACTTCGTCTTCCTGGGTCTGAAGGCCAACTCGTACGCGGCGTGCGGGCCGCTGATCGAGCCTCTTATGCACGACACCACGGCGGTGGTCGCCGCGCAGAACGGCATCCCCTGGTGGTACTTCCACCGGCACGGCGGCCCGTACGACTGCCATCGCGTGGAGAGCGTGGACCCGGACGGCGCGGTCAGTGCGGTGATCGCGCCCGAACGGGCCGTCGGGTGTGTGGTGTATGCCGCAACCGAGCTGGCGGGACCGGGAGTTGTACGCCATCTCGAAGGCACCCGGTTCTCCATCGGCGAACCCGACCGCTCGGTGTCGGCGCGGTGCACCGCGTTCAGCGAGGCCATGCGGGCCGGCGGGCTCAAGTGCCCGATCGAGCCCGATCTGCGCAACGACGTCTGGCTCAAGCTGCTCGGCAACATCTCCTTCAACCCGATCAGCGCCCTCGCCCGCGCCACCATGCGGCAGATGTGCCTGCACGGCGGCACCCGCAAGGTCATCGAGATCATGATGACCGAGACGCTCGCGGTGGCCCGGGCCCTGGGCTGCGAGGTCGGGGTGTCCATCGAACGGCGGCTGGCCGGCGCCGAGCGCGTCGGCGATCACCGCACCTCGACCCTTCAGGACCTGGAGCGCGGCAAACCGCTCGAGCTCGACGTGCTCCTCGCCGCCGTCGTCGAGTTGGCGGAGATCACCGGGGTCGAGGTGCCGACACTCCGCACCGTCCACGCCATCTCGGATCTGCTCGCATTGAGGACCGCCGCATGAGCCGTACAAGGAAACGCGACCGAACTCCCAAGACGTACACCCGACTTACTCATCCGCTCGTCCGCGACTCGCGCGACGAGCCCTTCCGGCAGGCGACGTGGGACGAGGCGCTGGACCGCGCCGCACGCGGGCTGTCCGCCGCCCGTGGCGCGTTCGGGATGTTCTCCTGCGCCCGCGCGACCAACGAAATGAACTACGTGGCGCAGAAGTTCGCCCGCGTCGTCATGGGCACCAACAACGTCGACTCCTGCAACCGCACCTGCCACGCCCCGAGCGTCGCGGGCCTCTCGGCCGCGTTCGGCTCGGGCGGCGGGACGTCGTCGTACGGGGAGGTCGAGCACACCGACCTCATCGTGATGTGGGGCTCCAACGCCCGTTTCGCACACCCGATCTTCTTCCAGCACGTCCTGAAGGGGATACGGAACGGGGCGCGGATGTACGCGGTCGATCCGCGCCGTACGTCAACCGCCGAGTGGGCGGAGAGCTGGCTCGGCCTGAACGTCGGCACGGACATCCCGATGGCGCACGCGATCGGCCGCGAGATCATCCATGCGGGCCTTGCGAACGAGGCCTTCATCGAGCGGGCGACCACCGGTTTCGAGGAGTACAAGAAACTCGTCGAGCCCTGGACGCTGTCGCTCGCCGAGAAGGTGACGGGCGTACCGGCCGCCGCCATACGGGAGTTGGCGCACGCGTACGCCCGCGCCGAGCGCGCCCAACTGTGCTGGACGCTCGGCATCACCGAGCACCACAACGGCACGGACAACGTACGCGCGCTCATCAACCTGTCCCTGCTGACGGGCCATGTGGGCCGCTACGGCTCGGGATTACAGCCCCTGCGGGGCCAGAACAACGTGCAGGGCGGCGGCGACATGGGGGCGATTCCTAATCGCCTCCCCGGCTTCCAGGACATCCTGGACCCGGACACACGGCTCAAGTTCGAGTCCGCCTGGGACACCGTCATCCAGCCGCACTACGGGCTGAACCTGACGGACATGTTCGAGGCCATGGAGGAGGGCACGCTCAAGGCCGTCTACTGCGTCGGCGAGAACCCGGCGCAGTCCGAGGCCGACAGCGAGCAGGCGATACGGCGCCTGGGGGCCCTGGACTTCCTCGTCGTGCAGGACATCTTCCTCACGAAGACCGCCGAGCTGGCGGACGTGGTGCTGCCCGCGACCGCCGGGTGGGCCGAGACGGACGGTACGACGACCAACAGCGAGCGGCGAGTTCAGCGCGTACGGGCGGCCGTCGCGCCGCCCGGCGAGGCCCGCGAGGACATCGACATCATCTGCGAGCTGGCCGCCCGGCTCGGCCACGACTGGAAGTACGCGGACTCCGAGGCCGTATGGAACGAGCTGCGATCGGTGTCGCCTGACCACTACGGGATGACATACGAGCGCCTGGAGGAGCACCAGGGCATCCAGTGGCCGTGCCCGGACACGGACCGGATCGAACCGACGTACCTGCACGGGCGGTTGTGGGATGCGGATCCGGCCCGTCGCGGCCGCCTCGCGCCCTTCGGGCTCGTCCAGCACGATCCGCCGGTCGATCTGACGGACGAGGAGTACCCGATCCGGCTGACCACCGGGCGGCGGCTCGACTCGTACAACACCGGTGTGCAGAGCGGCAGTTTCGCCTCGCCGCTGCGGCGCGGGGAGTACGTCGAGCTCTGTCCGGAGGACGCGGAGCGCTACGGCGTCGTGGTGGGCGAAGAGGTCCAGGTGTCGTCACGGCGCGGGGCGGTGGTGGCGCCGGTGTGGGTCGATCCGGCGCTGCGGCCCGGGCTCGCGTTCATGACCATGCACTTTCCCGACGAAGTGGACACCAACCAGCTGACGATCGAGGCGAACTGCCCGATCGCGGGGACGGCGGAGTTCAAGGCGTCGGCGATCCGGATCGACAAGCTTCCGGTTGCGACTCAGGTGAGGTGATCTGGTGGATCTGCACTTCGGTGACAGCAAGCCCACGGACGAGGAACGGGCGGCCGTCGACGCGCTGCTCGGGCCCCCCGAGTCGTCGTGGGAGGGCGCGGACCGGTCCGACGTGGACTTGAGGTGGGCGCGTGGGGGGCGCCCGGCGCGGGAGCGTCGTGACCTGCTGTTGCCGGGGCTGCACGCGATCAACGATCGCGTGGGGTGGATCAGTGAGGGTGCGCTGGACTACCTGTGCCGGCGGCTGACCGTGCCGCCTGCGGAGGCGTACGGGGTCGCCACGTTCTACGCCATGTTCTCGGTGAAGCCGCGGCCCGCGACGGTGCTGCATGTGTGCACGGATCTCGCGTGCGCGGCTGCGGGGGCGGCGGAGTTGTGCGCGGGGGTCGAGGCGCGGCTGGGGCTTGGGAGCGGGGTTTCGGTGGAGCGGAGTCCGTGTCTGGGGTTGTGTGAGCGGGCGCCGGCGGCGTTGGTGGTGCGGGCGGTCCGCGGCGCCAAGAACGGCGACCTGGCGCGCACTGCTAGGCCTGCCGTACGACGCCGGATACGGAGGCGGTGAGCAGCCGTACGAGGTCTACCTCCAGGTCCTCGAAGAGCTCGCCGCGGCCCGGTTGACCGTAGGCCTCGGCGTCAGCGTGCACTCGC
>NZ_JAAKZX010000151.1 GCF_011045025.1 Streptomyces ureilyticus
GTGCCCTCATGCGTTTGGCGGTGAAGTACTTGCCTACCTGTCGCCGCCACCTGCGCGCAGTGACGGTCGTGTCGCGGCTGCGGGTGCGTCATGGCTGGTCACGCAGCCACAACGGCGCCGCAGCCGACAACGAACCCAACCGCCCCACCGCCGGAGGCAACTCGCAGCCGACAACGAACCCCACCCTCACACCGCCGGAGTCCCCCCGCTGAGGGCAGCGTTCCCCGCGGGAAACAACCGTGATGCGGCCGGGTAACACCCGCCCCGCACTCTCGTCACCATGACCTCGAATACGCGTGTGGTGGTGATCGGCGCCGGCCTCGCGGGCGTGCGGCTCGCCCGGCGGCTCGGCGAGCTCGGGCTGCCCGCCGTGCTCATCGGTGAGGAGGAGCACACCCCGTACAACCGGGTGCTGCTCGCCGAGGTGCTGGCCGGACGGTACGCCCCGGACGTGATCGCCCTGCCCGCACCCGCGGAACTGGTCCGCGCCCGGGTCACCCACATCGACAAGACCCAGCGGCAGGTGCACTGCTCCGACGGCTCGGTGATCGCATACGACACGCTGGTCCTGGCGACCGGGTCGAACGCGAAGCTGCCGCCCCTGCGCGGGCTCTTCACCGAGGATCACGTACTGCCGGAGGGCGTGCATGCCTTCCGTACGATGGACGACTGCCTGGGGCTGTCCAAGGCCGTGCGCCCGGACGCCCGCGCCGTCGTCATCGGCGGCGGTCTGCTCGGCGTCTCGGCCGCCCGCGCCCTCGCCGCACGCGGCGCGCAGGTCATGCTCGCGCAGCAGGCCGAGCGGCTGATGGAACGCCAACTCGACCCGTCCGCCTCGAAGTTGGTGCTCCGGCACCTGAAGGACCTCGGCGTCGAGGTGCACACCGAGTGCCGAGTGCGTGACGTGCGCTGCGTCGGCGGAGCCGTCCGCTCGGTCGAGCTGGCCGACGGGTACGCGCTCGACGCCGACCTGGTGGTGCTGACCTGCGGCGTGCACCCGCGCGTGGGTCTCGCCCAGGATGCGGGGCTCGCCGTGCACAAGGGCGTCATCGTCGACGACGAGCTGCGGACGTCCGACCCGCACATCCGGGCGATCGGCGACTGCGCGCAGCACGCGGGCACCGTCTACGGTCTCGCGACGCCCGCCCTCGAACAGGCCGAAGCGCTCGCCGAGCTGCTGGCGACGGGCGAGGGCGCCGCCCGCTACACCGGCACCCGCGCCCTCACCCGCCTGACCCTCGCCTCCGGCACCCCGCTCGACCTCGCCGCCTTCGGCGAGCCCACCCCGCAGCCCGGTGACGACGTCATCCAGCTCGCCGACGCGACCCGCGGCACCTACCGCAAGGTCGTCGTCCGTAACGACCGCGTGGTCGGCGGCGTACTCGTCGGCGAACTCGGCACCGTAGGCGCGCTCGCCCGCGCCTGGGAGGGAGCAGAGCCGCTCCCCCAGACCGGCCCTCTGCTCCACCTGCTCACCAACGATGGAGGCTCCTGATGACCGCCACTGGGGCGACCCCCACGATCGTGCTCGTCGGCCATGGCATGGTCGGCCAGCGCTTCCTCGAAGCGCTCGCCGAGCGCGGCCTGACCGCCACGCACCGCGTGGTCGTGCTGTGCGAGGAGCCGCGCCCGGCGTACGACCGCGTGGCGCTGACCTCGTACTTCTCGGGCAAGACGCCCGAGGACCTCTCGATGACGGACATGGCGTTCATCGAGAAGGAGGGCATCGAGCTGTACGTCGGCGACCCGGCCGAGACCATCGACCGTGAGTCCCGCAAGGTGACCGCCCGCTCCGGACTTGTCGTCGACTACGACGTCCTCGTCCTCGCCACCGGCTCGTACCCGTTCGTGCCGCCGGTCCCGAACAAGGACGCCGAGGGCTGCTTCGTCTACCGCACGATCGAGGACCTGCTCGCGATCGAGGAGTACGCGAAGGCCAAGGCGACGACCGGTGCCGTGGTCGGCGGCGGTCTGCTCGGTCTGGAGGCCGCGGGCGCGCTCAAAGGTCTCGGGCTGAACGCCCACATCGTGGAGTTCGCGCCCCGCCTGATGCCGGTGCAGGTCGACGAGGGCGGTGGCGCCGCCCTGCTGCGGACCATCGCGGACATGGGCCTGTCCGTCCACACGGGCGTGGGCACGCAGGAGATCGTGACCGACGACTCGGGCGCCGTGACCGGCATGAAGCTGTCCGACGGCTCCGAACTCGCCACCGACATGGTGGTGTTCAGCGCCGGTGTACGTCCCCGTGACCAGCTCGCCCGCGACTCCGGCCTGACGGTCGGCGAGCGCGGCGGCATCACGGTCGACGAGCAGTGCCGTACCGTCTCCGACCCGCATGTCTTCGCGATCGGCGAGTGCGCGCTGGCGGCGGACGGCCGGGTGTACGGCCTGGTGGCGCCCGGTTACGAGCAGGCCGAAACGGCCGCCGCGACCATCGCCGCCGACGAGGCGTCCTTCACCGGCGCCGACCTCTCCACCAAGCTGAAGCTGCTCGGCGTCGACGTGGCCTCCTTCGGTGACGCGCACGGCGCCACCGACGACTGCCTGGACGTCGTCTACTCCGACTCCCGCTCGGGCCTGTACAAGAAGCTGGTCATCGGCCGCGACGGCGAACTGCTCGGCGGCATCCTGGTCGGCGACGCGGATGCGTACGGCACGCTGCGCGCCCTGACCGGTTCCGTACCGCCCGTCTCCCCTGAGCAGCTGGTGCTCCCGGCCGGCTCGGGCGGCGGCGCCCAGCTGGGCCCGTCCGCGCTGCCGGACGAGGCGGTCATCTGCTCCTGCCACAACGTCTCCAAGGGCACGATCCGCGGCGCGGTCACCGACCACCAGTGCACGACGGTGCCCGAGGTCAAGAAGTGCACCAAGGCCGGTACGGGCTGCGGCAGTTGCGTCAAGGTCCTCGGCCAGCTCGTCAACGCCGAGCTGGAGGCCAGCGGCGTCGAGGTCGACAAGGGCCTGTGCGGCTGCTTCTCGCAGACCCGCGAGGAGCTGTACGAGATCGTCCTCGCCCTGCGCATCAACAAGTACCAGGACGTGCTCGACCGTTACGGCCGTGAGGGCGCCCGAGGCGGCGACGGCTGCGAGATCTGCAAGCCGGCCGTGGGCTCGATCATCGCCTCCCTCGCCCCCACGATCGGCGCGAGCGGCTATGTCCTGGACGGCGACCAGGCGGCCCTGCAGGACAGCAACGACCACTTCCTCGCCAACCTCCAGAAGAACGGCTCGTACTCGATCGTGCCGCGCATCCCGGGAGGGGAGATCACCCCCGAGAAGCTCATCGTCATCGGGGAAGTGGCGCGCGACTTCGGCCTCTACACGAAGATCACCGGCGGCCAGCGCATCGACATGTTCGGCGCGCGCGTCGAGCAACTCCCCCTCATCTGGGCCCGGTTGGTGGACGCGGGCTTCGAGTCGGGGCACGCGTACGGCAAGGCGCTGCGTACGGTGAAGTCGTGCGTGGGGCAGACCTGGTGCCGTTACGGCGTCCAGGACTCCGTACGCATGGCGATCGACCTGGAGCTGCGCTACCGGGGGCTGCGTTCCCCGCACAAGCTGAAGTCGGCGGTCTCCGGCTGCCAGCGCGAGTGCGCGGAGGCCCAGTCGAAGGACTTCGGTGTGATCGCCACGGCCAACGGCTGGAACCTGTACGTGGCCGGCAACGGCGGCGCCACCCCGCGCCACGCGGACCTGCTCGCGCAGGACCTCTCCGACGCCGAACTGATCCGCCTGATCGACCGTTTCCTGATGTTCTACATCCGCACGGCCGACCGCCTTGAGCGCACGTCGACCTGGCTGGAGCGGATCCCCGGCGGCCTGGACCACGTACGCGACGTCGTCGTGGACGACTCCCTGGGCATCTGCGAGGAGCTGGAGTCCCTGATGGCCGCGCATGTCGCGAACTACCGCGACGAGTGGGCCGAGACCATCAACGACCCGGAGAAGCTGTCCCGCTTCGTCTCCTTCGTGAACGCGCCGGACACCCCCGACCCCGTCGTCGGCTTCGTCCCCGAGCGCGACCAGATCAAGCCCGACCTGCCGCTGCTGACCATCGGCACCCGTCCCCTGGAAGGAAGCGCCCAGCGATGACCCTCGCACCCGAGACGACGACCCTGAAGGTCCAGCTTCGCGTCGACGACGCGGCGGACGACTGGTTCCCGGTCTGCGACATCAGCGCCCTGATGCCCGGCCGCGGGGTGGCGGCCCTGCTCCCCGACGGCCGCCAGGCCGCCCTCTTCCAGGACCGCGCGGGCCGCCTGTACGCCATCGACAACCGCGACCCGTTCACCGGCGCCGCAGTCCTCTCCCGCGGCCTCATCGGCTCCCACCAGGGCCGCCCGTTCGTGGCCTCACCCCTGCTCAAGCAGCGCTTCGAGCTGGAGTCGGGGCGGTGCCTGGACGACGACGCGGTGACGGTGGCGACGTACGAGATCCGCACGGCATAGAGCCATTACTTGACCGATCGTTTCAGAAAAACCTAGGCTGCTTCCCGTGGCCAGGACCAAGGAGTTCGATCCCGACGCCGCGCTGCAGTCAGCCCTCCGGCTGTTCTGGCGGCGCGGCTACGAGGCGACGTCGATGGCCGATCTCGAGAAGCACCTCGGGATCGGCCGCGCCAGCATCTACGCCACCTTCGGCAACAAGCGCGAGCTGTACCTGAAGGCGCTGGACCGCTACCGGCAGGCGACCGGTCCGCAGTTGCTGCGGGAGCTGTCCCAGCCGGGACCGGCCCTGCCCGGCGTACGGGCGGTGGTACGCCGTTTCGCCATGGAGGCGACGGCCGAAGACCACCGCTTGACCGGCTGCTTCGTCGTCAACTCGGCTGCCGAGCTGGCCCCGCACGACACGGCGGCGTGCCGCCTCGTGGAGGGCAGCTGGGACCACCTGGAGACCCTGCTGCACTCGGCCCTGGTCCGCGCGCAGGCACAGGGCGAACTGCCCGAGGACCGCGATCCGCGCACCCTGGCCCGCATGCTGCTGGTCCTGCTGCAGGGACTGCGGGTCGTCGGCAAGGCGTCGGCGGATCCGGGCCGGGTCCGGGACGCGGCGGAGCAGGCTCTGGCACTGCTGGACTGAGATTCGGGCGCCCATGAGGGTGCCTTTCTCATGCCCTCATACTGAACCGATCAGTCAAGAAACGAGGAGATCATGACCCACCGCTTCACCGACAGGACCGCCCTCGTCACCGGTGCGGGCTCCGGCATCGGACGGGCCGTCGCGCTGGCCTTCGCCGCCGAGGGCGCGCAGGTCGTCGTCGCCGGGCGCCGGCGGGAGCCGCTCGACGAGACGGTCGCGCTGATCGAGCAGGCGGGCGGCAAGGCGCTTGCCGTCACCGCCGACGTCACCCGGTCCGCCGACATCCAGGCCCTCGTCGACGCCACCGTGGACCGGTTCGGCTCGCTCGACGTGGCGGTGAACAACGCGGGCGTCCTGGAGGCCGGCGGCCGGCCCGTCGCGGACGTCCCCGAGGACGCCTGGCGCCGCATGCTCGACATCAACGTCACTGGCGTACTACTCGCCCTCCAGGCCGAGGTCCGCCGGATGCGCACCCAGCCCGGCGGCGGCGCAATCGTCAACATCGCCTCGCGGATCGGCGTGCACGGCCGCATCCCCGGCACCACCGCCTACGCCGCCACCAAGGCGGCCGTGTCGATCCTCACCCGCGGCGCGGCCCTGGACCACATCGCGGACGGCGTCCGCATCAACGCCGTCAGCCCCGGCGCCTCCGCCACGCCCATGTCCCTGCGGCCGGGCGAGACGGAGGCCGACCGCGCGGAGCGCATGAAGACCGACGTGCCGCTCGGCCGGGTCTCCACGGTCAAGGAGATCGCGGCCGCGGTGCTGTACCTGGCGTCGGACGACGCGGCGTCAGTAGTGGGCGCGGATCTGGTGGTGGACGGCGGCTCCACAGCCTGAGCGCACCCCCACCACTCACCCCTTGAGGACGTCGTACGTCATTCCCGTGAGCCGTTCCGATTCTGCCCAGAGCCGTTCCCCCGCCGCGTCGTTGAGCGTCCACTTGGCGCGGCGGGACTTGGCGGGTGAGCCGCGCCAGTTGGCGAACGAGGGACCGGTGAAGGAGTCGGGTTCGACGCCGGGTGCGGTGGCCGCGTACAGGATGGGCCGGGCGCCGGATTCGGCGGACTGGGCGAAGAAACGGTTGCCGGTGCGCATGAACAGTTCGGCTGCCTTGCGACGCTCCAGCTTGGGGCCCTTGGTCTGCAGGTTGGTGGCCGCGTAGCCGGGGTGGGCGGCGGCCGCGACGACGTCCGAGCCGGTCGCGGCGAGGCGGCGGGCGAGTTCGTGCGTGAAGAGCAGGTTGGCCGTCTTGGAGCGGGAGTAGGCGAGCCAACGGTTGTAGCGGCGCTCGCTGTTGAGGTCGTTGATGTCGATGTTGGCCATCGAGTGCATGGTGCTGGACACGGTGACGATCCGCGCGCCCGGCGTCTTCAGGAGCAGCGGCAGCAGAAGCCCGGTGAGCGCGAAGTGCCCGAGGTGGTTGACCCCGAACTGGGTCTCGAAGCCGTCCACTGTGCGCCCGTGGGGCAGGGCCATCACGCCGGCGTTGTTGATGAGCAGATCGAGCCGCTCGTGCCCGAAGGAGCCCGCGAACTCCCGTACTGAGTCGAGCCGTCCGAGGTCAAGAGCCCTCAACTCGAGCTGCGCATCAGGGATTTCCCCAAGAATTCGGTCGCGAGCACCGGCCCCCCGCTCCTCACTCCGACAGGCGAGCACCACATGCGCCCCCCGCCGGGCCAGCTCACGCGAGGCGGCCAGCCCGAGCCCACTGTTGGCACCGGTCACGACGGCGATACGCCCGCCCTGGTCAGGGATGTCCCGCACACTCCAGCCGGCCATGACGGCTCCTTTTCACGGCGCCTTGAGGACCCTCTCAACTCCGTACGAGACGTGCAGTTTCAGGCTAGCTCCGAAGTCGACGCATCTCCTGTTCCGCGAATGCGCGGAAGCTGCGGGGTGGGCGGCCGGTGAGGCGCTGGACCGTGTCGGTGGTGCAGTCCTCGGCGCCTTCGGCGATGGCGCAGTCCATACCGGCGAGCATCGCGGCGAATTCGGCGGGCATGTCGGCGGCCAGACGGTCGCGCATCTGCTCGTAGGTCAGCCCGCGATGGGTGGTGGTCCGGCCGGTGACCTGGGTGAGGATGGCGGCGATGTCGCCGTAGCTGAGCGCTTGTGGCCCGGTGATGATCAGGTCGGTGTTCGGGGCCCGCGTCTCGGTCAGTGCGTGCACGGCGACGGCGGCGATGTCGTCGGCGTCGACGAATCCGACGCGGCCCTCACCGGCTGCCGTGTGGATGGTCTTGTACGCCTTGATGGTCCGGGCGTGCGTGTGGTTGCCGGTGAAGTTCTGCATGAACCACGAGGGCCGCAGGACCGCCCACTCGTCGAACAGGCCGGGCAGGGCCTGGTGAACCTGTCCCACGGCAGGGCCTCCGGCGGGGATCGCCGACGAGCTGAGCAGGGCTGCGCGGTGGACGCCTGCGGTGCGGGCCTGCTGGAGGAAGGGCAGCATGGCTGCTGCCGGGTCCGGAGAGCCGAGCGGCGGGATGAGATAGACCCGGTCCACGCCTTCGAGGGCGCCTTCGAAGGAGGCGGGGTCGTTCCAGTCGAACCGCACGGCACGGGAACCGTCCACGGGGGTGGCACGTCGGCTGGCGGCCTTGACGCGCCGGCCTGCGGCGGCCAGTCGGGCGGCGACGCGGCTGCCGGTGGTGCCGGTGGCTCCGATGACCAGGGTGAACTCCTGGGAGGCGTTCATCCGTTACTCCCGGCGAAGTTGGTGGCTGGGTCCTGGACGGCGAGCGGGTTCCAGTAGTCGCGGTAGCGGGTGATGAGGCCGTTCTTGACGGTGACAACGGCGATGTAGGACATGTCGAAGGGGCTGTCGGTGTGCACCAGACGGCCCACACCGCGCATCTCGACCACGATGGTCTCCGGGGCGAGGGTCTGGTGGATCTCGACGTGGGGGAAGTCGAACATCTCACCGGCCGACAGCGGATGACGCGCGAGCAGATGCGTTCTCACCTGGCGGACTTCATCGCCAGGGTCCTGGGCTCCCGTCCGCCACGGGATTGAACCCCAGGTCGGATTACCGCCAGCTTCCGGCGCTGGTGCCAGCAATGCTCAGCGTCATGAACCGACTTGAAGGAAACGTGGCCTTGATCACGGGTGGGAGCCGGGGTATCGGTGCCGCTGTGGCGATACGACTGGCCGAAGAAGGCGCCGACGTCGTCCTGACCTATGAGAACAGCGTGGAACGCGCCACCGAGGTGGTGGAGCAGATCAAGACCCGGGGGCGCCGGGCCCTTGCCATCCAAGCCGACAGCGCGGTCCCTGAGGCACTCACCGCCGCGGTGGACGAGGCCGCCGCGATGTTCGGCAGGCTCGACATCCTCGTCAACAACGCCGCCGTCTTTCTCGTCGGCCCACTTGAAGACCTGGGGTCGGCAGAGATCGATCGCACTCTGGCGGTGAACGTCCGGGCACCGTTCGCGGCGTCCCAGGCGGCGGTGCGCCATATGGACCAGGGCGGCCGCATCATCAGCATCGGCAGCAATGTCGCCGAGCGTGCGGTCTTCCCCGGACTGGCGCTGTACTCGATGAGCAAGACGGCTCTGGCCGGGATGACGAAAGGCCTGGCCCGAGAACTCGGCCCGCGTGGAGTCACCGTCAATCTGGTACATCCCGGCCCCACCGACACGGACACCAACCCCGCCGACGGGCCGAACGCCGAGATGATCGCCGGCTTCACCGCTGTGGGCCGCTACGCGCAAGCGGCCGAGATCGCGGCCACCGTCGCCCACCTGGCAAGTGCGGACGGCGCGTACATCACCGGAGCCTCGATCCATGTCGACGGCGGCTTCACCGCCTGACACGCGTTGAGCCCCGAGGGAGGTCACCCGGTCCGCTTCCCGGACCGGGCGACCTCCCCCGCTTGGTCCGCATCCCAGGCCCTGGCACGGCGGGCTTGTCGGATGCCCGCCAGTCGCCGGTCGAGGATGTCCAGGGGTGTGGCGTCTTCAGCGCCGCGCACGGACCGGAGGCACCGAGAACGTGGCTGGGCCGGGCTTCAGCTTCGCCGCGTTGATCTGCTTGAAGGTGTCGAGCCACGGCGCTCGGTCGCCACCGGTGGCGATGTCATCAGCCGGGTTGTCCATGGGCAGATGGAGACGGGCGTCAGTGATCCGGATCTTTTGCTTGGAGGGGGTGTCGAGCCAATCGCCGGTTTGCACCGAGCCGATCTCCGCGGCGAGGCGGTGGCCGGCCCGCAGGGTCCAGTCGGTCGACTTCAGGCCGATGTCCAGCCGGTCCCGGTCCAGCCGGGAAACTCGCTCGTCGAATGCGACAGCGTTGCCGTCCTCGTCCACGTCGTACAGCTTGACCATCACGTTGCCCTCACCCTTGGCCGTCATGGTGACCCGGGGCGTGCCGGTGACCCGGGTGGCCGTCTCAAGAGGCTCGGACCAGACGAAGAAGCTGCCGGCGTCACGACCGGCTTCCTCTTCTGGGGACGTCGGCTGCGAACCCGCTCCGCTGTCCACGTACGAGCCATTGCCGAGACGGAGGTTCGCGGAGCGGTTCGCTGTGGGCCAGGACTTCTCCGCGCGCCAGTACCCGAGGCTGTCCTGGACGGCGTAGTTCGGGTACTGGGTCTTCGGGTCGATGCCCTTGAGGTGTTCGTCGAAGAAGGACAGTGTCTCCTTGAACCAGTTCGCGCGGCCCATCGCGAGCTTCCCGTCCGGCGTGCGCTCATTGCCGCGTACGTGGTCCCAGGGGCCGACCCAGCCCCGCTGGGGGCCGCGGTGATGGTCGAGGAACTCCTCCATCCCCACGGGCAGGGTGTTGGGCTCGGCGGTGCCCTGAGTGAAGAGAAGCGGAGTGTCGGTGCCCTTCGCGTTCCTGGCCGGGCTGCGGTCCTTCCAGTACGGGTCGTCCGGATCACCGATGGAGGGGCCGAAGGCGTTGAGCGCCAGGCACTCGGGGTGCTTCGTCTCGTACGCGGCGTTGGTCCGGTACCGCTTGTCGTCGTCCGGCAACTGAGCCAGGCCGGCTATGCGGTTGTAGGTGGTGGGCACCTGGACACTGTTCGGACGCGGCACGCCGTTGGAATGGAGCTGCTGATACAGATCCCAGATGGGCTCCTGGGCGACGACGGCCTTCAGCGCGTCGTGCTTCACGTTGTTGCCGAGGAGACCGGTGTAGGCATCGAAGGATTTTCCGTACATTCCCACCGCTCCTGTGGACCAGGGCTGTTTCGCGCTCCAGTCGATCGCGGCCTCGACGTCGGCCTGGTCTCCGGGCCCGCCGAGGTCGAGACATCCTGTGGAGCCGCCGAAGCCGCGCGTGTCCACCATGACGAAGGCGTACCCCTTGTCGAACAGGTCGGTCCCCTCC
Source organism: Streptomyces ureilyticus (assembly GCF_011045025.1). Lineage (GTDB taxonomy): Bacteria > Actinomycetota > Actinomycetes > Streptomycetales > Streptomycetaceae > Streptomyces > Streptomyces ureilyticus. The sequence goes on from NZ_JAAKZX010000151.1 coordinate 10,414, forward strand.
ACGAGGTCCTGGAAGCGCTCCGAGGGGCCGGAGTGCTCCTCCTCGACCTCCAACTGCCCCGAGTGGCCGAAGTACGCACTGGCCGACACGATGACCGGCACCTTCGCGCCAGCGGGGAGGTTCTCCGGAAGCAGAACATCGGCGTGCAGCTCGGTCTTGGAGCCGTCCGAGGAGGGGAAGTAGTGCTGGGTCCAGCGCGCCCCTTCCGGCACCCGCTCGTTCTCCTCGTGCGTGACCGATTCGGTAGCAGTGGCGACGGCCGTCTTCCCTGTCCGGCCGCCGCCGGTTGCCTGGTCCGGCGCGGCGACGGCTGTCCTTATGAGGCCGCCGGTCAGAACGCAGACCGTGAGCAGGGCTGCGGTGGTGGCGGCTGGTCGTTTCCTCATGCGGTGCTCCGGAGGTCGGGTACGGGTGAACTCGGTTGGGGTCACTCGCTGCGCAGGCCGGCCTTGCACAGACTCGACAACCCGTCTGTCACTTAGTGACAATGTCACTAAGTGACAGACATGGCAAGTGGCCGGGTAAACCGAAGTCGCGGGCACCTGACTGGCGCAAGTGTGTCACTTAATGCCAATATGGCACTGAGTGAGCGTGATGCTGAAAGGGCGGCGAAAAGATGGCCGACGACGTGGCATCGACCGAACGCAGCCGTGGCGGGATGAGTGAGCAGCGGCGCCGTCGCGTACGTCTGGAGATCTCGCGGGAGGCGGCGCGCCTGTTCTGGGCGCAGGGCGTCGACGGCACGAGCGGTGACCAGATCGCGGAAGCGGTAGGTCTGTCGACCCGCACCATCTGGCGTCACTTCCGTAGCAAGGAGAGCTGTGCGGAGCCGATCGTTGCGCAGAGCGTGGAGTGGGAACTGGCCACTCTGCGCAGTTGGCCGCCGCGCCGCTCTCTGGAGGAGCACTTCGCCACGGAGGCGAAGCGGCTGGTCAGCGAGATCGGCCCGTCGGAGCAGGCCGATGCCGGGCTGGGCATCAAGATGGTTCGGTTGGCCGAGACCGAACCGGCCCTGCGCACGGCCTGGCTGATGGCCTGCGACCAGGTGGAACGCGAACTGGCCGGGGTCATCGCGACTCGCCTCGGACTCAGGCCCGACGACCTCCAGGTACGTCTGCACGCCGCGGCCACCGCGGCCGCCCTGCGAGTCATCAACGAGTACGTCGGAGCCGGCCTTCTGGACGGCACCGATCCGCGGCAGCTCGGTGACGAGAGTTTCGCCTTCATCGCGGACGCTGTCCGCACGGCCACCGGGGGCGCCGTGGGCGACCCGGTCCACACCGACGAGGCGCCCGCCGAGCCGGACGAGGCAGCTCCCGGATCATGCGGACCGGGTCCTTCAACCACCCGTTGACCAGGCCAGACCGTGAGGTGAGGGGTCAGACCCGCTCGGTCGTCGACCGGCCCCGGCGGAAGAGAGGCATGACGCGGGACGGGGATGTGCCCGGCATGGGTTCCGTGTCCAGGTAGAACCACTCGGCTGTCGGACCCGGGACGGGGGCCGGATCGGCAGAACGGTCGGCGGTGGCTCGGTCATGGGAGGGATCGGCGGGCGGGTTGGTGTCCCGGGCGCGGTCCATGGTCCGGGGGCGGTCGGTGTTCCGTGACGCGTCGGTGTCCCAAGCCTGGTCATGGCCCCAAGCCTGGTCGTGGTCCCAAGTCCGGTCGGAGTCCCAAGTCGCGGTCCCGCTGGCCGGCCGAGCCGGGTTCGTTCCCCGGCCCGGGGTGACGTCCCAAGCCGCGCCCGTGAACGCGTCCGCTTCCCAAGCGGGGCCGATGGAGGAGTCCGCTTCCCACGCCCGGTCCGCTCCCCCGTCGAGCGCGGCATCCCGGGCTGCCCGGCCGACGGGCGCAGTCGCTTCCCACGCCTGGTTCATGCCCCCCTCCCAGCTCGGGCTTGGCGCCCCGGTCGGGGTCGAGGTCCCTTCCCACCGCCGGTCCGCTTCCCCGTCGAAGGCGGCGGCAGGGACCGAGGCCAGAACCCGCTCCTCCTCCGCATCCGCCCCCGGCACGGATGCGGAGGAGGATGCACCGGCGGTCGGCACCACCGGCGGCGGCACGTTCGCCCCCGTCCCGGCAGCCCCCGTACCCGTAACCGCCGCCCCCGGCATGAGCAACTCCACCCGCAACCCAGCCCCCCGCTGCTGCGCGACGAACTCGTCGATCTGGCTGCGGCAGGCGTGGTCCAGGTGGGTTACGCCCGTGAGGTCGAGGCGGATGCGGGGCTTGCCGGAGGCGGCCGCGGACTCGAGGGCGTCGATCAGGCGCGGCAGGCGCAGGAACGTGGCGTTGCCGGCCATGACGACCTTCGCCGTGTCGTTGTCGATGTGCTGCCGGACGACCGTCTGCGACATCCGCAGCGCCGCCAGGATCACACCGGCCGCGAGGCCGATCAGTACGCCCTCCAGGAGCGCCGTGGCGGTGATGACCAGCGTCGTCGTGGTCATCACCGCGAACTCGCCCCGGTCCTGACGCCACATCTTCGGGAACTCCTCGGGCGCGAACAGCTTCCACCCGCTGTGCACGAGGACGCCCGCGAGCACCGAGATCGGGATCAGCGCGAGCACCTGCGGCAGCAGCAGCGCGAAGGCGAGCAGCCACAAGCCGTGCAGCGTACGGGAGAGCCGGGTCTTGGCTCCGGCCTGCACATTGGCCGAGCTGCGGGCCACGACCGCCGTGATGGGCAGCGCCCCGAGGATGCCGGCCACCGTGTTTCCGGCGCCCTGGGCGATGAGTTCGGTGTTGTAGCGGGTGCGCGGGCCGTTGTGCATCCGGTCCACGGCCGCCGCGGTGAACAGGCTCTCCGCCGAGGCGATGACCGTGAAGGTGAGGATCGCGGTGATGATCCCCGCGTTGGCGAGGCCCGCGAACTGCTCCGCCCCCGGCACCTGTACGGAAGCCAGCAGGTTGCCCACCTGGAGCGTCTTCACGTCCACGCCCGGCATCGAGGCCACCCCGATACCGATGCCCACGGCCACGAGCGCCGCCGGGACCTTCTTCACCGGGCCCGGCATCTTCTTCCACATGAAGCTGAGCACGATCGTCACGATGCCGAGCAGCGCCGCGATCCCCGCCTGGGGGTTCGCCAGGGTGTCCACGACAAGGCCGGGAACACCGGCGATGTTCTCGATCGGCATGCCGGGAGCCTTGGCGTCGGCCATCGGGTACGCCTGGCTGAACATCAGCGGCAGCCCGATCCCGGCGAGCATGCCCTGCACGACGGCCAGCGAGATCGCCTGGAACATGCGGCCGAGTCGGACCATCCCCAGAATGATCTGCAGGATGCCGGAGAAGAGAACGATCACGCCGAGCATGGCGACGCCGAACTCCATCACCGTCTCCGCGACCAGCGCCGCGAGCCCGGCGGCCGGCCCGCTGACCTGGAGCGTGCTGCCCCGGGCCGCCCCTACCACCAGTCCCCCGATGACCCCGGAGATGATCCCCAGCTCGGCGGGCACCCCGGACGCCACGGCCACCCCGATACACAGCGGCAACGCGACGAGGAACACGACGAGCGAGGCGGTGATCTCGGTGGCGAAGTCCACGCGACCGCCACTGCCATCGCCTGAGTCGCGCCCCTTGCGCAAGCTCGGGGAAGTCGGAGGACCGGCAGGACCGGCAGACCCCTCCTCGGTACTTCGGGCCCCCGGAGGGTTCTGAGGGCTCTGACTGCGAGGGCTCGTGGTCTCCATCGTGACCGTCGACGACGAGGTCCCCGCCGCTCCCGCACCGCGTCCGCGCGCCCGCCGCGCATGCTGCCCGCTCATGACGCGTGCACCCGGAACAGACCGTCCTCGTCCAGCTCCTGGACCTGGCCGGTGTCGATCTCGTAGTACCAGCCGTGCAGCCGGAGCCGCCCGGCGTCCAGGAGTTGACGGGCCGTCGGGTACTCGCGCAGGGCGGCCAACTGGTTGCGCACGTTCATCTGCACGACCTCCCGCAGAGCCGGGTCCTCGGGCTCGACGGCGTTCCCGAGCAGGGAGGTGAGCCCCGGCCGGGCGAGGTCGAGCCAGGCGTCCACCCGCGGCAGCCCGGACAGGTCCGTGCCGCGCTTCAGCGCCCCCATGGCGCCGCAGTGGGAATGACCACACACGACGACGTCCTGAACGCCGAGCACCTCCAGCGCGTACTCGATGGTGGCGGCCTCGCCGGAGGCCGCTCCGTGCTCATCGTGCGGCGGCACGATATTGCCCGCATTGCGCAGCTCGAATATCTCGCCGGGCCTTGCGCCGGTGATCAGAGCGGGTATCACCCGCGAGTCCGAGCAGGTGATGAACAGGGCCTCCGGGAATTGCCCCTCGGTCAGCTTCCGGTATTCACCGCTCTCGAAATCGACCCGACGTTTGAACGACCGGGCGCGATCCAGCAATGCCTTCACGTTTCCTCCCTCAAACCAGTTCATGAACCTGTTCTGACCAGGCCTTATGTACCGTAGGGGAGGTCCGACCAGAGAAAGGTTAAGGGGACACTAAGGCGACACCAGGTTTGCCACATATTTCAGCCAGGCATCCCACCGAAGCCGTCTGAACCAGTCGAATCGGACAGATACAAGCGCTTACTGAGCGCCTTTTCACAAACCCCGCATTCATGGGACACGCACATGAGATCTCTTGTAGCGTGGCGACCCCACAGCACGGGATTCGTGTTGTCCGGATTCATGTTTCATGGAGAGACAGGACGCATGGGCGTACGAGTGCTGCTCATCGAGGACGACGAGACGATCGCCGAACCGCTGACCGAGGGGCTGCGCCACTTCGGGCTGACGGTCAGCCATGTCGCCACCGGCGCCGAGGGATTGAGAGGGCCGCACGGCGATGTCGTCCTGCTGGACCTGGGCCTGCCGGACCTGGACGGCATCGACGTCTGCCGCGGCATCCGCCAGACCTCAGACGTCCCCATCATCATCCTCAGCGCGCGCGGCGAGGAGGCCGACCGCGTGCTGGGCCTGGAGCTCGGCGCGGACGACTACCTGGCGAAACCGTTCAGCATCCGCGAACTCGTCGCCCGCATCCGCGCCGTGACGCGACGGCTGCACCGCACGGGGCCGGGGACAGGGGCGCTGGGGGACGCAACTCCTGCGGCCGGTACGTACGTTGGCCCCGCAGCCGGTACGTACACGCCCGATCCGTACGCCGCCCAGTCCGCGACGTACGATCCGAACGCGTACGAACCTGCCGCCCCCGCCGCGTACGACCGGGGGGCCTACGAACCACCCAGGTACGAACAGTCCCCGCCCGAACCCGGCGAGCCGGCGGGCGGCGCCCCGGCGCCCGGACCGCTCGTGGTGGACCGGCGGACGCGGCAGGTGTGGGTGGGCGAGGTGCCGGTGCCGCTCACCCCCAAGGAGTTCGAGCTGCTGGCGCTGCTCGCCGAGGACCCCGGAGCGGTGTACTCGCGGCAGCAGATCCTCAACCGGGTCTGGGACACGCACTATCAGGGCCCGACCAAGACCCTGGACGTGCATGTCGCCACGCTGCGCCGCAAGCTCGGCGACACGGCGTGGATACAGACCCTGCGCGGGGTGGGGTTCCGGCTCGCCGTACGGACCGCGGGGCAGCCGACCGGCCGGGAGCGCGGCGGCCCCACCGGCACCCCCGACGCCTCCGAGGAGGCCGCGGTGTCATGACCCGCCGTCTGCTGCTGACCTATCTCAGCCTCGCCGCTTTCGTCCTGCTGTGCCTGGAGATCCCGTTGGGGATCGTCTACTCGCGGGCCGAGCGGGAACGGATCGTCAACTCCGCCGTCGACGAGGCCGAGTCGGTGGCCGCGTTCGCCGCGCTGTCCCTCTCGGCGGGGCGGAAGGGCGAGCTCGACAAGCGGGTCGCCCACTGTGCCGAGCGTATCGGCGGACAGGTGGTCGTCCTGGACGCGGACGGCGATCTGCTGGCCACCTCGCATCCGCTGTCGGATGTGGAGAAACGCCAACTGCCGTCGCGCACCGAAGTGGCCGCCGCACTCGACGGCACCGCCACCAGCGATGTCCGTACGTCCACGATGGGCGGCGTGGAGTATCTGTCCGTCGCCGCCCCGGTCGTCGCGCCCGGCGGGGCTCAGGGCGCGGGCGACGAGCGGGCGCGGGGAGCGGTGCGGATCACGCTGCCCACGGAGATGGTCGCCGACCGGGTCGGCCGGGTGTGGCTGCTGCTGGGGTTCACCGGATGTTCTGCCCTGACCGCGGTCGCCGCGCTGGCCTTCGCTTTTGCCCGGTGGGCCGGGCGCCCCATCCGCCAACTGGAGGAGGCCACACACCAGTTGGCCGACGGCGGCCAGGCGACTCCGGTGGCCGTCACCTCCGGCCCGCCGGAGATACGCAGCCTGGCGGCGGCCTTCAACCGGACCGCCGCCCGCCTCGAACACCTCCTGGCCTCGCAACGCGCCTTCGCCGGCGAGGCCTCGCACCAGCTGAAGACCCCGCTCGCGGCCCTGCGGCTGCGACTGGAGAACCTGGAGCCCGACACGGCCCAGCACGCCCGGGGCAGCCTCACCGCCGCCGTGACCGAGACGGACCGGCTGTCACGGATGGTCGAGGGGCTGCTGGCGATGGCCCGCCTCGAGGACAGCGCGGCCGCCCCGGGCCCGGTCGACGTGGGCGAGATCTGCGCGGAACGGCACCGGACGTGGGCGCCGTTGTTCAAGCGGCACGATGTCTCGCTCGTACTGTTCGCCGGCAGCGTGGGCCAGGTACTCGCGATCCCGGGAGCGGTGGAGCAGATCCTGGACAACCTGCTGTCCAACGCCCTGCGGCACTCACCGTCCGGCAGCACCGTGTCGATGGAGCTCCGCCTCTCGGCACCCGCCCGCCGGCACCCCCTGCACCATCTCCACCACCTCCGCGAAAGCCGCGCGTCCTGGGTCGACCTGCACGTCACGGACGAGGGCCCCGGCATGAGCCCCGAACAGCGCAGCCGCGCCTTCGACCGCTTCTGGCGCGCCCCGGGAGCCCCCAAGGGTGGCACCGGCCTCGGCCTCTCCCTGGTCCAGCGCCTCGCCCACGCGAGCGGCGGCGAGGTGACCCTGCACGCCGCGGCGACCGGCGGCCTGGACGCGGTGGTCCGCCTCCCGTCCGCACAGTCACACGAGCCTCCGGCAGGGAAACCCGGCCCTCGCCGCCGGGAGGCCCCGGCGCTGCGAGCCTGACGCACACCCCGGGTTGGCGGTACTCACACACCCTGCGCTTTACAAAGCCCCGCCCTATGAGCGGAGAGCTACCTTCCAGTCACGTCACGTTCACATCACAGGTCCTTCATATCGCCTCTACATCGCCAGCCCCTCAATACGTTGATCACCTCAAATCCGCTCGATCGCCACTTCGTGATCACGCGTACGGATATCCGCACATATCTGGGGGCTCTCCATGAACCTGTTCCGCAGACCTGCCGCCGTGGCCGTCGCAGCCCTGGCGCTGGCCGCCCTGCCTGCCACCGCCGTGGCCCATGACGGCAACCACCCGTTCAAGAACTGCACCGAGGCGTACGAGAACGGGTACAAGAACATCCTCGAGGGCGACGAGCACTACGGCGACCACCTCGACCGCGACAAGGACGGCATCGGCTGCGACAAGCCGCCCGCGGGCTTCGTCCCCGCGGAGGACACGAACACCGGCGACGAGGACTCGGGAGCCGGAGCCGACGAGTCCAACGGAACGGACGACACCGCGGGCGACCAGGGCACCGACCTGGCCGAGACGGGCGGCAGCAGCGCGACCCCGTACCTCGCGGGCGGCGGCGCGGCCGTCCTGCTCGCCGGAGGCGGCGTACTGCTGGCGGCCCGCAAGCGCCGTACGACCCGCTGACCTGTGGTCGCTTGAACAGGATGACGGAATGACTGACTGAGCCCTTTCAGCGCTGCCGCTCAAGGGTGAGGACGGCGGCTGCGATTGACGACATTCGATTGGGGCTGCACCGGGACCGGCGGAAGATCCGCCACGACTTCAGTCGTGCGATGCCGCGCTCGACCGGTGCCCGTGCCGTGGACAACGCGCGGTTGACGGTTTGCTGGCTCGGCGTGAGGTCACGGTTCGGTGGGCGTCTGAGGGGCGTCGTCACCCACGGGCCGGCTCCCATGTAGGCGCGGTCGGCGAGGATGGGAACGCCCTGGCGTTCGCAGATTCGGATGACCCGGTGGGTGCGGGCCGCGGTCAGGTCGTGCGAACGGCCGGGCAGTGCGGGCGAGATCCACAGCAGCTTCCCGGCCGGGTCGGTCACCACCTGGACGTTCACCCCGTGTCGGCGGTGCTTGTGGGAGAAGTCGGCCCGGCTGTCGCCGACCCGGTCGCACTCCGCGAGGGTGCCATCCAGCAGGGCGTAGTCCGGGTCGGCCTCGCGTAGGGCACGCAGCAGACCGGGCGCGCGGTCGGCGAGCAGGCCGATCACCGCGGTCGTGTAGGCGTGCGCGGTGCCGACGGAGATGCCGAAGCCGGCCGCGAGCTGGGCGAGGGTGTCGTGCCGGCGCAGGTACACCAGGCCGACCAGGGCACGCTGGTGCGGCGGAAGCTTGCAGCGGCGGTCACCCTCGCGGGTGACGATGAGCATGGTGACCCACTCGACCAGGGCATGGGGCAGGTCGAGTGCGGCAGGATAGGAAACCAACGAGGCTCCTGCGCCGATGAGTTGAGACTTCGAACACCTCCCTCAACGGCACGGGAGTCTCGTGCGTTGCGGGCATCGATCCCCTCACCCGATCAGTGCCCAGGCTGAAAGGGCTCACTGACTCCGCCGGGTGTTCGAGGCGTATCCCTTCGGCTACAGCAGCATCTTTTGCGAGGAACTCGCGCCGGAGGAGGTACGGGTACGACTCGGTGCCCGGCGAGAGTCCGTCTTTCCGCCTGCGACCACGTGATCCTCCGCCTCGTCCGCAGCCCCGACAAAGCCTGGCTCGACCTCCGCGGCACCGTCGCCCTCACCTTCCCCCTCGGCACCTGACCGATCAGAACGGACCGGGGGGGGGACCGTTCTCCTGGCCAGGACTTGGCTGTTCAGAGTGCGCGCAGCGGGTTCCTATTCACCCCGCCAGATGTTGTCGAAGGCCGCCTCGTCGAGGGCTTGCCGCTGCCGTTCGGCCTCCAGACTCCTTACCGCATCATGGACGGCGGCGAGCACTGTCGCCACGGCATCGTCGGCCACGCTCGGTGACTCTGCCGTCGGCTTGTCGCCAATCCCGACGGCCTCCGCGAGGGCGGCGATGATGGGCTCACCCGATGCATAGCGGTTAGCCGCGTGGCGGCGTGCGGGCGAATCCACCAGCACCACGTGAGTGGGCTGGAAGATCATCCAGCGGCGGTGGCGTTGCCGACTGAGCTGCCCTGCCGCTTCAAGCGCGGCCAGATAGGCCGCGGACAGGTCGCGGCCCCTGCGCCACAGCCAGTCGTCGACTGAGTCGTACGGCGCTTGTCGCGCGAGCGACGACACAGCCTCGTCCAACATCCGATCAGCCACGGCGTGCCGGTCACTCGGCACGATGTGATCACCGGCCAGTGTGATGGCTCGGGCATCCAGGAGGTCGATCAGCTCGGCACCCGCCAGCGCAAGTGACAGATCGCCTCGCTCCGGGGCGCGACTGGCCGCCACTTCCATGGCGGTGATCAAAAGGTCCCGCGGCGTGGTCATGAATGACTCCACCTCACCTCAAGGAGCTGGAGGCGAGCGACGCGGTGCGCCAGGTGTACCTCGGCCCGCCGGCAACACTCCGTACGAGCCTACGGAGCGAGGACGACAGCCGCATCCCAAGTGAACAGCCCGTGACGGCCGACCTTGCTCGGGGCTCCTGCACACGGTGCGCTGACCTCGGTCGTCGCGCCGAAAGGGGCGGCGCCTCCGCACAGGCGCCGCCCCCTCCCTTTCGCGCCCGGAGCCGCCATCGCGTCGGTGAGGGTCGGGGTGACCGACGGCGGCTCCGGAGTCGGGAGGGGCAGCGGTGATCGCTGCCCCTCGACGTGGGGGTCAGCAATGATCGCCGCCCCTCGGCATGGGGATCAGCGGTGGTCGCTGCCCTTCGACGTGGAGGCCGCGCGGCCGGCCTCCAAGCGGGCTACGGGGATCCGGAACGGCGAGCAGGAGACGTAGTCCAGGCCCACCTCGTGGAAGAAGTGGACCGACTCCGGGTCGCCGCCGTGTTCGCCGCAGACGCCGAGTTTCAGGTCGGGGCGGGTGGCGCGGCCGGCCTCGGCGGCGAGCTTCACCAGGGAGCCGACGCCGTCCCTGTCGATGGTCTCGAAGGGGGAGACGCCGAAGATGCCCTTCTCCAAGTAGGCGGTGAAGAACGACGCTTCGACGTCATCACGCGAGAAGCCCCACACCGTCTGCGTCAGGTCGTTCGTGCCGAAGCTGAAGAACTCGGCCGCTTCCGCGATCTGGCCCGCCGTCAGCGCGGCCCGCGGCAGTTCGATCATCGTGCCGATCGACAGCTTCAGGTCCGTGCCCGTCGCCGCCTCGACCTCGGCGACGACCTGGTCGGCCTCCTCGCGGACGATCTCCAGCTCCTGGACCGTGCCGACCAGCGGGATCATGATCTCCGCGCGCGGGTCGCCCTTCGCGGCCTTGCGCTCCGCCGCGGCCTCGGCGATCGCCCGTACCTGCATCGTGAACAGGCCGGGGATGACCAGGCCCAACCTCACACCCCTGAGCCCCAGCATGGGGTTCTGCTCGTGCAGGCGGTGCACCGCCTGGAGGAGACGGAGGAGGTTCTCGTGCGGCTCCTGGCGGGACTCCGCCAGGGCGACCCGGACCGAGAGTTCGGTGATGTCGGGCAGGAACTCGTGCAGCGGCGGGTCGAGGAGACGGACCGTCACCGGCAGGCCGTCCATCGCCGAGAACAGCTCCACGAAGTCCTGCTTCTGCAGCGGCAGCAGCTGCTTCAGCGACTCCTCGCGCTCGGCCTCCGTGTCGGCCAGGATGAGGCGCTCGACCAACTCACGACGGTCACCAAGGAACATGTGCTCGGTACGGCACAGGCCGATGCCCTGCGCGCCGAAGCGACGGGCGCGCATCGCGTCCTCGGCGTTGTCCGCGTTGGCGCGCACCCGCAGGCGACGCTTGCGGTCGGCGAACGCCATGATCCGGTGCACGGCCTCGACCAGTTCGTCGGCGTCCTGGGCGCCCGCGTGCATCCGGCCCTCGAAGTACTCCACGACCGGGGACGGGACCACAGGCACCTCACCGAGGTACACCTTGCCGCTCGACCCGTCGATCGAGATCAGGTCGCCCTCCTCCACCACATGACCGCCCGGCACCGTCATCCGACGGCGCTTGGTGTCGACCTCGAGCTCCTCCGCGCCGCACACACACGTCTTGCCCATGCCGCGCGCCACGACCGCCGCGTGGGACGTCTTACCGCCCCGCGACGTCAGAATCCCCTCCGCCGCGATCATGCCGTCCAAGTCGTCCGGGTTCGTCTCGCGGCGGACCAGGATCACCTTCTCGCCCGAACGCGACCACTTCACCGCCGTGTACGAGTCGAAGACCGCCTTGCCGACCGCCGCACCCGGCGACGCCGCGATGCCCCGGCCGACCGTCTGGACCTTCGTGTCCTCGTCGAAGCGCGGGAACATCAGCTGGGCCAACTGGGCGCCGTTGACGCGCTGCAGCGCCTCGGCCTCGTCGATCAGCCCCTGGTCCACCAGCTGGGTCGCGATACGGAAGGCCGCACCCGCGGTCCGCTTGCCGACGCGCGTCTGGAGCATCCACAACTGGCCGCGCTCGATGGTGAATTCGATGTCACAGAGATCCTTGTAGTGGTTCTCCAGGGTCTCCATGATCTGCATCAGCTGGTCGTACGACTTCTTGTCGATCTTCTCCAGATCGGCGAGCGGGACCGTGTTGCGGATGCCGGCGACGACGTCCTCGCCCTGCGCGTTCTGCAGGTAGTCGCCGTACACGCCCTGGTGGCCGCTGGCCGGGTCGCGGGTGAAGGCGACGCCCGTACCCGAGTCCGGGCCGAGGTTGCCGAAGACCATCGAGCAGACGTTGACGGCGGTGCCGAGGTCGTGCGGGATGCGCTCCTGGCGGCGGTAGAGCTTCGCGCGGTCGGTGTTCCACGAGTCGAAGACCGCGTGGATGGCGAGGTCCATCTGCTCGCGCGGGTCCTGCGGGAAGTCGCGCCCGGCCTCGGTCTTGACGATCTTCTTGAACTTGGTGACGAGCTTCTTCAGGTCGGCCGCTTCGAGTTCGGTGTCGACCGTGACCTTCTTGGCGGCCTTCGCCGACTCCAGCGCGTCCTCGAAGAGTTCGCCGTCGACGCCGAGGACGGTCTTGCCGAACATCTGGATGAGCCTGCGGTACGAGTCCCAGGCGAAGCGCTCGTCACCGGCCTGCTTGGCCAGCCCCTGGACGGACTTGTCGGAGAGCCCGATGTTCAGGACGGTGTCCATCATGCCGGGCATGGAGAACTTCGCCCCTGAACGGACCGATACGAGGAGGGGGTTATCGGCCTGCCCGAGCTTCTTGCCCATCGCCTCTTCGAGGGCGTCGAGGTGTGCACTCACCTCGTCACGCAGTGCCGCGGGTTCCTCGCCACTGTCGAGGTACGTCTTGCAGGCCTCGGTGGTGATCGTGAAGCCCGGCGGGACGGGAAGGCCCAGGTTGGTCATCTCGGCGAGGTTCGCGCCTTTGCCACCGAGGAGGTCCTTGAGGTCCTTGTTGCCCTCGGTGAAGTCGTAAACGAACTTCGCTCCGCCGACAGCACCGTCGCCGCTACCAGTTACGTGGGGATCTTTGTTTTCCGACACGGATCTCGACTCCTCGAGGACGCGTTGGCTGCCCTGACGGCGAGGAACATACCCAGATCGAAGGTACCTCGGTACGTCCACTTGCGCGTCATACGGCCGTAACCGCTCGTCCGCCAACAGATCGCAAGTCAAGAGCTGGCAATGAGTCGAGAGTCGGTGTTTTCACTTCCCGAACGAGTCAACGCCCATAGACCCCCTGAAATGCTCATGTGAGCGGCGCTTCGTACGTGTGAGTTCACAGCGTGAACGATCAAGGGGTGGCACTGAGTGCCACTCCTTGGAGAAGTGCAGGTGCTCAAGATCCGCTCATCTGAGCGCAACCCTTATCAAGGGTGGCAAGAATCACGCCGCTGAGAGCGGCCAGATTTCACCATGCGGACGCATACACGGGTCGTAACGCGGGTGTCACACACCCATCGCGAGGAGTCGTTCCTCGGCCCGCTCCGGCGCGTACAGGATCAGCACGGCGTCCGTGCGGAACCGCTTGCGCTGCTGGAGGGCGAGCGCGGGTCCGAGGTGGTCGATGATGCGGTCGGCCGCGGACTTGGACACCCCGAACAGCGGCGCCAGTTGGCGCAGGGTC
>NZ_JAAKZX010000152.1 GCF_011045025.1 Streptomyces ureilyticus
CTCTCAAGCCCCACCCCACTCCCCAGGAGAACCACCATGGCCGCACGCACCGGCAAGGAATTCCTCGAGCGCCTCTCCCAGTCCCGCCCCACCGTGCACATCCAGGGCGAGACGCTGACCGGAGGAATCCAGGAACACCCCGCTTTCCGCAACGTGGTGCAGACCTACGCCGAGCTGTACGACCTCCAGCACAGCGACGAACACAAGGACGTCCTCACGTACGCATCCCCCACCTCCGGTGAGCCGGTCGGCACGTCCTTCCTCACTCCGCGCACACCCGACGATCTCGTCAAGCGCCGCAAGGCGTTCAAGGTGTGGGCCGACCACAGCAACGGCATGCTGGGCCGCACCGGCGACTACATGAACAGCTCCCTGATGGCGCTCGCCTCGGCCGCCGACTGGTTCGCCCAGGCCAACCCCGCCTTCGGCGAGAACATCCGCCGCTACTACGAGAAGGCCCGCGAAGAGGACCTGCTGTGCACGCACACGCTGATCCCGCCGCAGGTCAACCGGGCCGTGGCCGGCACCCAGCAGGCGGGCGGCAAGCTCGCGGCACGCATCGTGAAGGAGGACGACAACGGCGTGGTGATCCGCGGGGCGCGCATGCTCGCCACCATCGCCCCCTTCGCCGACGAGATGCTCGTCTTCCCCTCGACCGTGCTCCGCGGCACACCCGAGGACAAGCCGTACTCGTACGCCTTCGCCATCCCCAACGACACCCCCGGCCTGCGCTACATCGCCCGCGAGCCCCTCGACTACGACCGCCCGCGCCACGACCACCCCCTCGCCTCCCGCTTCGAGGAATCGGACTGTGTGGTCGTCTTCGACGACGTGCACGTGCCCTTCGAGCGCTGCTTCGCCCTCGGTGACGCCGAGCTGTGCAACGGCTTCTACTCGCAGACGTCCTCCGTGGTGCACATGACCCACCAGGTCGTCACCCGCACCACCGCCAAAACCGAGTACATCCTCGGACTGGTGACACTGCTCACGGAGGCCATCGGCATCGAGCAGTTCCAGCACGTCCAGGAGGACATCGCCGAGATCATCACCACGCTGGAGACGCTGCGCGCCTTCCTGCGCGCGGCGGAAGCCGACGCCGAGATCAACGAGTACGGGGTGCTGACCCCGGCCTGGGCCCCCCTCAACGCCGCCCGCAACCTCTACCCCAAGCTCTACCAGCGCTTCCCGCAGATCCTGCGAAAGCTCGGCGCCTCCGGCCTGATGGCCACCCCGACCGAACTCGACATCACCGGCCCGGCGGCCGCCGACATCGAGGCCTACCTCCAGTCGGCCACCCTCACCGGCGCCGAGCGCGTGAAGCTTTTCCGACTCGTCTGGGACACCTGCATCTCCGCCTTCTCCAGCCGCCAGGCCCTGTACGAGTACTACTTCTTCGGCGACCCCGTCCGCATGGCCGGCGCGTACGTGAAGTCGTACGACCGCGAGCCGTACAAGGCGAAGGTCCAGAACTTCCTGGATCAGCGCAGCCTGGAGCGCTCCTGATGACGCACCCCCTGGGGAACCCCCCGTCGAAGATCATCGCTGTCCATCTCAACTACCCCAGCCGGGCCAAGGAGCGCGGCCGGATCCCGGCCCAGCCCTCCTACTTCCTCAAGCCCCCCTCGTCGCTGGCAGGCACCCAGGAGGCCATCGTCCGCCCGGAGGGGTGTGAACTTCTCGGGTTCGAAGGTGAGATTGCCCTGGTCGTCGGCAGCCGGGCCCAGCGGGTGCGGCCGGAGGACGGCTGGTCCCACGTGCGGTGGGTGACCGCCGCGAACGACGCCGGGGTCTACGACCTGCGGTATGCCGACCGCGGCTCCAACCTCCGCTCCAAGGGCGCCGACGGATTCACGCCGATCGGGCCGCGGCTGCTGGACGCCCGCCAACTCGACCCGGCCGCACTCCAGTTGCGTACCTGGGTCAACGGCGAACTCGTGCAGGACGACACCACCGACACGCTCCTCTTCCCCTTCGGACAGCTCGTCGCCGATCTGTCGAGACTGGTCACCCTGGAGCCCGGGGACGTCATCCTGACGGGCACTCCGGCCGGCGCGTCCGTCGTCTCCCCCGGCGACACGGTGGAGGTCGAGGTCACCGGCAGCGGACAGTCCACCGGGCGGCTGCGCAACCCCATCGCCTCCGGGCCCGCCCTGGAGACGTACGGAGCGATGCCGAGGACGGACGCGGCCGAACGCGAGGCCGCCCACGGAGCCGCGTTCACACCCGAGCCTCCCCCAGCTACCGCTGGGAGGTGCCCCCAGCTCGACGAACGCATCGAGGACGGACTGCGTTCGGTCGCGGTCGCCACACTCAGCGCGCAGTTGCGGGGGCGCGGACTGCCGCACATGTCCATCGACGGGGTACGTCCCACACGGCCGGACACGAAGCTGGTCGGCGTCGCCCACACGCTGCGCTACCTGCCGCTGCGCGAAGACCTGTTCAAGCGGTACGGCAACGGCATGAACGCCCAGAAGCGGGCCATCGAGCAGCTGCGACCCGGCCATGTGCTGGTCATGGACGCCCGCCGGGACACCTCCGCCGGCACCCTCGGCGACATCCTCGCCCTGCGCGCCCAACAGCGCGGCGCGGCCGGGGTGGTCACCGACGGAGGCCTGCGCGACAGCGTCGCCGTCACCGAACTGGGGCTGCCCGTCTACCACGGCGGAGCCCACCCCTCCGTCCTCGGCCGCCGCCATGTGCCATGGGACACGGGAGTGCCGATCGCCTGCGGCGGAGCCCTCGTGCAGCCCGGCGACCTGCTGGTGGGAGACGCGGACGGCGTGGTCGTCGTACCGCCCGAGCTGGCCGAGGACCTGATCACCGACTGCCGGGAGCAGGAACAGCGGGAGCGCTTCATCACCGAGCAGGTGCGCGCCGGACACGACATCGACGGCCTGTATCCCCTCGGTCCCGACTGGCACGAGATGTACGAGCGATGGCGCAAGCAGCACAGCACGCAAGGAGAACCCACATGAAATTCCGCAGCGACCCGTCCGCCATCCGCGGCTCCATCGCTCCCGCCATCACCCCCTTCACCTCGGACGGAGCCGTCGACCACGACAGCCTGCGCGCGCTGATCCGCTTCCAGCTGGAGTCCGGTTCGCACGGCATCTCGCTGGGCGGCTCCACCGGCGAGCCCAGCTCGCAGAGCGTCAGCGAGCGGATCGCGGGGATGCGGACGGCGGTCGAGGAGATCGGCGACCGGGTGCCGTTCCTGCCCGGGACCGGATCCCACAAGCTCGACGAAACCCTCGAACTCACCGCCGCCGCAGCGGAGTTGGGCGCAGATGCCGCGCTGGTCATCACGCCGTACTACGCGCGCCCCACGCAGGAGGGGCTGTACCAGTGGTACGCGACCGTCGCACGGGAGTTCCCGGACCTGCCGATCGTCGCCTACAACGTGCCCTCGCGCACGGCCGTCGACATCGCGCCCGAGACGGTGAAGCGGCTGTTCACCGACTTCGAGAACTTCGTGGGCGTCAAGGAGACCACCAAGGACTTCGAGCACTTCTCGCGCGTTCTGCATGCCTGCGGGCGCTCACTAGTGGTGTGGTCGGGCATCGAGCTGCTGTGTCTGCCGCTGCTCGCGCTCGGCGGTGCCGGGTTCGTCTCAGCCGTCGCCAATCTCGCGCCCGGCGCCGTGGCTCGGATGTACGAGCTGTGGGAGGCGGGCGATTTCGGCGGTGCCCGCGATCTCCACTACCGCCTGCACCCGCTCGTCGACCTCTTGTTCGTCGAGACGAACCCGGCGCCGGCGAAGTGGGTGCTGCACCAGCAGGGACGTATCGCGTCGTCCCATGTCCGCCCACCGCTCGCCTCCCCCACCGACGCGGGCCTGTCGAAGATCCGCGCGCTGCTCCGCGAGGGCGGAGACCTCACCCAGCAGATCGGAGACGCGCAGTGAGCACCACCCCTGAGCACCTTCCCACCGTGATCCGGCACTGGATCGGCGGTGCCCTCGTCGATGCCGCGGACGGACGCACCTTCGACGTCGCCGACCCGGTCTCCAACACGGCCTACGCACAGGCCGCGCGTGGCTCCGCAGCCGACGTGGACCGGGCGGTGACGGCTGCCCGGCTCGTGTTCCCGGAGTGGGCCGGGCTGTCCAACCGGGCACGCGCGGGCGTCCTGTACCGGATCGCCGACGCCGTCGAGGCCCGTCATGACCGGCTCGCCGCCTTCGAGTCGTACGACTCCGGGCTGCCGATCACGCAGGCCCGCGGCCAGGCGCGGCGCGCCGCCGAGAACTTCCGCTACTTCGCGGACGTCATCGTGGCGCTCGGCGAGGAGGCGTTCCGGCAGGGCGACGACCAGTTCAGCTATGTGGTGCGCACACCGGTGGGGGTCGCCGGGCTGATCACTCCCTGGAACACCCCGTTCATGCTGGAGAGTTGGAAGCTGGCACCCGCGCTGGCGTCCGGCTGCACCCTGATCCTCAAGCCGGCCGAGTGGACCCCGCTGTCCGCGTCACTGTGGCCGGAGATCTTCGAAGAGGCAGGCGTGCCCGCCGGAGTGGTGAACATCGTCCACGGCATCGGCGAGGAGGCCGGCCAGGCACTCGTCGACCACCCGGACGTGCCGCTGATCTCCTTCACCGGCTCCTCCGACACGGGCCGGCACATCATCAGGTCCTCCGCCGAGCACCTGAAGACGGTGTCGATGGAGCTGGGCGGCAAGTCCCCGGTCGTCGTCTTCGCCGACGCCGACCTGGAAGCCGCCCTGGACTCGGTCGTGTTCGGCGTGTTCTCCCTCAACGGGGAGCGCTGCACGGCCGGTTCACGCGTCCTCGTGGAGCGCCCGCTGTACGAGGAGTTCACCCGGCGACTGGTGGAGCGGGCCGCCAACGTACGCGTCGGGCCCCCCTCCGACCCGGCCACCGAGGTCGGCGCGCTGGTCCACCCCGAGCACTACGAACGCGTCCTGAACTACGTGGAGATCGGCCGGAAGGAGGCCCGACTGGTCGCCGGTGGCAGCCGTCCCGACCACCTCGCCGACGGCAACTACCTCCAGCCCACCGTCTTCGCCGACGTCGAACGCGACGCCCGTATCTTTCAGGAGGAGATCTTCGGCCCGGTCGTGGCGGTCGCTCCCTTCGACGACGAGACCGAGGCCGTGGAACTCGCGAACGCCACGCAGTTCGGTCTGGCCGCCTACGTCTGGACCTCGGACCTCAAGCGCGGCCACCGCATCGCGCACGCCGTCGAATCCGGCATGGTCTGGATCAACTCCCACAACGTCCGTGACCTGCGCACTCCGTTCGGCGGGGTCAAGGCCTCCGGCGTCGGCCGCGAGGGCGGCGCCCACAGCATCGACTTCTACACCGAATCGAAGATCGTCCACGTCGCCCTCACCGAGGTGCACACCCCCCGCTTCGGAGCCGCATCATGACCGCCTCGAACGCCCCCGACGTCGTCCGGTCCGCCTACGCCCAGCTCGCCGTCACCGACCTCGGTGCCGCCCGCTGGTTCTGGGTCGACATGCTCGGCTTCTACGTGCAGTACGAGGACGCCGAGTCGCTGTACCTGCGCGGCACGGACGAACTCACCCACCACTCTCTCGTGCTGCGCAAGGGCGACCTGGCGGCCCTCGACCACATCTCCTATCGCGTCCGCACCCCCGAGGACGTCGACAAGGCGGAGAAGTTCTTCGCCGGACTCGGCTGCCCGGTCAAGCGGTTGAAGAAGGGCGAGGGAACGCACGGTATCGGCGACGCGGTCCGCGTCATCGACCCGCTCGGCTTCCCCGTGGAGTTCTTCCACGAGATCGCCCGCGCCGAGCGCCTCATCCAGCGCTACGACATCCGCCACGGCGCCGAGATCGCCCGCCTGGACCACTTCAACATCTGCACCCCCGACATCCCGGCCGCCTACGCCCACTACCAGTCCCTCGGCTTCGGCTGCTCGGAAACGATCGAGGGTGACGAGCACGAGCTGTACGCGGCCTGGATGTACCGCAAGCAGACCGTCCACGACGTCGCCTTCACGGGGGGTGCCGGGCCGCGCCTGCACCACCTCGGGGTGGCCACCCACGAGTCCCACCAGGTACTGCGCGCGGCCGACATCTTCGGCTCACTGCACAAAGAGCACCACATCGAACGAGGCCCCGGCCGGCACGGCGTCTCCAACGCCTTCTACCTCTACCTGAGGGACCCCGACGGCCACCGCGTGGAGATCTACACCTCGGACTACTACACCGGTGACCCGGACCACGAGACATACCGCTGGAACGTGGGCGACGACCGCCGCCGCGACTTCTGGGGCAACGCCGTCATCGAGTCCTGGTACAAGGAGGCCGCTCCCGTCCTCGACCTGGACGGACGCCCGCAGCCGGTGACCGACACCGTCCTCGACGAGTCCGCGGTCCAGGTGGGTGCCGACGGCCTCGGCTGATGCTCCGGGCGGTGAGGGGGACCCGGAGGTGCTTCGCGCCCTTACGGGACCCCCTTACCGCGCCCTCGACAGACTCGGGATCTTCTCATACACCCCATTCATCACACTTTGTAAAAACCGGATACGACAGTTAGTATCCGGCGGCACGCCTACCTTGCTGGCTTGCCGAAGGGCCCGCAGAGGAGACCCATGCCCTCGATGACGACTCCGTCGGACGACACCTCCGCAGGACGCTTCGAGTTCTGGCGGGAAGTGGTCGGCCAGAGTTTTGTGCCGCTGGAGGCGCTGCCGCGCGAGGTTCCCGACTTCCGTGCCTCCCTGCACACCGCCCAGCTCGGCGCGGTGCAGGTGTCTGTGGTGGCCGCGGACCCGCACGGCGTCGCCCACACCCGTAGGCACATCGCCTCCGACCCGGCCGACTTCGTCAAGGTGAGCCTTCAGCTGGCCGGGCAGTGCATGCTGACCCAGGCGGACCGCCAGGCCCTGCTCAAGCCGGGTGAGCTGGCCATCTACGACACCCGGTACCCGTACACACTCGACTTCGACCAGCCGTACCGCACACTCGTGCTGATGTTCCCGCGGGTCATGCTCCGGCTGCCCGAGCGCGACCTGACCCGCATAATCGCCACCACCGTGTCGTGCAGCGACGGACTGGGGCCCGTGGTGCACCCGTTCCTGTGCGGACTGGCCGGGCAGGTGCGACAACTGGACGCTCTCGGCACGCAGCGGCTCGCGGACAGCGTGGTCGACCTGGTCGGCGCGACACTGTCGGAGCGATGCGCCGCGCATGTGACGCTGGAGGACGACGGGCGGGAGCTGCTGGCCCAGCGGATCCTCACGTACATGGAGCAGCGGCTCTCCGACCCGGGGCTCGGCCCCGACCGGATCGCGGCCGCCCACCACATCTCGCGGCGCTTCCTCTACAAGCTGCTGGCCGAGCGGGGATACACGGTCTCGGGCTGGCTCCGGGAGCGTCGCCTCGCCGAGTGCCTGCGCGACCTCGCGGACCCCGCGCTCGCCCATATGCCCGTCGCCACCGTCGGAAGCCGCTGGGGCTTTCCCGACCCCGCCCACTTCAGCCACGCATTCAAGAGCGCCTACGGCATGAGCCCGTCGGAGGCACGCGGGGCCGGGCGCACGGCGCTGGGCGCCTAGCGAGCGCTCAGCGGCGGTCACGCGGTTTCGCCGACCTTTCGCTGACCTTTCGCTGCTGTCGCAGTACGTCCCGAACGGCGGATCTGCCGATCGTGCCCGCCCCAGCAAGGGCCGGTGCACCATCACGCAAGCCGGAGTGGGCCGCCGTGGTGCACCCTCCGTGCGTGAGAGAGAGCCGCACACTCCTCACGGGCCCGCCTCGCGGGCGCCAGTGAGCGGCTTACGCAGGAACATCCACAGACACAAGAACGGGCTGACGTCCCGACCTCCCCCAGGGCCGAAGAGCATCACTGCGCTGATCGACGGCGCCGTGCTGTCTCTCCCCATGGCACTCCCCCTTCCTGCCTCTCCGGCTCCCGCTCATCCGACGAATGAGGCATCCATGCTGAGAAAGCGATCCGCCACACCCCCTCCGCTCGGTGGCGCCAACCCCGACGCCCGCCGCTACGAGAACAAGCTGCTCGTCATCCTTTTCCTGGGCTTTGGCCTCGTCTTCTTCGACCGGCAGGCACTTTTCTTCCTCGTCCCCTTCATCAGTAAGGACATCCCCCTCTCGAACACCGCCCTGGGCACGCTCGCCGGAGCCCTCGCGCTGACCTGGGCCCTGTCCGGAATGATTTCCGGACGCCTGTCCGACCGGCTCGGCCGTCGTAAGCCCGTGATCATCATCGCGGTGGTGCTCTTCTCCAGCCTCTCGGCGTCGAGCGGGCTGGTCACCGGATTCGCCGCGCTGTTGGCAGCCAGGGCGCTGATGGGGCTGGCGGAAGGTGCCGTACTGCCGGCGTCGCAGTCCCTGATGGTGGAGGCATCCCAGGAGCACCGGCGCGGGCTGAACATGGGCCTGCTGCAGGGGTCCTCGGCCGGGCTGCTGGGCGGCATCCTCTGCCCGCTCGCGGTGGTGTGGATCGCCACGCAGTACAGCTGGCGACTGGCGTTCGTCATCACCATCGTCCCCGGCCTGCTGCTCGCCCTGTGGATCTGGCGGTCGGTACGGGAGGAGCCGCCGGGTGGCCGTGTGATGACGCAGCCCGTGGCGGAGTCCGTGGATGCCGCGGCCAAGCCGAGCATCGGCAGCATCCTCCGGCAGCGCAACATCATCCTCTGCGTGCTGATCGCCTGCGCGTACATGACCTGGTTCTTCGTCATCATCACGTTCGCGCCCGTCTACATGACCTCGGTCAAGGGCTTCTCACCCGCGACGATGAGCGGCGTCGTGACCTGCCTCGGGGTGGCGTGGGTCGTGTGGGGCTTCGTCACACCGGGGATCTCGGACCGGTTCGGCCGCAAGAACACACTGATCGTCTTCACGGTGATGGCCGCGCTCTGCCCCCTGGCCGTGGTGTATGTGAGCAGCCCTGTGGTGCTCGGCGCAGTGGTCGTGCTCACGTACACGGGTCTCGGCTGCTTCACCCTGTTCATGGCGACCATCCCCGCGGAGACCGTCCCCCGTGGCGCGCTGGCGACCGCCCTGGGCCTGGTCATGGGCATCGGGGAGCTCGCCGGCGGTTTCCTCGCTCCGGTGATCGCCGGGTGGGCCTCCGACAACTGGGGGCTTGAGACGGCCATGTACATCTCGGCGGCGGGTGCCGGGCTGGTCGTCCTGCTCGCGCTCGGGCTGCAGGAGACGGCTCCCGCCGTCCTGCGCAGGAAGGACGCGGCGGCGGTCCGCGACGGCGCTGCGGAGCGCACCACGAGCGCACCCGCCGTGTCCTGACCCGCCCCCCTTTCTGCGACTCCTGCGACGGGGCAGGACCACCTCGGTGGTCCTGGCCCGTCGCGTGCTGCCTCGGACCAGCCGTTCGCCCACGCGGTCCGGCCCGGTCACCCACCGCAGCCGCCAGGTCGCCCATAGGCCAGCAGGGGCAATGTGCGCCCGGCCACAGGGCCGGTCCGCCCGCCCGTGCACAGCCGTTCGTGCCCGCCTCCGCAACAGCCCGTGCACGACGGCACAAGCGGGCGGCCCGTCTGTCTGTGACCCTCCCGTCATGCGAGCAACACACACCGTTTACGACCACATAGTGGTGGGCGCCGGCTCCGCCGGCTGTGCCCTCACCCGCAGACTCGTGGACGCCGGCCGGAGCGTCCTGCTGATCGAGGTGGGCGACCGGGACGACAACCCGGCCATCCACGACCCGGGGCGCCTGTGGGAGCTGTGGAACTCCCCGCAGGACCATGCCTACACCACCGAACCCCAGCGGCACGCCTCGGGAACCCAGGTGTTCTGGCCGCGCGGCAAGGTCCTCGGCGGCTCCAGCGCCCTGAACGGCATGATCTATGTCCGCGGCCACCGGGCCGACTACGACAGCTGGGCCTACCAGGGGGCTGCGGGCTGGTCGTACGACGAGGTGCTGCCGTACTTCAAGCGCTCGGAGGACTTCGAGGACGGCGCGTCGTACTACCACGGGGCCGGCGGTCCGCTGCCCGTCAGCCGGAACCACTCTCCCAACCCGGTGACCACCGCCTTCGTGGAGGCCTGCCAGGACTACGGGATCGCGTACAACGACGACTGCAACGGCCAGGACCAGCTCGGCGTGAACCTGTTGCACCGCAACATCCGCGACGGCAAGCGCGTCAGCGCGTGGACCGCCTTCGTGGAGCCGGTGCTCGACAGTGCGCTGCTGACAGTGATGACCGGCGCGGCGGTCACGTGCGTCCTGGTGGACGGTGGCCGGGCGCGGGGCGTCGAGCTGCTGTGTGAAGGCCGTACGACGGAGATCCGCTGCGAAGGGGACGTGATCCTGTCCGGCGGCACCATCGGATCGGCCCAGCTGCTCCTGCTCAGTGGTATCGGGCCGGCGGACGAGCTGCGGACACTCGGGATCGGGGCGACCGCGGATCTGCCGGGAGTGGGCGCGAACCTGCACGACCACACCCTCGCTCCGGTGGTGTGGGAGTCGGCACGGCCGGTGCCGCAGGGTACGGCCAACAAACTGGAGGCCCACTACTTCGCCAAGTCCGACCCGGCGCTGGCCGTGCCGGACCTGCAGCCGCTGATGTCTCACGTACCAGTGCCGGTGCCCGATGTGAACGTGCCGGAAGAGGGCCACGGCTTCTCGGTCCTCGCCGGGACGGTCCGTCCGCTCAGCCGGGGCCGCCTGTGGCTGCGCTCGGCCGACCCCACCCAGGCTCCTGCCCTGGACCCTGGCTACTTCTCCGAGCCCTCGGACCTCGCGGCCATGGTGCGGGCCGTGCAGCAGGTGCGGGAGATCGGCGAGGAGAAGTCGCTGGGCGACTGGCGGGCCCGCGAGGTCGCACCGGGACCGTACGTGCGTACGGACACGGAGGTCGCCGCGTACATCAAGCGGACTCTCCTCAGCTATCACCACCAGGTGGGCACCTGCCGTATGGGCATCGACCGTATGGCGGTCGTCGATCCGCAGCTGCGCGTACACGGCGTGGCCGGGCTGCGCGTCGCGGACGCCTCCGTCATGCCCTCCGTCACCTCCGGCAACACCCACGCACCTGCCGTCATGATCGGCGAGCGCTGCGCCGACTTCATCCTGGGAGCACAGCTGTGACCAATACCCTTCTCATCGGTGGCGAGTGGCAAGCCGCGGCCTCCGGAGCGGAGTTCGAGACCCTGGACCCGGCGACGGGACAGCCCCACGCCCAGGTGTCCCTGGCGGGGACCGCGGACGCCGACGCGGCCGTACGGGCCGCCCGCGCAGCCTTCGAGAGCCCGGAGTGGGCGGGGCTCGTCCCGGCCCAGCGTGCCCGGATCCTGTGGCGCATCGGCGACCTCATCGAAGAACACGCCGAGGAACTGGCCGAGTTGGAGACGCGCGACCAAGGCCAGCCGCTCGGCGTCTCCATGGCGGTCAGCGTCGCCACCGCTGCCGAGCACTTCCGCCACTACGCCGGCTGGGTCACCAAGATCTACGGCGAGACGGCGCCACTCTCCATCCCCGGCGTGCTGCAGTACACCAAGCGCGAGCCGGTGGGAGTGTGCGCGCTGATCACCCCGTGGAACTTCCCTCTCATGATCGCGAGTTGGAAGATCGCACCGGCCCTCGCCTGCGGGAACACCGTGATCGTCAAACCCGCGGAACAGACCCCGATGACCACGGTGCGGCTCGTCGAGTTGTGCCGGGCGGCCGGTGTGCCGGACGGCGCCATCAACCTGCTGACCGGTGGTCCCGAGGCGGGCCGGGCCCTCGTCGAGCACCCCGGCGTGGACAAGGTCTCCTTCACCGGTTCGACCGAGACTGGCAGGGACATCGTCCGGGCGTCGGCGGGCAACCTCAAGCGTGTCTCGCTCGAACTCGGCGGGAAGGCACCGAGCCTCGTACTGCCCGGCGCCGACCTGGACGCGGCCGTGGCGGGCTGTCTTCAGGGCGCGCTCCTCAACAGCGGCCAGGTGTGCGCCGCCTACACCCGGTTCCTCGTCCACCGCTCCCTCGCCGACGAGTTCGCCGAGCGCTGCGCCAAGGCCGTCAGCGGGATGCGACTCGGCGCGGGCAGCGCGCCCGACACCGAGCTCGGCCCCCTGGTCACCGGCGAACACCGTGCCCACGTCCACACACTGGTGCGCAGCGGGGTCCAGGAAGGTGCCCAGCTGCTCGCCGGCGGGGCCCCCGTCGACGACCTGCCGGGCTTCTTCTACCAGCCGACCGTGTTCACGGGTGTACGGGACGACATGCGCATCGCCCGCGAGGAGATCTTCGGCCCGGTACTGTCCGTCCTGCCGTACGACGACGAGGACGAGGCCGTCGCCCGCGCCAACGACACCGAGTACGGCCTGGCGGCGGCCGTATGGACCCGCGACGTGGGCGCGGCGCACCGCGTGGCGGGCTCCATTCGGGCGGGCACGGTGTTCATCAACATGCCCAACCCCGTGGACGCCTCCGCGCCCTGGGGCGGGTTCAAGGCCAGCGGCTGGGGCCGGGAGATGGGCAGCGGAGCCATCGACGCGTACACGGAGGTCAAGAGCGTGTGGACCTCGCTCGCCTGAGGTGCCCGCCCGTCGCGGACAGACAGCCTCCGCGGGTTCGGACCGCACGATCCTGAAAATGATGCGCGGCCCGTCCGCCCGTCCGCCCGTCCGCCCGGACGAGGATCTCGTCGTCGCCCGGCTCCACGATCAAACCTGCGCGGCCGTCCGGGGACCCTGAAGAACCATGCAGCCGACGCCTGGTTTTCGTACAGCGACCGCGTGGCGGTCGGTAGAGCTCAATGAGGAGTGTCGTGGCCACAGAACCGATTCCCGACATCGCCACCGTGGGGGGCGTCGTGCGCGGCCGCCACGAGGACGGTCTCGCGGTCTTCCGGGGCATCCCCTTCGCCGAACCCCCGGTGGGGAGCCTGCGTTTCGCCGCGCCCCGGCCGGTGCGGCGATGGGAGGGCACGCGCGAGTCGTTCGTGTTCGGTCCCCCGCCACCGCAGGAGCCGTTGAGCCCTGCCGTACCCGCTCCCACGCCCGGAGGAGAGGACTGGCTCACCGTCAATGTCTGGACACCGGATCCGGACCCGGCGACGAAGCGCCCGGTGATGGTGTGGATCTACGGCGGGGCCTACAAGTTCGGCTCCGTCGACGACCCCGCCTACGATGCCGGCCGGCTGGCCCGTGACGGGAATCTCGTCGTGGTGACCTTCAACCACCGAGTCGGCATCGAGGGGTTCGCCCGCATCGAGGGGGCGCCGGCGAATCGCGGACTGCTCGACCAGGTCGCGGCCCTGACGTGGGTGCGGGAGAACATCACCGCCTTCGGCGGCGACCCCGGCCAGGTCACCGTGTTCGGCGAATCAGCCGGCGCCGGGTCCGTCGCCGCGCTGCTGGCGATGCCGAGCGCGCGAGGCCTGTTCCGGCGGGCCATCGCACAGAGCGTGCCCGGCACCTTCTTCTCCGACGAGCTGGCCACCGACATCGCCACCGCCCTGGCGGGCGAGCTCGGGCTGCGGCCCACGGTGAGCGACCTCTCGGCGGTGGATCCGCACAAACTCCCAGGGGCGGGGGCTGCCCTCGGCGCCCGGATGAGTCAGTACGCGGACCGCTGGGGACCGATCGCACACACGTCGACGGCCTACTCCCCCGCGGTCGACGGAGAGGTCCTGCCGACCGCACCGTGGCAGGCGCTCGCCGACGGCGCCGCACGCGAGGTGGAGCTGATCATCGGGCACAACCGGGACGAGTACCGGCTGTTCATGGCACTGGGCGGGCTCCTCGGTCAGGTCGGCGAGGAACTGGCGGCCGCAGCGCTGCATACGTTCGGGCCGGGCGCGGACCCCGGTCACGCCTACCGCACTGCCTTCCCCGATGCTCCGGCGGAGCGCCTCTTCGAGCTCGTCCAGTCCGACTGGCTCTTCCGCATGCCCTCACTGCACCTCGCGGAAGCCCAGGTGGCGGGAGGCGGCCGGGCCCACCTCTACGAACTCACCTGGGCCGCACCGGCGAACGGCGGTGCCCTGGGCGCCTGCCATGCGCTGGACATCCCGCTCGTGTTCGGTACGTTCGGCGGCCTCGGCGGAGAACTGATCGGCCCCGCGCACCTCGACGAGGCCGATGCCCTTTCCAGTCTGGTCCGCGCCGCCTGGACCTCCTTCGCGACCACCGGCGATCCGGGCTGGCCCGCCTACGACACCGAGCACCGCCCGACGCGCATCCTCGACACTGAGCCGATGACCACCACCTACCCGGAGGAAGCCTCGCGCCGCCTCTGGCAGGACCACGTGTTCAACGCGCTTCCACTGATCACCTCATAACCCTGACTGACTCCTCCGTGCCGTTGGGCGAGGGTGGCGGCGACCGTGAATGGCAGGGAACCCGCGTGTGTCCAGATCCAGGTGGCCGTCACGCGTGCACGCCGCCGACTCGACCTAGGGGGATTGTCCTGGATCGACACGCACCCCGCGGCTTCAAGTCCCATCGCCGTCGCGGAACTCAACCCAGTGCACCGCCTCCAGCAACCATCCCGCACGCCGACCACGATTTTGTAGCGTCTGATTTCTTGAGAGGCCACCGTCCCGAGGTCCACCGAACTGGCCGAGGCTGTGGCGACCCACCTGTACAAGCGCATGGTTTACAAGGACGGAAGCGAGGTCGCCCGGCTCATGGCGGAGTTGCTGAACCTGACGGGGGAGATCGGGACATTGGCCGTGGGCACGCACGCGGACCTGCTGGTGGTGGACGGAGATCCGTTGGCGGACCTCGGGGTTCTGGCGGAGCCGAAGCACTTCCGCCACATCATCCAGGGCGGTGCGGTGGTTTCCGGAACCTGACGCCGGATGCACCCCCGACGGGTGTGCACCTGTCGGGCAATCCACGTGCGGGCTCCCTGACTTTGCCCCCGAAGGCACCAGTTCCCGACGCCACTTCTCCCGGTGCCCGGCCCCATCGGGCACTGGCAGCCACGTCGGCGTTCAGTGTTGCTGTCCCACTCCTTGGGCAGGAACAGCCGCCACTGCAGTGGACAGGACGCGGTGTCGGTGGCCGCGTGCACGCTGACCGCGACCTGGGAGTTGGCCTGCTTATCCAGGGCCCCGCAGTGCTAGTGCGCGATGGCGACCGAGATCTTTCCGTCCTTGGGGAACGACACGTCGTCGATGGCCCAGGCGTCCGGGCCGATTCTCGGCACCATCCGCGCCGCGATCCGCCGCCGCTCCGGCAGCGGATCTCAGGTCGACTGGTTCACGAACTGCTGCAGGTTCTGCTCGTTGCCATCCGGCAGCCGCGCGGCCATGGCCTGGATGGACTTGCGCCGCCCGTCCAGCATCAGTCCCTGCAGATAGCAGTCGCTCTTGGCCCGCTGGTCCTTGCGCGGCACCGCCGCGAACACGTCAGCCACGAATAACGCCAACGTCGCCCGAGCACGGTTCACTTCATGTGCGTCCACACATCCACCATGCCGCTGAACACCACCGACAGAAAGACCTAACGGAGTCCTACTAAGGGCTGTCCCGCAAATGATCTCTGAGCGCCGGACGGCTGGAATCTACTGCGGCGGGCGTGTGCCTTGAGGTCCGTGCGCATGGGCGCGGTGCAGTCTGTCGACATGGCTGAGAATGAAGCGCAGCTCCGCCCTCCTGAGTCACTGCTGCAGTTGATCGACAATCTCGCGCGGTTCCATCGCGAGCATGAGGAGTACTATTCGCAGGCGCCGTTGCGGCAGGCCAGTGAGCTGCAGGCGCGTTCTCGGGTGCTGAAGGCGCTGGCTGACCGGTGGAGCGTGGTCGGCGTGGGTGAGCAGGCGTCGGCGGTCGGGTTCGCCGGTACGGAGGACCTGAATGCCCCCGGACTCGTCGCGGAGTCGGGAGTCCTCTTCATGGAGGGCGAGGGCGAGCCGGCCGAACTGCAGCGGTTGAAGCGTGAGGTCCGACAGGCGGCGGATGACGCCGAGCAGTCGGGTGCCTGGCTGGCCGAGGCGATGGGGCAGGCGTGGGAGATCGCGGGGAGCTTGGCCGCCTACTCCGCGCTGGCCGACCTGCTCGGAGAGCGGCACCGGATCATCGCCAATGACTGGCAGTCGGCTGCACTGCAGTCCCTGATCGCACGGCTGTTGCGGCGCGTCCTTGACCTGCTTGCCAAGGTCGACTTCGCACCGGCGGCACTGCGGGCCGACCTGGGAGGCGAGCGGAAGGCCCCCGCCTACCTGTACTCGGCTTCCGAACTGCTGGACCGGGCGGCGGACCTGATGGCGGAGTCGGCAATGCTGGTGCATGACAACGAGCGGCGCTGGCGTATCTTCCGTGCTCGAGTTCGCGAGTTGCAGTCCGCGTAGGCAGGGCCGCAAGATGGATCCTGCCGCGCGAGATGATCTCCGTATGGCAGGAGCGATCACGGCGTCCGAGCCGTCCTGGATAGCCCCGTTCGCCGGGCTCAGCCCGCGTCAGTTCGGGAGGCTGGTCACTGCATTGCGGAGAGAGGGCGTGGACCCAGTGCGCAGGGGCCGACCTTGGAGCCTGCCGCTGGAGGACCGGGTGCTGCTGGTCACCGCGTACACACGATGCGCAACTCGCCCCAGCCTCCCGAGGAGAGCGTGCTGGGGGCCGGCCTGTGGCCGCGGATCCTGTTCATGGGGGCCTTCGTCGCCACCGTGACCCTCGTGGTCGGCGTCTGGGCCCGGGAGACCGGGCGCCCCTGGCAATCCATGATCTTCCTGGTGCCCGGGCGACCCAGCTCGGCGTGACCCTCGGCTCCCGGGCTCGCCCGGGCAGCCTGGCCAACCCATTCCTGCTGGTCGCCGTGAGGGTGGCGCTGAGCCTTCAGGCCGCCGGTGTCTATCTGCCACCCCTGCGGGACCTGTTGGGTACGGAACCGCTTCGGCCCACCGATCTGGCCATCGCCGCTGTGCTGTCCGGCCTCGGGCATGTCGTCATGCGTCTCCAGGCGCGGCTGAGACCGGAACGCCTACCGAAGGCGGGTCCACCGGCAGCCCAGGGACGTTGAGTGACGTGCGCGCCTGTTCCCGGCATGCGCACGGGGGGGCGAGGAATCCACACTGGTCTGGAGGAGCGTCGGCCTGGGTGGGCCAGGCCCCGTCGGCCCGCGTGGACGAGCACAAGATTCGCCGACTGCCGGTCATCGACGATCAGCGCCTTGTCGGCATGATCAGCGAAGCGGACCTCGCCCGTCACCTGCCGGAGGACCAGGTGGGCCATTTCGTCGAGGTCGTCTGCGCGGCCCCCCTGACCGACCCATCGGTCGTCGTCCTGCGGCCCTTGAGACCGGACGTGTCATGCCGTCATGCCGAGTCGGTCGCGGCCGATGCCGCTCCTACGGATCTTCGTCGAGGCACTGGTTCAGGAGGTCATGATGGGACGTCTCACCGAGCGGGTGGCGATCGTCACCGGTGGAGCCAGGGGGATCGGCGCCGCTGTGGCACGTCTGTTCGCGGCCGAGGGCGCGGCCGTGGTGGTCGCCGACGTCCTCGATGCCGAGGGGGAGAAGCTGGCGGCGGAACTCGGCGGCCCGGCCCGCTACGCGCACCTGGACGTCAGCACCGAGGACGGCTGGCAGACGGTGGTGGCAGAGACGGAGCAGGAGCTGGGCCCTGTCTCGGTGCTGGTCAACAACGCCGGCATCCTTGCGTGGGGAACCATCGAGGAACAGACCCTCGAATCCTTCCGGCGGGTCATCGACGTCAACCTCCAAGGCGCCTGGCTGGGTACGCGTACGGCGGCACCGTCTCTTCGCCGGGCCGGCGGAGGCGTGATCGTGAACATCTCCTCCATCGCCGGCATCACCGGCTATGCCGGCATCGGATCGTATGTGGCCAGCAAGTGGGGACTGCGCGGGCTGACCAAGGCCGCGGCCCTGGAATTGGCCCCGGACGGGATCCGCGTCTGTTCGGTCCACCCCGGTGCGGTGCGCACCGCGATGACGGCCGACTTCGACGACTCGTTCACAGCCGGACAGCCCCTCCCACGATTCGGGGAGCCCGACGAGGTCGCCCGTATGGTGCTCTTCATCGTCGCCGACGCCACCTTCTCGACCGGCGTGGAGTTCGTCCTGGACGGTGGTGTCACCGCCGGCCCACCGACCGTCCTCACTCCCGCACGCTGACATCTCATTCACCGACGTGGTGGCGCAGGACTACTTCGACAATGGCCCGCAGGCACTAGGGGGCTTTGCATCGCCGCCTCGCCCGCGACTACGAGACCCTGTCCGCCGGCTCCGAGGCCATGATCCACATCTCCTCGATCGGCTTGGGTCGAAGACCTCTCCCCGTTCCAGCACACGCCCCTGCTCCCGGCGGACGACCTGACCATCGCCCCGCTGGCTCTCCTGGCGGTGATGGCCGTTGCCCTGACAGCGGTCGGGCTGCTCGGGTTCCGCCGCCGGGATCTGGGTGGCGGCGCCTTGACCACCCCGTTCATGACGGTCAGCGGCACCGTGTCCTCGATCACCGCCCGGCCGTCCTCCGGCGACTCCCAGTACGCCGTGAGCAGACCGGCGCCCGAGCGTGTCGCCTTGTAGGGGATCGTCACGTCGAACGTGCCGCGGGTTCCGGTTCCCGAGGTCGCTGTGACGTACGGGTTGGCCACGGTGCGCCCGGCGGCGTCGGTGATCTTCAGCCGGAGGGTCGCCTCGAACGTGTTGGCGGTGCCCCACACCCTGACCGGGGTGCGGATGGTGTCGCCGATCATCGGCGACTCGACGAGGACGAGCGGCGACAGGTCCTCGAAGTCGGCCCGTCCCACCGGCTCGTCGAGGACGATGCCCTCGCCGCCGAAGGCCGTCACCGGCTTGCCGTCGAGTTCGAACTGCACCTTCTGGATGGAGGGGAAGCGTGTCGCGGTGAACACGACCTGGGCGAGCCGGGCCTGCATGGACAGGCTCCCGCCGCCGTCGTCGTACCGCCCGGACAGGTCCACCGTCGCGATGTGGCGGCCGACCACGACCGAGTTGAGCTTCGTGCCCGACGGGATGGCCGTGGTGCGGCCGTGGCTCCGTTCGTAGCGGTTGGGGCCGGCCAGCAGGGCGCGCAGGGCGCCTGCCGCGGTGGTGGGCGTGGCCACGGTGCGCGGCGCCGGCGAGACCTTCTCCCCGTGCAGGAAGTACACCCCTGTGCGCACCTGGCGGGGACCGCCACCGGAGGTCGTCGGCGCAGAGGGCGTGCTGGGCGTTCCCGCAGTGCCGGAACCGGGGGAACTGCTCTGCCCTGGAGTGGTGTTGCCGTTTCCGGCAGTGCTGCCGGTGGTGGCCCCGGTGCTCGGTGTGCTCGACGGGCCGGTGCCGGAAGACTCGCCCGAGCCGCCGGTCTTGCTTCCGCATGCGGTCACTGCGGACGACGCCAGCAGGGCCGCCGCGGCAAGAACCATCGCGCGACGCAGCCGGTGGGACGGACGCCTGGTGGAGATCTCTGTGCTCATGTCAGCCTCCTCCAACGATCCCAGGCAACACCCTCTGGAGCAGGTGCCCCAAGTGCCGTACGGCCCCAGGGTGATGGGCCGTACGGCACCGATCCCGGGCCACTCGGCCATAGGTGACGCGGAATCAGGTATGGGCTCCGAGCCGCTGCCACAGGCGCGGGGACGCTTGACCCCCGCGTGCACCGACCGGAGGTGGGACACTCACCGGTCGCTGCGCGGTCGGACACGTCACCTTCGGAGGCTGTCTGGAAGAGGGCACGAAGGGGTGGCTCGCACGGATGCTTCTCCGCAACGGTAAGGGCGGGGAATTCCAGGACTTCACGGCGATCGAGGAGTGGGCGGCGCGCGTCGCGACCGAGCTCGTGGGCACGGCGGGGAAGAAGGACTGACGGAGCGAGGCGACGGGCGGGATACCCGTCGCCTCGCGGTGTTCGCCCGTGTTCGCCGTGCAGCAGGTTCGCCACCTCACGGCGCCAGCGAGAAGTAGTTCTCCTCCTCCTGCGTGAAGTGCAGGCGCAGGACGCTGTAGAGCCCGTACAGGCAGGCCCGCAGGTCGTCGAGGTTCTCCGGGCGCAGGCGTCCTTCGGCGTCGGTGAGGGTGAGGTGGGTGGCGATGCGTCCGGCGAGGCGGTCGATCTCGGCGTGGGCCCTGCTCATCGTGGCTGTGGTCTCGGGCCCGCCGAGGGAGTCGGCGAGCGCGGGATAGAGCTGGTATTCCTCTGCGTGCTCGTGCGGCAGTAGCCGGTCGGTCAGCAGTCGGTGCACGTGCTCGACGGCCGCCCTCGCCTGTTCCTCCGACGCGCCGGAGAGCCGGTCGGCGGCTGTCCGAACGGCTTCCACCACCTCGCGGAGGTCGTCGTGCTCGGCCGCGAACCGGTGGACGAGGTCCTCCGCGGTGGGCGTGAGCACCGGCCGGGTAGTGCGGTCGGTAAGCAGGGCGCGCAGGGCGTTGAGGATGACGGCCACGTCGATGCCTTCCTGGAGCAGGGCTCCGGCCGCCGGAGGCAGCAGCCCGAACGCCGCCGCCACCATCGCGGCGAGGGACATCACCATGCCGCCCAGCGCGCTCTGGACGGCGATGTGCCGGGATCGTACGGCGATGCCCATCGCGTCGGCCAGGCGGTCCACGCGGTCCGTGGTGAGCACGATGTCGGCGGCCTCCGAGGAGGCGGTCGAGCCGCGGGCGCCCATGGCGACGCCGATGTCGGCGGCGGCGAGCGCCGGTGCGTCGTTTACGCCGTCGCCGATCATGACGGTGACGGCGTGGGCGCGTTCGGCACGCACCGCCGCGACCTTGTCGGCGGGGCTCTGCCCGGTTTCCACGGCGTCGAGGCCGAGGACCGAGGCGACCTCGCGGGCGGGTTCGGCGCGGTCCCCGGTGACCATCAGGAGGCGCCGGATGCCGGCCGAGCGCAGGCGCCGCAGTGTCCTGGGGGCGTCCGGGCGCAGCGGGGCGCGCAGCAGGACAGCTCCGGTGACCGTGCCGTCGGCGGTCACCCACACGACGGACGCGCCGTCCAGGACCGCCCGGTTGTCGACCGCGCGGACCCACGAGGGGCTGTCCGGTCCGACCCGTATCCGGCCGACCGAGAGCCGGTGGCACTCCACGGTTCCCGTGGCGCCTCGTCCCGGCTGCTCGCACACGTCCGTCGGCAGGGACAGCTCCAGACCGCGCCGGTGGGCTTCGTCGACGAGGGCCTGAGCCAGGACGTGCGGGGAGAGCTGATCGAGGGAGGCGGCCTGCCGCAGTACCTCCGCCGTCTCGTGGCCCGGAGCGGCGGTCACGTCGACGACGCGCGGGCGGCCCGTCGTGAGCGTGCCCGTCTTGTCCAGGACGAGGGTGCGTGCCCGGCCCAATGTCTCCAGGGCGCCGCCGTCCCGGATCACCACGCCGAGGCGGGCCGCCCGTGAGAGCCCGGAGACGATCGCCACCGGAGCGGCGAGCAGCAGTGGGCAGGGCGTGGCGACCACCAGGACGGCGACGGCCGACGTGGCCGACCCGCCGACCAGCCAGGCGAGCCCCGCCACGACCAGCGACAGGGGTACGAACCAGGCGGCGTACCGGTCAGCGAGACGCACCACAGGGGCGGTCTCGGCACCGGCCTGCCGGGCGAGCCGGACGATCTCCGCGTACGCGCTGTCCTCCTCGGTGGCCGTGGCCCGCAACTCGAAGGCGCCGCCCGCGTTGACGGCACCACTGCGAACCAGCTCGCCACGAACGTGTTCGACGGGGAGCGACTCCCCGGTGAGCACCGATTCGTCCAGGAGAGCCGTATCCATGCCGACCCGGCCGTTCACCGGGACCACCTCACCCGGCCCGACCACCAGCAGGTCGTCCACGGAGATCTCGGCCAGGGGTACTGTGCGCACCTCGGACCCGGTGCGTCGGCGGGCCGACCGCGGCGCGTGCCGCAGGAGTGCGCTCAGGTCGCGCGAGGCCCGGCGCTGTGCGGCCGCCTCCAGTGCCCGGCCGGTGGCCAGCATCAGGGCGATCAGGGATCCGGCCAGGTACTCCCGTACAGCGAGAGTGCCGACCAGAGCCAGCACGGCGATCACGTCGACGCCCGCGTGCCCGCGGTGCAGGGCGCGCAGAATCCAGACCACCGCCGGCACCACGGCCGCCACCGTCCCCGCGGCCCAGCACAGGTCCGCCACACCAGGGGCATCCGCCAGCCAGGCCACTGAACCGGCGGCGAGTGCCACTGCGGTCACCAGGAACAGCAGGAAGTCCGTCCTGCTCCGCACGAGACGCGCACTCATCCTGCCTCCTGGCCTCACCCGAAGCCGGTCCGCCCCACGGCCGCGGTGTCGACGAAGGGCCGTAGGCCCAGCATGCACGCACGCACGGTGCACAGCACTGGGGCCGCACAGACCAGAGCGGGGGACGGTCGGCCCCTGTCCGGGGGTCCTGCGGGGCACGGACGCTGGAGGCAGTTGGTACACGAAGGGCGGAACACCATGTCCGTGTCGTACGAGAGTCCCAGTCACGCGGCCCTCCACCTCGCCCGCGCCGCCGCCTTGGCGCCCTCTTTGCACAACACCCAGCCCTGGCTGTTCGTCGCCGATGACGAGGACTTCGGATTCGAGGTCCACACCGACGCCGGGCGGCGGCTGCCTCTGACCGATTCGGGCGGCCGGGAAATGCTGATCAGTTGCGGGGCCGCGCTGTTCAACACCCGGGTCGCGGTACGGCATCTCGGCTTCCGGCCCGCCGTGTCCCTGCTTCCCGAACCCGGGAACCCGGCCTTCCTGGCCCGCGTCGGCTGGGGAGCGTACCTTCCGGCCACGCGCGAGGTGATGCTGATGGAAAACGCCATGGCGCACCGGCACACGCACCGCGGGCAGTTCGAGGCCGAGCCCGTGCCGCCGTCGCTGATCGACGAGCTGAGCGACCACGCCATGGCCGAGGGCGCCCGGCTGCACATCGTCGACCATCCGGAGCAGCTGAGGCTGCTCGCGGAGACGGTGCGGGTGGCGGAGGCCGTGCACCGTGCCGATGCCGGTCATGTAGCGGAGGTGACCGGTTTCTCGGGGCCCGCCCGGCGGTCGTGGCTGGAACGGGTGCCGGCCGAGGCGCGCCGCCGCGACCCGGTCCGCGCGCTCCTCGCCGGACGCGACTATACGGGCCTCGCAGGAGGGTGTGACTCCCGTCCTCGGCGCTGGAGTCCGAGGACAGGCACCGTCGCCGTACTGACGACTGCGCACGACACCCGGCTGGACTGGATGCGGGCCGGCCAGGCGCTCCAGCGGGTGCTGCTGTACGCGGCGGCCCATCGCGTCATGGCGGCTTTTCATACCCAGCCCCTCGAACTGCCCGAGCTGCGCGCGGAGTTGCAGGCGAGGCTCACCGGGGGCCACTTCCCGCAGATGATCCTCCGCCTCGGCCACCCCACGCACACATGGACCACACCGCGTCGCCCGCCCGCAGCAGTGCTCCTCAGGACCCGTTCCGGCAGGGCGGTGACGACCGCGGCCTCGACAGGACGCTGAACGGGGATCGCGGGATGCGGGAAACGGGTCCGGAGGTCCCCTGGGGGAGCCTGGTCGGCCCATCCCGTCTCCGTGGCCGGGCTGAGAGATTCGAAGCGGAAGGCGTTCAGGCCGACTGCGCCACGGTGAGAGGGGTGCCGAACGATGGCGCGGACACGTCGCGGGAAGGCGACGAAGGTACGGCTGTGGCGTTGGCGGCGCAATCCTCCCCCCACTCTCGGATTCGCACGAGCGGGAGGAACCCCCATGAGTTTCCTGAGTCAACCTCTATGCCGCCAAGGGGGTGTCGGCGGTCGTGTTGATCTTTCCGTTGGCCTGGTGGATCTCGGGGTCGTAGCAGGCTCCGTCGCGCCAGCAGGCCCAGATCACCCG
>NZ_JAAKZX010000153.1 GCF_011045025.1 Streptomyces ureilyticus
GGAGGGCGGGACCCCGGTTCGCCGTGACGGATGATCTCGACAGCGAACTCATCCCGCAGCGCGAAGGGGTGTACGTGTCCTCCTACGACCCCGACCCACTGACCAAGCGTGCTTTCATCTCGAGCCCGAACACCGACCTGCTGACCCAGTTGAAGCGGCACCTGGGCGAAGCCGTCGTGCGCTACGAGCGCCAGGAGCCGATAAGAGCCCCTAACGGAATGCGTTCGGAACTCGGTGCGCGGCAGTCCGTTCGCAGGCTTCCGTGGTCATGCGTACCAGCGTGCCCACGCGATCCGTCGACACTACGAGACCCGTCCCGAGCACTCCGAAGCAATGCTCACGCTCGCCGCGATCACGCTCATGACCCGCCGGATTACCCGACCGCCCCTTCACCTCACAGCCGCAATTCCCCGCCCGGCTTCGGTAGTTCAGGCGGTGTGATCACACGCCGCCTGCCCGCTAGGGCCTGTGTGATGTCGTGATCAATCTTTCGACCACGCGGATCGGGCTCCGCCACTACCGAGACAGCACCAGATGCGGAAGGAGCGTCTTCATCAGCGCATCACACGCTCCCAGCGTCGAACAGAGGGTTAGGGAGCGCCACGGGCGCACGGAGGCATCGACCGGCTTCACGGAAATCTTGGATGAGCCGCTTCAAGATGGCCGTTGACAGGCCCGGTCCGGTAGGTCTGCGGCGTACCCGGCATCGCGTACCAGTGAGACCTGTGCAACATGAAGTACGCAGGGCTCAAGAACTGGCGCGTGCTCGGCAAGGTCCGCACCGACCCGACGTGGGCGACCGCCCTGGTCAGGTCCCTGCTCGTCCTCACGAACCGCGAGGTTTCCCGGTGACTGACGATCTTCACCGAAGTCATCCGCCCACGACCAGCACGAGCATCCCGCACCCCGCGCACCCCAGACCCGTGACCAGCAATTTCATGATGCACGGGAAGCCCCATGGATCACGTCGCGTCCAGAGGCCGGAGCTCAGCCTGGGCCGCCAATCCCGTTTTGGGCAGGCCACCACAACCTCAGGATCGTCATGGCAATGTGCCAGGGCTTTGAGGTCCGCCGGGAGTCGTCGGCAAGCGGACCAAAACCGGGCTTGTTGGAATGGCCCGATCGCCGGCCACTCCTTCACCGTGCGGCGGCAGCGCCGACTCGGTCGTCGTCTTCGACGATGGGACTGGGCTGCTGCCCGCAGGGTCCTCGCCGGTGGAAGGCGAGGAAGGGGGGACCGCCCGGGCGGCCGGCGACGGCGCTGGCGCGGAAGTGGCGTCGGGCCTGTGTGGTGTTCGTTTATCCATGCCAGGAGGCGGGAGGTTGGTGTCGGGGGCGGAGGCGAGGTAGGTGCTGTCGCGGTTGGTGCGGCCGGAGGTCTGTTCGATGCGCAGCCGCCGAGGGGAGTGGACGCGGCCCAAGTTGGACGCTCAGCCCGCGGTCGCGGGCCTCAGGGGCCGGGCGATGGGTGGCTGGTTGCGTCTTCCAGGCGGTGGAGTCCGCGAGAAACAGCGCGTCGATGCGGTCGACGGTCTCCGCTCACCTGATGTCCGCCCCCCTCGTAGGCGTACGCGCAGTCCGGCGCTCCGGGGTTTTCCTGTGACCGTCCGCGATGGTCCTGAGCGGGTCGGGCACACGCCGCGTTTCCGCGTGACGGATCGCCTTTGGACCGCGCTCTTGCGAGTGTGACTGCACAGCAAACAACCAGGCCTTCAGCTGCGACGAAGCCCCTGCGGTGGGCGGCGAACGCGGCCGCGACGATGAGGGAAGGAGCACAGCCGCGGCTCGACTACTCGCCGCAGAGTCTGTGGAGCGTCGACCGGGCGATCGAGGAGATACGCCGGGACAGGGCGACGCCGTACGCCACCGTGGAGTCCTTGCTGCGCGACTTGGGCGCATACGCGGGTGAGGTGATCGTGCGTCGGACGGGAGCCGAGTGGTGGGCGACGAGCGGCGACCACTGGATTCGCACTCCCGACGGGCGGTTGTGGGACCCGATCGACGAGGCCCGCCGCTGCTTCGCGGGCAACGGATCGCTTCGGCTGCTGTGTCTGGACGCGGAAAAGCCCGGGGTCCCGTTCGCGCGGAGGCCGGCCTGCGTCACGATGCGACGCCGCCGTCGCTTACGGGGTCAATACCTGGCCCGGGCGCGCCCCCGTCGGCGTACCCGGCCGAGTGACGCCGTAGTACGCCGTCCTGGACAGGGAGGGCCCGAGCTGCTGGCGGGCAGGTACAGCAGCGTCCCGTTGCCCGTGTCCTCGCCCTCCGTGCCGAGGAGGAGGTGGTCTCGACTGCCCCTGCCCGAGAGATCCGTCAGCGAGACGGCCGTGCCGAGCTTGTCCTCCTTCTCCGTGGAGCCCGGGATGCCGGTCGTGTCCTGGGAGGTGGGCGCGACAGGTGGGAGCTCGAACGACAGACCGCGACCGTCGGTCATCAATGGCGTCCTGGCCAACTTTCTCTCAATACCGCAAGCTCGCGGTGTTCACTGGCGCGGTCCTGGAGGACTCCGATCCGCCCTACCGCGGCATCCAGGTACCGCTTCGCTTCTGGAAGGTCGCGGCGTTTATGCAGGACGGCGACCTGGCGTCTACGGCATATTGATCCGAAACGCTTGTGGTTCTGGGTCGTTGAGCTGGGTGTGAGTGATCTGGTGGGGGACGCGCGGCATCTGTTGCCGTCGGCGCAGGAGGTGCTGCGTCTTCGGGCCGTGGCCGCGCTGGTGGCGGGGCGGGACGCAGAGAATGTTGCGGCGATCTTCGGGGTGTCGTTGAAGGCCGTGGACAACTGGTGGGTGAAGTGGCAGGCCGGGGGCCGGGACGCGTTGCTCGCGCGGCCGAAGGGCCGCCCGGTGGGCGTGCATCAGGTGCTGGGTGAGGCGGAACAGGCCGCGGTGCGGCAAGCGGTGCTCGATCACCGTCCGTGCGATGTGGGCCTGGTGGGGCAGCTGTGGACGCGGAGGCTGGTCGGTGACCTGATCGCGAAGCTGTACCGGGTGCGGCTGAGCGAGCCCGGGGTCGGCAAGTACCTGAAGCGGTGGGGACTTTCCTTCCAGCGGCCCGACAAGCGGGCTGTGGAGCAGGATCCGGAGAAGGTGGCCCGCTGGCACGAGCAGACCTGGCCGGCGATCCGCGCCAGGGCGAAGGCCGACGGAGGGGAGATCCTCTTCGCCGACCAGGTCGGGGTCCGCTCCGATCAGGTCACCGGCCGGACCTGGGGCGAGAAGGCCCGCACGCCCATCGTGCGCCGCACCGGCAACCGGTTCTCCGTCAACGCGATGTCCGCGATCAGCACGAAGGGCCGGATGTACTTCATGGTCTTCACCGAGAGCTTCGACTCCGAGGTGATGTGCCGCTTCCTGGAGCGCCTCGTCGGCCACTTCGACCGCAAGGTCCACCTGGTGGCCGACGGGCACTCCGCGCACCGCTCGAAGAAGGTTGGGGACTGGCTCGCCCACCACGCCGAGGAGATCGAGCTCCACTACCTGCCGCCGTACTCGCCCGAGTTGAACCCAGACGAGCTGGTCAACGCGGACCTCAAGCACAGTCTCCCCAAGAGCCACCGGGCCCGGAACCAGGACCAACTCGCGGCCGAGACCCGCCGGTTCTTCCGCAGACGCCAACGCCAGCCCCACATCGTCCGCGGCTACTTCCACGGTCCCCACGTCCGCTACACCCTCAACGAGAACCCTTTGAGTTTCTGATCAATACGTACTTGATCAAAGCCCCGACCTCACCCGGGATGCTGCTCAACGAGCCCTGGCTGAAGCGGCGAGGGCGGGGGATCCTCCCCCGCTGGGAGCCTTTCGTACGTTTCAGGTGCCTGTCGCCGACATCGCTGATGTCACGGGTCTGGACCTGGGGCCGTTGCCAGCCGGCCGACAGGCTGCCGCGAGCGGTTCGCGCGGCCAGGCGCTGGACTCAGCTGGAAGTTTTCGAGGATGTCTTGGTGTAACGACCTCGTGCACGGTTGGCCGTGGCTCGGTGCCCTGGCGGCTCGTTGCACTGTGCATGGTGGAGGCTGGGGCGCGTGAGTTGATCGTGGCGGCGTACCGGGTCACTGGGCTGTCGCAGGATGTGATCGGTGAACTCATCGCTGAGGTGGGGCCGTTGTGGCACGAGCAGCACCAGGCTCGACTCACGGCTCGCCCGCGGTGGCGGGCTGTGGGAGCCGGAGCAAAGCGCAATTCGTCTTCGTCGACCGGCTGCTGGCCACCCTGGTGAATCTGCGTCATGGCACTACTCATGACGTGGTGGCCTGCTGGTTCGGTGTGGACCGCTCCACCATCACCCGCGCCAACGGTCGCGCCGGGCATCCGGCTGTGCAGTCTCGCTGAGGTCATCGAGCACCTGGGCGCCGACGGTCGGACCGGGATCATCGACGGCACGGAGATCCGTGTGCGACGCCGGGCCGCGGGTCGCAAGGACCGGGACAAGTTCGCCTCCGGCAAGACCAAGCAGAACGCCGTGAAGTCCATGGTCCTCACGGCTTCTGGTCCGCAGCCATCCCTGCCACGCCGAGCTGTCCGCACGCAGGCGTACTTGTTCAGCACGGCGATGACAGCCGCACCCACATACAAGGGCGGGTTCGGGTCCCACCCGCTGGTGTGCTTCCTGGCCAACACCGGCGAGGCGCGGGTAAGCAAGCGCCTGGGCGACCGGGTGGCCTGACCGGCAAGATTCATCTGGCCTGCGACGCCTTCGGTCGCCCGCTCGCGCTGCTACGCCGTTGGAGCGAGGCCTCAAGCCGACGGGATTCAGGGCCCGGCCCCGAGGGGAAGGCCCAGCGTTGTGACAGGCCATGTAGAAGGACGCGTAATTCCGTACGAGGTACAGGGCAGCGGTCCGGAGCGGGTCCTCGCACTCCACCACTGGCTCAGCGACAGGTCGAGCTTCGGCCACATGCGGCGGTACCTGGACGGGAGCGCGTTCAGTTACGCGTTCGTGGACTGCCGTGGGTACGGCGAGGCGATGCACACCCCCGGCACGTACACGATGGAGGAGGTCGCGGCGGACGCCCTCGCCGTGGCCGACGACCTCGGCTGGAACACCTTCTCGGTCATCGGTCACTCCATGGGCGGCAAGGCGGTCCAGCTGATGTTGCTGGACGCCCCCTCGCGGGTCCGCTCGATCGTCGGCATCTCGCCGGTACCCGCGTCTGGGTTCCCGCTCGAAGGGGAGATGTGGGAGCTGTTCGTCGGGGCCGTGGAGGATTCCGGCAGCCGCAGGACGATCTTCGATGTCACCACCGGCAGTCGGCACGACGATGCATGGCTGGATGCCAGGGTGAGCGGCTCGGGACGCTCCTCGCCTGCTGCCCTGCGCTCGTACCTCGAATCCTGGACCCGTGGCTCCGACATCCACGAGCGGCTCGAGGGAAATCCGACCCCGGTGCTTGTCGTGGCTGGTGCGAACGACCCGGCGATGGGCCCCGACACCATGCGGTCCACCTGGCTGCAGTGGTATCCGAACGCCGAGCTCCAGGTCTTCAACGACGCCGGCCACTTCGCCCCGGATGGGAGCCCAGAGGCCCTGGCGACAGTGATCGAAAGATTCCTCCGCCGGTAGTTTCCGCGTGGAGCGGCGTCGGCACGTACCCAGTCACTGCTTCCATCGGACCCGCCAACTACCTAGCAACGTGCCCGACCACACCAACTCCTTCCGCAGATCCCCCGCTCCCACGACCCGGCGGGCCAAGCCCACCCGGGAACAGCGCGCCCAGCTCGTGGAGCTGAGCCCCGGATGGGCGGCGTAGGAGTGGACGGTTCGGAGGGACGTCACGGGCGGGATCGCTCGATAGCATGCAGAACCCGCCCCGCCGATGCACGGGGCTGATCACGAGGAGCCTTTGTGTCCAGCCGTATCCAGCCGGTCCGCCCTGGCGATGCGATCCGGGACGCCGACCACTTCTCGGCTCGGCGGAGTACCTCGATCTTGGCCACGATGTCCGGGCCGGTCGCGGTCGGCTCGCGTTGGGGTGTTGAGGAACGGTCCAGCAGAGCGAGTCCACCGCGCCGACGGCAGCGGTCGACCAATTTTGACTTTCGACGCGCACGCACGGGAGATGCCCATCTCGGCCGCCACGTGGGCGATCGGGCGGTTCTGGCAGCGTTGTACGGGGCGCAACCGCCCATCGGGGGACAGCGGAGCACTGCGGAGAGTCACAGGCGTCCCTAGCGCCAGGGATCGAGGGCGTGCTTGCCGCAGGTCTGACCCGCTTGGAGTTGCCGCAGCACTGCCGGCCCCTCGGCCAGGGGGTGAACCTGGGGGGTGCCGGGCGGGTATACGCCTTGGGCGATGAGTGCCTCGATCTCGACGAGCAACGACTGGTAGAGGGACGGGGCTGCGTCCGCCAGCGCTCCGATGTGAAGACCCTTGACTTGCACATGGTGGGTGAAGACCAGGTCGTGGGTGGTCAGAGTGGCGTCGCCGGAAGCGGCACCGAACACGACGACACGTCCTGTGAAGGGTTTGGTGACCGACAGGCTGACCGTGAACGTGGCCTGTCCCACCGATTCCAGGCCAGGACCAGGTCGACACCGCCGGTCAGGCGGGTGATCTCCTCGGCCAGATCGGGGCGTGTGCTGTCCAGGACTGCGTCGGCGCCGAGCGCTCTGACGGTGTCGTGCTTGGTCGGTGACGCCGTGGCGATCACGCGTGCACCGTAGTGGCGTGCGAGGCGGACGGCGGCCTGCCCCACGCCTCCGGCCGCGGCATGAACGAGCACCACGTCACCAGTCTTGATCTCGCCCAACGGCTTCAGTGCCGCCAAGGCGGTGGCCCAGTTCAGCACCAGGCCGAGGGCCTCGGCGTCGCTCCAACCGGAAGGCACGCGGAGTACACCTGCGGCCGGCATCGTCATGTACTGCGCGAAGGCACCCGGGCCAGCTCCGACGACGTGGGTGCCGAGCCGAAGCGGGCTCTCGACGTCCGGGCCGATGCCCACGATCTCGCCAGCGGCTTCGAAGCCCGCCACATAGGGCGCCTGCGGGCCTCCTGCGTAAGTGCCATGAGTCTGCATGACGTCAGCAAAGTTGACTCCGGCGGCGCCCACCCGGATCAGGTACTCGCCGGGCCCAGGGGTGAGGCGGCGCTGATCGGCCGTGAGGGTCAGATCCTCCAGTCCCCGGTGCGACCGCTGGACCAGTGCTCGTACCGTCTGCTCAGCTCTGTGCTGCTGCTCGTTGATCTCCATGCACGAAAGGTAGAAGTCTCACACTTATGTCAAGGTCAAACAGCGGTCATAGGCCCGTGCGACGGGCCTCTCGTAAGTAGGCATCGAGTGCCGCCTGCTGATCGCTGAGAACGGCGATACGTGCAGCGAGCCGATCACGATAGCTCTGCACCTCGTGCAGGAACTCCGCGCGCACCACATCCATGCCTACATCAGGTCCGTCAGTGAGGCTGAGCAGAAATTCCCTGATCAACCGCACGGGCAACCCGGACTCCAGCAGCGAGCGGATGACGAGCACCCGGTCGATAGTGGACGGGCAGTAGTCGCGGAACCCATTGCTGCAACGACCGGGGACGATCAAGCCCTCATCCTCGTAGTGCCGCAACGATCGCGCGCTCACGCCGCTGACTCTGG
The DNA here is from genome assembly GCF_011045025.1 of Streptomyces ureilyticus. Taxonomy (GTDB): domain Bacteria; phylum Actinomycetota; class Actinomycetes; order Streptomycetales; family Streptomycetaceae; genus Streptomyces; species Streptomyces ureilyticus. The sequence goes on from NZ_JAAKZX010000153.1 coordinate 7,585, forward strand.
AAGCTTCGCCGATCTTCATACCTGGAGGCAACGTCCGGGCACACCGCAACCTTCCAGCACTCATCGATACGACGACGTGAAGACCTACTCAGGCGTCAACAACCTCACGTCCCGCAACACCTAGGGCAGCTGGCTCAGAGTCTTCTGCTGCCGGCACCGGCCTGACTGCCCGTGGGAAGCCGGCAGGTCGGCGGCGTGGACATGGCGCGCATTGTCGTCGCCATGGACCCCGCCAGCGGAGAGCCCACCGTCGGCGACGAGACGGGAGTCATCGGCGTCGGCCGCGACCGCGATCGGCAGCTGTATGTCCTTGCCGACTGGTCCGGCTCGATGGGCGCCAACGACTGGGGCCTGGCCTCATGCCGCCTGGCTCTCGAGCAGACCGTAGGGACGCGCGCGGTGCACGGCTTGACCGAACTGGCCGACCCCGACCAACTCGGCCCCTTGCCAACCGGCATCGACGGGGACTGTCAAACGAGTGGCCCTGTCTCACATTCGGTGGTGACGGAGCGTGCCGCTATCCGAGGAGGATGCGGTGCCGAAGCAGGGTGAAGCCTGCTCGTCCGTGCATCTGGCGTGCGATCCGTTTGGTCTTGGTGTTGACGCCCTCGGTGGGGCCGTTGCTGTACGGAAGCGTGAGCCCGGCGATCACGGCGTCGACGTCCCGGTCCAGGCCCCGGCTGAAGGCATGTAGATGGGGCAGGTCGGCTGCTCGGACTTGGGCGATCCAGCGCGTGAGCGCATCGGCGTTGTCGGCGTGCGGCGTAAGGAGTGGGGCGAAGTTCCTGATACCGGCGGCCAGTTGGGTCATCTCGGGGCAGGCGGTGGTGAGCTTGGCCAGGAGCTCGTGTTGCTCGGCCTTGAGGTTGTCGGGCCTGGTCAGCAGCATCCGGGCGAGCCTGCGCGGGGAGATATGGCTGCGGTCGGCGTCCGCGCGGCCCTGGTTGATGTACTTGTGCAGGAGGTTCAGGCAGCCCGTGAAGCCGAGGGCTTTGATCTCTTCGAAGAGGTGCTTGACGGGGACGCCGGGGTCATCGGCTCGGCGTTTGCGCAGCTGCTCGCGGTAGGGGTCGACGAGGCTGGCGCGGTACTTGGGGACGCGGAGCATGCGCTCAGGCCGATCGGCCCGCGCGTAGCGTTTGACGGTGTTCAGGGCCAGCTGGAGACGGCGGGCGCACTCGAGCAAGCCGACGCCCTGGTCGAGCAGCCCGTGGACCTGGTGCCAGCGTTCCAGGGTGGTCTGGGCGCGGGGCCCGTCGTAAATGGGCGCGTCCAACACGGTGGCCCAACAGGCGCTGTGCGCCTTGACCTCGCTCAGAGCGGCTTCGCACAGGTTGTGCCACACATGCCACCGGTCCGCGACCTGCACCGCGTCAGGCAGAGCGCGCCGGATCGCCTCAGCATAGGTCGCCGAGCCGTCACGGCACACGATCTCGATCCCCGGATGCTCGCACAGCCACGCCTCCAGGGTGTCGGCGGTGCGGTCGGGCAGCACGTCGATCCGCTCATGAGTCTCGGCATCGATGATCACGGTGGCGTAGCGGTGCCGCCGGCGCAGCGCGAAGTCGTCGACGCCGATCGCACGAGGCACCCGCCCGGTGGGCAACGGAATCCGCAGCAGGGCGCGCAGGGCCGTGTGACGCGACAGGCTCACCGCCAATATCGCCAGCAGACGTGCCCCGGCCCGGCCCGCTAACTCCTTGACCACGGCTTTGACTTGCCTGGTCAGGCGGGTCGTCCGCCGCTGGTACCGGTCCAGGACGCCGGGCACCTGTTCGCGGAAGGTGTGGCGGCAGTCGCGCGTGGGACACACCAGACGCCGCACTCGCACACGGACCACCACCCGTCGTTCATCGACCGGCACGTCCGCGACTGTCCGCCAGTGATAGCCGTGCACGCGTACCGACGGGGCCTCGCACACCGGGCAGACCGCAGTGACCCGCGGAGTTCGTGCCCGCACCACGATCCGCTCACCTTCGTCGACCACATCCTCGACGACCAGCGGGGAAAGACCCGAAAACACCGTCTGCACAAGCTCGTTGACATCCTTCGCACGAACGTCAACGACCCTCACGACTCTCCGTCACCACCGAATGTGAGACAGGGCCGAACGTCTTACAGTCCCACTAGGCACGGTGCGCAGTGACCTCGCCCGATCAGGAAGAAGCAGAGGTTCGGCATGCGCCTCACCCTGTGGGCCCCAACACGCCGTGCGACTCGTGCAGTTACCGAGAGCTTCGCCTCACCGGGGCGGCCTTGCTCATAAGGATCTACGGCAGTGTGGGTGCACTCTCACGGTGGCCGGTCGTTTGCCTACGATGCTCGGCATGCCTCTTGGTGCTTCTGTTTCCTCGGTATGGCCGGTCTTGCACTATGACGACACGGACGCGGCGTTGACGTTCCTGGGCGATGTGCTGGGGTTCACGCAGCAGGTCGTTGCGCGGGGGGATGACGGACAGGTTGCACATGCGGAGCTTCGGTGGCCAGGCGGGGGTGCGCTGGTCTTCGGCTCGACGCGGCATACCGACAGCGTGCATGGCCGTATGCGGGCTGGATCGAGCGCCGTCTATGTGGTGAGTGACGAGATCGATGCGGTGCATCGGCGTGCGCTGGCCGCAGGTGGCGTGGTGCTGGAGGCGCCGCACGAAACGCGGTTCGGTTCGGGAGCTGCCGCGTATGTGTGCACGGTTGAAGATCCCGAGGGCAACCTGTGGACCTTCGGCACCTATCGCGGTTCTTCGGAGGCGTAGAGCGTGAGGGGGCAGGGCCCGGACAGTCGGGCCCTGCCCCCTCGATCGAGGTGTCAGTGATTGGTTAGTTCGCCGCTGAGCTTCTGGTGGATCTGGGCGCTGGGCTGGTTCAGGCCGATGATCTCGACGGTCTTGCCGCGCTGGGCGTACTTGGTCTCGATCGCATCGAGGGCGGCGACGGAGGAGGCGTCCCAGATGTGGGCGGCGCTCAGGTCGATGACGACCTTGTCGGGGTCGGTGGCGTAGTTGAACTGACTGACCAGGTCGTTGGAGGAGGCGAAGAACAGTTCACCGGTCACGGAGTAGACCACGCCGGTGCCGTCGGGGTCGGTGACCCCGGTGACGTTGGCGAGGTGGGCGACGCGCTTGGCGAAGATGACCATGGCGGTGACGGAGCCGACGACGACGCCGATGGCGAGGTTGTCGGTGGCGACCACGCACGCCACGGTGATGACCATGACGGCGATCTCGCCGGTGGGCATCCGCTTCAGCGTCTTGGGGGCGATGGAGTGCCAGTCGAAGGTAGCGAAAGACACCATCACCATCACAGCGACCAGCGCGGCCATGGGGATGTCGGAGACGACCGGGCCGAAGACGATGCACAGAACCATCAGGAACGAGCCTGCCAGGAACGTCGACAGGCGGGTACGGGCACCGGACACCTTCACGTTGATCATCGTCTGGCCGATCATGGCGCAGCCGCCCATGCCGCCGAAGAAGCCGGTGACGATGTTGGCGATGCCCTGACCGATGGACTCGCGCGTCTTCGAGGAGTGAGTGTCGGTGATGTCGTCGACGAGCTTGGCGGTCATCAGGGACTCCATCAGGCCGACCAGCGCCATGGCGAGCGCGTAGGGGGCGATGGTGGTCAGGGTGTCCAGGGTGAACGGCACGTCGGGCAGGCCGGGGACGGGCAGTGAGGAGGGCAGTTCGCCCTTGTCGCCGACGGTCGGCACCGCGATCCCGGCCGCGACCGTGATGACCGTGAGGATGACGATCGACACCAGCGGTGCCGGGATCACCTTGGTGACCTTTGGGAAGAAAACCATGAGGGCAAGCCCGCCGATGATCAGCGGGTAGACGGGCCAGGGCACGTCGTGCATCTCGGGGACCTGCGCCATGAAGATCAGGATGGCGAGGGCGTTGACGAAGCCCACCATCACCGAGCGCGGCACGAACCGCATCAGCTTCGCAACGCCGAGCCCGCCGAGAATGGACCTGGAAGACGCCGGCCAGGATGACTGCAGCGATCAAGTAGCCCAGGCCGTGTTCGCGGTTGAGCGGAGCGATGACCAGCGCGATGGCACCGGTCGCGGCGGAGATCATCGCGCGCCGCCCGCCGACGATGGAAATGGTCACAGCCATCGTGAAGGACGCGAACAAGCCGATGGCGGGATCGACTCCCGCGATGATCGAGAACGAGATTGCCTCGGGGATCAGCGCGAGGGCGACGACGAGGCCAGCCAAGACCTCAGTGCGCCAGACCTTCGGGTCGTTCAACCAGTCGGGCTTGAGGCCGCGCAGCCGCGCGGCCGGGGACAGTGCAGACGTAGACAAGAACAGATACCTGTCGTTCTCGGGCACGCCCAGCCGTGGTGCGGGGCGTGCGGGAAGGCGCCGGAGGGCCGGGTGGCCGTCCGCGGAGCCCGCGTACGGCGGGCTGAACTTCGAAACGCGCAGCGGGTACGAGCAAGGGCTCCGGCGCTGCTTCAGGGGCGAAGGGTCACGGCGGGCAGGCGGCGGCGCTGGGCATCATGGGCATGCGCACGCTCTCTCCTGCAGGCATCGGTCTTCGCCGGGGGGCGTCCTCGGCCCCGACACGGCTGACGGTCACGGGAACGATCCCGCACCATAAAAGGCGGGGACGACACGGAACCGACCCCGACGATCATTTACTCTACCCTAACGTTACGGTAGAGATCGATGTAGGCCGCCTGTGGCCTTGGCGACAGAAGAGGAAGGCGCCGCGTGAACAGCGAGCACATGCAGATCGGCGAGGTCGCCGCGCGGACCGAGCTGTCGCTGCGCACCATCCGGCACTACGAGGAGACCGGCCTGGTCATCCCCTCGGCCCGCTCACAGGGCGGATTCCGCCTCTACACCGAAGCCGACGTCGCCCGCCTGATGGTCATCCGCCGCATGAAGCCGCTCGGCTTCACTCTCGACCAGATGCGCGACCTCCTGGACGCCACCGACCGCCTCGATTCTGACGTGGAAATCACCACCGACGAGCGCGAAGCCCTGATCGAGCGCGTACGCGGCTACGAGCAAGAAGCCGTCGAGCAGGTGGAAAAGCTCCGTACCCAGCTCGCCCGCGCGGAAGAGTTCGCCGCCACCTTGGCGGCACGGCTTCCTACCCCTGCCAACCGCTGACGCACCCGCGCGGCGACTTGGTCCGCCTAACGGCCGGGCCGACACCGCCGGAGCCACCGATCAATACCGGTCACACCTCGACCACGCACTCGACCGCGTCCTGCCAGGTGGGAACGCACGCGCCCTGGTGACAGGGGCGACCGGGGGGGCTGGATCTTTTTTCCGGTTCATTGACGAAAAAGGTTGGCAGCCGCCATGCTGTTCGGCATGGGTCTTCCGACGACCGGTTGACCCGACTATGGGGGGCACGGGGAGTGGGTCTCGACATGACGGGCAGGCACAGTCGGCCGAGCCGGGCGAAGGCCGCGAACGCAACGGGCTGCCACAGAGGTTGAACCTCAGGACGACCCCGGCTGACACCGTGGCCGCCCTCCTCGACCACGTGAGGCGCGGCGGCCGTGTCACTGCGCGGCTGCCCGGCAACTTCACGCGGTCCGGACCGAGTTGACCACCGGTACCGCGCCGCGGTGGACGAAGAGGGCCCCGACTCAGTGACACGTCTGTTGCGAATCCGATAAGGAATCGGGGTAAAGAGACGCAAACATGAGTTGGGCATGGCAATCTTAACCCGCAAAGCGGAGATCCATGCACAAGAGACCGACGAAGAAGGGTGGAACGAAATGAAAACAAATCTGATTACTAGCGTAATGGTAGGGGCGTGCTTAACGGCAGCCACGATTATTACGGGAGGAACACCGGCAGCCGCCGATGCCGAAGACTGCCCCAAGGGAGACGTGTGCATTTGGGGTGACAGTAATTTCGAGGGGCAGTATGTCTTCACTCCTCAGACTACCCGCTCCGATGTCGGAGACTACATGAGGGACAAGGTCACCTCCATCTGGAATCGCTCTGACCGACAAATTTACCTCTGGACAGAGCAAGGGTTCACTGGCCGACTCATGGGGTATTTGCCACCAGGCGAGTGGGTCGCCAACTTTTCTTCGAGCAACAATGATCGGCTCTCCTCATGGTGCACGCGTCTTAAGTGTAATGAGTGAGGCGTAGCGAGCTACGCGTCATGAGTCTTGAAGCTAAGGCGAGTTGAGCGCGGCCCGGGGGAACCAGCCAATTAGCCGACCGGCTGGCTCACGACATCCCGAGCACCCCATAGCCAGCCGGAAAGTCCGCGCTGATTCAGGCAACGGCCCAAGAGGGCAGAGCACAGGCAAGGTTGGGCAACGGGCGAGAGACCTACTCGGCCATCGAGCGCGTACAGGGCCGGCGAGGACCGGCAGCAGCTACTCCGGGCGCTGGACAGCGTCAGCGTGTCAATCAGGGCGCTGAAGGAGAACAAACCGATGTCCGAACAGGAAGCCGCGGCCTGCCTCTTGAGCGAGAACAGTCCCTTGGGCACGGATCCGATGTACGACGGCGTCCTGGACCCCTTGTTCGACCTCGCCGAACAGACTCCGTTCGAGATCAGCTGGTTCCTCAAGCACGACGTGGCTCTTCGCTGAAGGCACGCCCGGGCAGCGCCGCTCCCTGGTCAGTACTTCTGACCTTCAGGTCGGCATTTACCTCTGCCACGTCGTGTGTCACCCCAGACGTGACGCAGCTGTCGCTGCGGCGTGGGGTAGTTGGTGTGTGGGGTGGTGTGTGAGCTGTGGTGTTGGTGGTTGGTTGAGAACTGGGTCTGGTGGGCTGTGGGTGCTGTGACCTGGGGTTGTGTGGGTTGCAGTGGGAATAGCTGGGGTGTTGTGGGTAGCTTCTGCGTCTAAAGCCTCGGTTGTTGTTTTGCCTGTTCAGGGCTGTCTTGCCTGGTCAGCGTGGGGGTGTTGCCCTGTAGCGGTTTTCTTGATCGGTGTGCATTGTCGTCGGGTCGGGTGCACGGATCAGAGGAGGACGGGGTGCGGTTAGAGGTTCGAGTCGGGTCGGCTGCGGGGGAGTTGCGGTCCTTGCAGGGCTGGTTGCGTGCGGATCCTGAGGTGCGCCGGTCTGCCGTGGTCGGGATAGAGGCTGGTGTGCCTGGGCCGGGGGAGATGGGCACGGGGCTTGATGTGCTGCAGCTGGTGACGGGGAATGGGTGGAGTGCGGCGTCGTTCGTGCTGGCGGTGGTGGCGTGGCGGCAGTCCCGGCCGCAGCGGCCGCGGGTGGAGATCCGCCGGGGGGAGACGGTCGTCGTTCTGACGGACTGTTCGCAGGAGGAGATCGAGCGGGCGGTCCGGGCGCTTGATGCCGCCGAGGGTGATGAGGGCGGCGATCGGTGAGCGTGCTGCCCGATCCGGGGGCCTCGCGGGCGGTCCTGGTGGGCACGGGCCGCTATGAGTATCTGGAGCAGTTGCCGGCTGTTTCGAACAATCTGCAGGCCCTGGGCGATCTCCTGCGCGGCCCGTTGTCTTTGCAGTTGCCTGCCCGGCATGTGACCGTTGTCGAGGATCCGGTGGCCGCGCACACGGTGGTGGGGGCGGTGAGGCAGGCGGCCGCCGAAGCCACTGACACGCTGGTGGTCTACTTCGCCGGGCACGGCCTGGTCGATGCGCAGGATCAGCTCTGTCTGGCCCTGCCGCATACCGAGTTCGGCCGTGTGGAGACCGGTCTGCCGTATGACTGGTTGCGTCAGGTTCTTCTTCTGGATTCCCGGGCGGAGCGTCATGTGGTGATCCTGGACTGCTGCTACAGCGGCCTGGCGCTGGGGAGGATGAGTGCCGAGTTGGGGCTTGCCGACCAGGCCGCGGTGGAGGGCAGTTTTCTCTTGGCGGCTGCGGCTGAGACCCGTACCGCGCTGGCGCCGGTGGGGCAGACGTATACGGCTTTCACCGGGGTGCTGCTCGACACGCTGCGCCGTGGGATACCGGGCGGTCCCGCGCTGCTGGATCTCGCGGCTGTCTACCGGCACGTGCGTGTGACGCTGGAAGCGCGGGGGCACCCTGTTCCGCAGGCCCGGGACCGTAACAGCGGCGCTCAGGTCGCGCTCGGACGCAATCACGCGGCTCTGCCCGCCGCACCCGTCACTGCTGTACTTGGTGGGAACACTGCGGGGCGTCCGTGGCCGGATCCGCGTGCGATTCGTACGGTCACGGGGTTCTTCACCGCTCTGGCGGATGTACGCGTGGTGAGCGGTCTGACCCAGCAGGCGGTCAGTGAGCGCTCGGCCGGGCGTATATCGGCCGGTGCTGTCAGCCGTCTGCTCAACCGCGGCACGCTTCCCGCCACGTGGAGCACAACGGCCGCCTACCTCTCGGCCTGCGGCGTTCCCGACGATCAGATCACGCAGTGGCAGGCCGTATGGCAGCAGCTGCGCGCGGAGACCTCGTCAGCCCGGGCGGCGGGCACGGCCTCCGCCGGGGGTGGCGAGCCCGAGAGGAAAAGGGCATGGCCGGGGCGTTTGTCGGCGTTCCGCCGGCAGCGGGGTCACTGACCGGAGACGGCAGGGGCCGAGGAGGTTGACGGCTGGGGGCGGGGGGTCGTGTCCGGGTCGTCGGACTCGTTGCCGAACAGGGTGTTCCATCCGGCGATGGCCACGACAGCGACCACCAGGACAAGGCCCGTGGACGGCTTCTTCCACCGGCTGGACGCCGACGACGGCTTCACGTAGTGCCCTGCCCGGTAATGCCCTTTGCGGTTCTTCGCCTTGGCCACAGCTACACGTCCCCGTTCGGTGCGACTGCTTTGTCGGGCAGAGTCTCGCAGCGATCGGTCCGTGCCGGTTCCTGAACGGCTGAGTACGGCTGATTCCGCACGCTGCGGAAGCGACCCGGGCATCTCGCGGGCGCGTGCAGCACGGTGGTCTGGTTGAACCGGTCCACCGGGACCCGCCGCTTGGTCGGGCCTGTCAGCGCCTTCGTGTGGGGCGGCCTTGTTGTTCGGCGAGGTGGTCGAGTTGTACCGCGTCGAGGGCGGCTTTGGTGATTTTTTCGGTGCCGTCGGTGATGGCGGTGATGGCTGCTTGGCGGATGAGTCGGGTGAGGCTTCCGATGCGGCCGGCGGTGCGCTGGTGGAGGTAGGCATGGTGGCGGGGGAGGGTGCCGGGGCGGTGTGAGGTGAGGTCGAGGGCGCTTTCGAGGTCGGTGATGACGTCGGTGAAGGGGCGGGTTGGGCCGTGGCGGGCGGTGCGACTTCTCATTTCGGTGTCACCAGTAGTTCTCATCTTGATGTCATACGTATCTGCTGGTCGGGGCATAGAAGTGATGACGTTGAGTAAGAAGTTCTGGTGACACTGTGTGAGAATCCCCAGCGCGCTGAAATGAGAAGGCCATAGGAATGGTCCTCTGACCTGCTGTTTTGTGATTTGAGCGGGAGCGGGCAGATCTCCGGTGGTGCCGGTTGGCGTGCTGATGGGAGGCGCCATGTTGCCGGCGCGGACTCCCGGTTGTGTGTCCCGTTAGTTCTTGGTGCTGGGCTGATCTGCATCGAGTATCCGGACGTGGCGCCATATGTGCCCGTAGCTTTGGTGCACCGCGTCCATCCAGGCCGGAAGGGAGTGCCAGTCGGCGGCGCTCACTTCGCGCTCGCCCCAGGCCACCTGCATGATCCGACGATCGCCGGCGAAGGATTCGACGAGATCGCGGCGTAGGAAGAGCAGATGGCCGCGCCAGGGCTTGTCCACGCGGAACACTGCCGAGGCGCGTTGGCCGTCCAGGCCCACGAGGTCCACGGTCCCGGGCAGTTGGCGCAGCCCGAATTGGGCGGCGAACTCGTACGAGGGCACGTCAAAGCTCCCGCCGAGGCCGTTCTCCGAACTGCTGTCGGGGGAGAAGTCCACGGCGACCTGGTCGGGCTTAATGCCGTCGTCCTGTCCGTCGTGGCCCAGTGTGCGGTAGGAGGCGGCGTACGGGGCATCGTCGAAAGTCCGCTCGAACCTGGGACTCCACGGCATTTCCGAGGCCAGTACGTCGCGGACCGTCGGTAGCGATGGGAAGAAGGCGTTGCCCGGATACGAGCGTTCGTTGGCGAGCTGTTGTGCGAGGTTCGTGTCCTGTGGCTCAAGCAGGAGGGTGCGGAAGAACCCGAACACCGTCCGCCCGTCACGGCGGTGGTTCAGATACCCCTCGACCAGAAGCCAGCCGCCGTCCACTGAATGGATCTCCTCGGGTGACCACAGCTGGTCCGGCACCGTAACTGCTCCGGACGTGAGCCATTTTTGGTCGTCCGTGGGCTCCGCGGGCGCCCAGAGCGGAAGGGGCATCGGCGCCACCGGCGGTCGTTCAGGGAAAGTCGGATCGATATCGGGCATCAGGCGTTCCGCGTCTTCGAACGGCGACGGCGACTGGCCGGTGTCCACGAGACGGCCGACCATTTCGTGATAGGCGATCCAGCCGTACTTCTTGCCGTAACGCTCCACCTTCCTGCGGGAGCGGTCGGCGTTCGCGGCGATGGCTTGGTCGATGCTGCCGAATTCCTGCTCGCGCCAGCCCAGTTCCCACACCCGGGCTCTGACCTCGGCGCGGGCCTTGCGGAAGCCGGGGTGCGTGAAGTCGTAGTTGCGCCTGCCGGTGATGGCGCCCCCGATGATGTAGTTTTCGAAGTCCATGCCGAAGGTGCGATCGCACTCCTCGGCGTTGGGGTCGTCGTCCTCCATCACCTCGGCGGGCGCCACGGCGGCGAACTGCAGCGCGAAGACATCGACCCCGTCCGGGACGGCGGCGGGGTGCAGGGCGCCGGCAAATTCGTAGGTGGCCCGCACGTAGCCGCGCAGCTGCTCATGCGAGGTGGGTGTGCTCCCGCCGTCCAGGAAACGGTCGCGCAGTTGCACCAGCCAGTCCCTCAGCGCCTGTTCCAGCGGTCCGCCGGGATCGGGCATCTGGTGGGTGCTGGCCGCACCGAACGCCGCGGCGACAATGCGTTCGACGACATAGGGGTCGTCGACGTCGAGCATCCGGGCGGCGAGGCCGAACAACCGCTGTGGTTCGGGCCGGCCATAGCGCTGGAGGGCTTTGGTCGCCAGGTCCCGCATGCTCGTGTCCGTGGAGGTCAGCAGCCAGCTGATGGCCAGGGCGTTCAGGTCGTCGCTCTCGGAGCGACTGCTGCTCCTGGTCCACTCGTCGACTGCCCGTGCCAGGTCTGCCGTGAGCCGATTCGAAGCCCGGCTTCGAGCCCATTCGCTCCAGCGCAGGTCACGCTGGGCGAGGGACAGTTGCCGCAGGACCCGGTCGAGAAAGGCGGCGTTCAAGCGGTGCGGCGCGGACCTGCGGACTTCCCACAGGCGGCTGAATGCGGGACGTCCCCTCTTGGTGCCGGGACGGGCGGTGACGAGCGCGGCCGCGAGCGCGTCGACCGTCTCGTCGTCGAGAAAGCGCGACTCGGTGGAGAGTTCTTGTGCGAGCACCAACGCATGGTGCTCAGCCGGGGTGACGCGCCACAGGTGGTGTCCGCTGAAGCGGCGTGGCACCAGTGAGATGAGGGAGATGAGGACGTCTTCGCCCAGTGGGTGCGCATGCTCGCCCAGGAGCGATTGCCACAGAGCCGCCTCCGCTAGCTGCTCGTTGACGTCTCCGTAGGGCATGCGGACCAGGATCGCGTCGGCGATCAGGTATCCGGCCAGGCGGTCGAAGACGAATCCGCACTCGGTGTCGTCGGAACCCCTGATCTCCTCGCGGAAGATCACTCCTTCCTCGACGAGGCGCCGGAAAAGGCTTTCGTCCCAGTTCGGTTGGCCGGCGTCGAGGATTCCTCGCGCCTCGTCGAACGGGAGCCGACGGACGTTGTGCGTCCACAGGTGTCTTGCCAGAGTGGCGAGGCGGCGCTTGATCTGGTCGGTCGGCACCGGCATGCGGGCCGGGTCCAGGGCGAGGCGCTCGGTCACACCCTCGCGGTACCGTTCGAAGACGCCGATGAGGGACTGAGGCAGTGCCTCCGCTCCCACCAGCTCCCGGCGGCCGTGGTTCGTGGCCTCGCAGTACATGCGGACGAACAGCGGGTTGTGGAGAGTGTCGAACGGGAGCCAGGCATCGGCCGGGCTGATGAGGTAGTGGCCGAAGTAGACGCGCACGATGTCGTCGACTTCCGCACTCTGCCACTTCAGTTTCAGGGACACGGTGGCCTGCGGGAGGATCTGGTCGGCGAGCACCTCGCGGAGGGTGACGATCACCGCGACGTGGGGATAACGGTCCAGGGCCGGTGCCAGCCTGGCGAGGAGGTTCCGCCACTGCAGGGGCCGCTCTGCCTCATTCAGTCCGTCGATGACCAGCGGTATCCGGCAGCCGGCGCGGGCTCCGGCCGAGTTGAGCGCTTCCAGGAGGTCCTCGAAGCGGTCGACCCTGAGCCCGGGGATCCGTCGCGAGAAATCATCGAGAGTGTCGCTGGCGTGCAGGTTTGCTCCCTGGATGAACACCCCGGCCGTTGGCTGGTCTGCCTGCGAGGTGATCTGCGCGGCGAGGTGCGTTTTGCCTTGTCCGGCAGCGGCGACAACCGCGAGCAGCGGGGCTTCGGCGTCCGCTTGCATCGCGGTCAGCCACTGAACGATGTCGCGGATCTCCGCTGCGAGACCTGTGACGAGCGGCGCCTCGGGAAGGTGGCGCTGCCTGAGCTTGAGCACGAGATGTCGCAGTGTCCGCGGAGAGGTTCGCGGAGGCTGCTGGTCGGCGAGGCGCTCGCGCACTTCCCAGGGTCGAAGGTGCCTGCCCGCGTCGAGGACGGCGCGCAGGTGGTCGACGAACCTCGCCACATCGTCGGCGATCTTCTCGCCATCCTCACGGGTGGCGGCGTCGAGGCCGGCGAGTCCTGCGCGCAGTGCCTGGAGCCGGGCTGTGACGTCGTCGGTGCGCTGTTGCAGCCACGCGAAGGAGGCCGGGCGCAACAGGGCTCGCTCGATGCGGTGCTGCACGTGATGCGCGGTGTGCAGCTGTGGGGCCCACCGGGCCGCAATCGGTGCCACAGACTGCTCATGAGCTCGCGCCAGTGCCGCGGGAGTGAGGGCGAGTTCACCGAAGAAGGTGGAGCGAAGCTCGTCGTGTCCGCCCAGTTCGGCGTCAAAGTTCTCGGCGGACCACAGCTTGACCTTGACACCCTGCCGGGCGAGTCCGTAAATCCACTGCTCGTCGCTCTTCGCGGGCCGCTGCGGAAGGCACAGCACGAAGTCGGTCAATCCAGCGACGTGCTTGATCGCCAGGGTGAAGGAGTCCTCGATCTGCGTGCGCTGGCCCGCGTTGAGCTCGTTCCTGCTGTTCAGGATGAACCACTTGCACGACCACCCCCAGACCCGGCCCGGATCGCCCAGGTCGCCGGCATGGTCGACGTGCAGGTAGAACTCGACCCCCGGCTGGTTGCGGCGCTCTCGCATCGTGCCCAGTGCCCCGTAGCGGCGGGAGACGACGGCCCGCGTGAGCGCTTCGAAGTTCTGGTCGACGGCGCCGGGCAGGCGCGCCAGATCAGTCAGATCCACTGTCGCTCCCACTGCTTGCATCGGACCGCTCGCTCCCGTTCTCGTTCCATGCGTGGCGGGAGAAGACCTCGACCTTCGCGCCGTAGTGGAGGAGCACCTTCAAAAAGCCTTGGACGTCGGACTCCTCAGTCCAGACTCGGACCGTCTCCGCCTCACGGGTGACGCTGTGATCGAGAGCGTAGAGGTCAACGTCGGACCGGCCCAGGTCGTAGAGCTTTAACTTGACCAGCTCGTCAACGAGTTCGCGAGGCATGCGCTCGTCATGACTCCGCCAGTCGTCGTCGGACCACGCGGCCTCGGCCAGGGCTCGCAGAGCCTCCATGCCCTCCGCCGCCGCCTGCGCGCCGGTGACTGTCTGGAACCGGCCGATCAAACCAGGTCCATCGAATGCTCCGAACCGTAGCCGTTCCAGATCTTCATTGTGTCTCCCTCAGCGCCTGCGCGGCTTCCATGATGGAGGCACCGACCGGTACTCCCGTCGGTGAGTAAGCATGGGGGCGCAGGACTCCGGCCGCGTCCAGGTGCATGTGTGCGTCGAGGGGAAGTTCGCCGGGAATGGTTTCCGCGGTGGGCAGGGCGGCTTCGAGACCGGTCCGGGAGATGGCGAGCCGAACGCCGGTCCTGGTGGTCGCGGCCCATTCGACGAGGCACTGCGCATCGGCGTCGCTGATGCCGGAGGTTGCGGCGGTCGGCTGCTCCGGCAGAAGCAGCAGTTCGCACGCGCCGACCTCGTCGGCGAAGACGGCGAGGCCGTCCAGGTCGCCGATTGTGTCGGCGTTGATGACCGCATTGATACCGAACGGGGCGAGGGAGGCGAGCAACCCGGCCGCGCGGACCACGGCCGCGAACGGGCGGCCGCGAAGCCGCTCGTAGGTGGCTCCGACCCCGTCGACGGACAGGCGCACGAAGTGCACGGACTCGCGTAGGGAATCGACAAGTTCGGGTGTGAGCCGGTGCCCGTGCGTCGTGAAGGTCACCGCCATGGACGTGGACTTGGTGATGTCCCAGCACAGTTGGGCAAAGCGCCGGTATGCAGTCGGCTCCCCGCCTCCGAAGCCGACACCGAGGCAGCCCCCGGCGTCGAGTTCCGCCGCCCACGCCAGCACAAGCTCCCTGTCGAGCGCAGCGGCATGCTTGGGCGCATAGCAGTAGACGCAGTGGAGCTCGCACGCGTTCGTCAGCGCGACGGACAGGTACCGCGGAGCACGGGAGACGAACTCGGCGGGAACAGGCACCTCGTCGAGCAGCACGTTCACCCCAGAGACGCGGTCGAACAGGTGAACGCCAGACGCGGACATGCGTATCTTGCAGCTCATCGACAGCATGATGCCAGCGCCTTCGTCGATGCTGGAGCAGTACCGCACTGCAGCTACCAACTGTCGAAGGCAGGAAAGGTGATCGCACCACCACTCAGGTTCCCCCGAGATGCGAGGAAAGGTGACAGCAGGTCAGATGGGTTTCATGAGAGGAGCCCTGACGATGCCTGCCCCGAGGAAGTACCCGCTGGAGTTGCGTGAGCGTGCGGTGCGGATGTATCGGACAGCTCGCCCAGCTGCGGCGCGAGGTGCGGGAACTGCGCCGTGCCAATGAGGTCCTGCGGACGGCCTCGGCTTTTTTCGCCGCGCAGCTCGACCCGACCCGGCCCAGGTGACCGCGCTCCTTACCGAGCACCCGCACCTGGGGGTCGAGCCCGTACTCCGGGAACTGCACATCCCCTCCTCCACCTACTACCGCTGGCGCCGGTCCGAGGAGCAACCCTGTGAACGGCGCCGCCAGGACACCGAGCTGACCGGGCAGATCCGGCAGATCCACCAGGACTCCGGCGGGATCTACGGATCGCCCAGGGTCCATGCCGTCCTGAGGCGGGAGGGCGTCCACGTCGGCCGCAAGCGGGTCGAGCGGCTCATGCGCCAGGCCGGCCTGGCTGGGATCAGCCCTCGCAGGAGCAAGGGCTTCACCCGCCGCGACGCGGACGCCGACCTCGCCCCTGACCTGGTGCAACGCGACTTCACGGCACCCGCGCCGAACCGGCTGTGGGTCACCGACCTGACCATGATCCCCACCCTGGAGGGGCCACTGTGGCTGTCAGCGATCCGCGATGCCTTCTCCCGCAGAGTCGTGGCCTGGGAGACGTCCGCCCGCGCGGACGCCGACCTGGTCCTCACTTCGCTCGAGTACGCGCTGGCCAGCCGCGAGGTCGCCCCCGGCGAACTCGTCCACCATGCCGACCACGGCACGCAAGGTGGATTCAACTGGTCGTCGCAACACTTTGATCTCGGAGGTGTGCGACGTGGCCACGGCGGACTGGAGTTTGAAGACCAGCGATGTTCCGGAGGGTCGGCGTCGGCAGTGGCGCGCTGATCGTGCG
>NZ_JAAKZX010000154.1:0-4401 GCF_011045025.1 Streptomyces ureilyticus
CGGGTGATCTGGGCCTGCTGGCGCGACGGAGCCTGCTACGACCCCGAGATCCACCAGGCCAACGGAAAGATCAACACGACCGCCGACACCCCCTTGGCGGCATAGAGGTTGACTCAGGAAACTCATGCGCGGGCCTCCCGACGGGCGACGTGCGCCGCGGAGTTGAAGCCGTGACGGCGCAACAGCCGGTCCGCGATGTGCAGTTCGGCGACGTGCGCGGAGCCCTCGATGAGCTCCATGACCTTGGCATCGCGGAAGAAGCGCCCCACGAGGCTGTCGGGAGCGCAGCCGGCGGCTCCGAGGGTCTGTACGGCGCCGCCGGTGACCCGGACCGCGGCGCGGGCCGCCGCGTATTTGGCGACGACGGTGTCCGCGACCGCCTCGGGCAGGCGCTCGGCACGTGCGTGTGCGGCCCGGGCGCACAGTTCACGGGCGGCCGCGGTGTCCACGGCGCATCGGCCCAGCAGGGCGCGGACCACCTCGTGCTCGGCCAGCACGGCACCGGCCTGGGTGCGCCGCGCGGCGTGCTCGGCGGCGGCGTCGAGGACGGCCTCGGCCATGCCCACGCACCCCCAGGCCACGGTGAAGCGCCCATGGTCGAGTGCGGTGGCGACGACGTGCGAGAGGCCGAGCCCGACAGGCGCGAGGAGGTGGTCGCGGGGCACGCGCACCCGGTCGAGGGCGACGTGCGCGACGGCCGCCGCGCGCAGGCCCAGCTGTCCTTCGACGGGCTCTCTGCGGACGCCCGGCCGGTCACCCTCGACGAGGACCGCGGCGGGGCGTCCGTCCGCGGTGCCCAGGACGAGGAAGGTGTCGGCGGTTCGGCCGAAGGTGACCCAGCGTTTGTGCCCGCTGATCTCGATCTCCTCGCCGTGCTCGGTCACGGAGGCCGTCACGGCGGACAGTTCGGTGCCCGCGCCCCGCTCGGTGGCCGCGAACGCGGCGCGGCGCTCGCCGCGGGCCAGCGGCGGCAGCCAGCGGGCGCGCTGGGCCGGGGTGCCCCAGCGCAGCACCGCGGCGGTGACCATGTCCTGGACGGTGACCAGGGCGCGCAGGGCGCTGCACGCCCCGCCGAGGTGCGCGCACACCTCGCCCAGCTCGGCGGGGGTGCCGCCGCTGCCCCCGTGTGGGGCGGGCACGCCGACGCCGAGGAGTCCGGCCCGGGCGGCCTCCGCGACGACGGAGTCGGGCAGTTCGCCGGCGCGGTCCCAGTCGGCGGCCTCCGCGCGCGCCCGGGCGACGAGGGTGGCGACGCTAGCCGTTGGCGGCATCGGTCACCGCCCCCGGGGACCGGTCGCCCGTCTTGGCGGTCACGAACGCCAGGATGTTCGCGGCGGTCCGGAAGTTGCCGACGTCGAGGTCCTCCGCCTCGACGGTGAGTCGGAAGCGGTGCTCGACGAACGCGACGAGCTCCAGCGCGAAGAGCGAGTTGGCACGCCCGTCGGCGAAGTAGTCGTCGTCGGGCCCGACCGGACTGCCCAACGCCCGGGTGAGGAAGGCCAGGACGTCCTCGGCCGCTGTTGCCATGGGATCTCCGCAGGTCTGGTGGGTCTACAGCTGGTAGGTGTGCTCGTGGTCACCGCCGGTGGCGACCAGGAGCAGGCTCCAGGCGGCCACCGGGCTGGCGTTGATCAGGACGACGGGTCCGCCGTCGGGCAGTTCGCCGCGGCGCAGGGCCGTGTCGAGGTTGAGCAGGACGTCGACCGGGCCCAGGTGGCCGTAGCGGCGCAGGTTGTCGCGACAGGCCGGGAGCAGGCCCACGTCCAGAACCTCCTCCAGGAAGGCGAAGCCACCCGTCGAGAGGTTCTGGCTGACGTATCCGCGCACGTCCTCGCGGCGCAGGCCGTTGCGCTCCAGCAGCCGCCGCAGCAGCTCGCGCAGCCGGTCGCGGGTCTCCAGGGCGAGCCGGAAGGAGTACGCGGTGGGATCCCGGCACTCCTCGCGCCAGTCGGCGACCGGGCGTTCGCGGAAAGGCACGTGGAACAGGTCCCAGTAGGCGCCGTCGCTCTCCTGGAGGCAGTCGAGGACCCGCAGGTCGCCGGCGCGGGCCAGCAGCAGCGCCTGTCCCGCGTCGCCGTTGACCGTCACGGGATGCCGGTAGCGGGTGGGCGTCGAGGGCTTGCTGCCGTGGACGACCAGGACGTGCTCCAGGTCCGGGTCGGCGGCGAGGAGCCCGCGGGCGGTGAGCAGGGCAGGGGTGATCGACACACAGCCGAGACCGCCCACGGAGAAGGTGAGGGCCGCGTCGGCGCCGAGCAGGCCCTGCAACCGGGTGGCTTCGGAGACCATCAGCCGTTCGGGGGCACGGGACTCGACGACCACGAGCGCCCCGAGGTCCGCGGCGGCGACGCCGGCCTCGGCGAGCGCCTGCCGGGCCGCGTCCAGGGCCAGAGCCGTCTCGTCGAGCTCCTCGTCGGCACGGATCCGGTCGATGCCCAGGGTCAGGCACAGCTCGCGCTCCGCCGGGTCGAGCGTGGCCAGTTCGGGCAGGTCGGCGAGGTCGACGCCGCGCTCGGGCAGGTGCCAGGCGGCGGCGCGGATCGCGAGCGGTGCGGCCATCTCAGCCCTGCCCGGCGAGTTCGGCGAAGGCCTCGGCGAGCAGGTCGGCCAGGGCGTTCATCCGGTCGGCGGCGAGCCGGTCGTCGTGCACCAGGTAGACCTCCAGGGCGCCACCCGAGATCGCGCTGGTGACCACCGTCGGCACGTACGACAGCAGCGTGTTCTGTTCCAGGGCCAGCGGCCCGGAGCGGATCCACACCGGGTCGTCCCCCGTGCGCAGTTCCTCGCCTCCGGTAGCCGTGTGCTCGACGAGGAGGTCGGGTTCGGGCAGGCCGCGCAGCGCCGCCGTGGCGGGGGTGAGCGGGCTGAGGTGGCGAAGGATCCCGTATCCGACACCGTCGTTCGGCACGGAGCGGAGGATCTCCGCGGCGGCGGGGACGACCGTGTCGGCTCGCTGTCCGGGGCCGACCGGCAGCAGCACCGGGTGGGCGGAGGTGAACCAGCCGAGCGCGAGGGAGCGGTCGTCGGGACGGTAGGGGCTGGGGGTGCCCGAGCCGACCGTCAGCAGGCAGGCGTCGGGCTGCCCGCGCCACCGGCTCCAGGCGCAGGCCACGGCGGCCGCGGCCGCTTCCCGCCCGGCCGCCCCGGACACCTTCAGCTCCGGGGCCACCCGCTCCGCGGGCAGCGTGCGGCGCAGCATCGCCGTGCCGGTGCACGGTCCGGCAGGCCGGTCGGACAGGGTTCCGACGGTGCGGCCCGCCTCCAGAACGGCGGTCCAGTGGCCGAGTTCGCCGGCCAGTTCGTCGGACTGCGCCGACTTCAGCAGCCGCTCGGTCCAGTGCCGCCACGTCCGCCGTCGTACGTCGCTCCGGTCCGGCCGGGCTGGTGCGGAACTGCCGTCCCGCAGCGCGGAGTTGAGCTCCTCCAGCAGCGGTACGGCCGAGATGTGGTCGTAGGCGAAGTGGTGCACGGTCAGCAGCAGGATCCCGGTGCGCCGTGGGCCGCGGTCGTAGAAGCGAGCGCGCAGCATCGGGCCGCGCACCGGGTCGACGGCTGCGGCGAGCTCGGTCTTGTCGGCTTCCAGGACGGCGGGCACGGCGGCGTCGTCGAGCAGCGGCAGGGCCCTGACGTCGACGACCGTGGACGTCTCGGCCGCGGCACGGACCAGGCGGTGGCCCAGCGCGTTGCTCCTGAGGCGGAAGCGCAGGGGTTCGTGCAGCCGCACCAGCCGGTCGAGCGCGGCCCGCACCGCGTCCGCGCGGACACCGGGGGTGGTCTCCAGAACCTCGGCGACGATCAGGTCACGTCCGTGGTCCGGCGCCTTGTCCAGGATCGCGTGCATGAGCGGGCTGAGGGCGATGGGCTCGTCAGGGTCGTCGTGGGCCGCCCGGGAGGCGGGCGCGGCCAGGGCCGCGAGGTCGCGCAGGGTGGGGTGGACGAGTACGTCGTGCGGGGTGAGGGCGAGCCCGGCGCGCTCGGCCCGGGCCGCCACGGCGACGCTGAGCACGGAGTCTCCGCCGACGGCGAAGAAGTCGTCGTCAGGACCGACGGGCCGCCCCAGCAACTCGGCCCAGATACCGGCGAGGACGCGCTCGGCGTGCCCGTCGAGGGCAGTCTGCTCCGGGACTGCGGCGGCGTCGAGGCGCGGGGGCACGGCGGCTCCAGGGTTGGTGGGACGGGGTTGCAGGTCCTCAAGGCGGCCCGTGGGCGGGCCACTTCGGGGCTGCCAGTTCTCAACATCGCCCGCGGGCAAGGCGCGTCGGGGGCGCGAGGCCTCAACACCGCCCGAGAGCAACGCGGATTCCTCAGCACCATCCACCGGCAACACACCGTGCGGACGGGAACCCTCGACACCGCCCGCGGGCAAAGCGCCTCGGGGGCGCGAGGCCTCAACACCGCCCG
>NZ_JAAKZX010000154.1:4411-23465 GCF_011045025.1 Streptomyces ureilyticus
CGACACCGCCCGCGGGCAAGGCGCGTCGGGGGCGCGAGGCCTCAACACCGCCCGAGAGCAACGCGGATTCCTCAGCACCATCCACCGGCAACACACCGTGCGGACGGGAACCCTCGACACCGCCCGCGGGCAAAGCGCCTCGGGGGCGCGAGGCCTCAACACCGCCCGAGAGCAACGCGGATTCCTCAGCACCATCCACCGGCAACACACCGTGCGGACGGGAACCCTCGACACCGCCCGCGGGCAAAGCGCCTCGGGGGCGCGAGGCCTCAACACCGCCCGTGGGCAAAGCGCGTCCGGGCTGCGGGGTCTCAACATCGTCCGTGGACAAGGGGGAATCCCCGAGCCCGGCCGTGGGCAAGGCGTTGCGGGCCAGCTTGCCGTTGGCCGTGCGCGGGAGGTGGCGGTAGGCGAGGACGCGGGCCGGGAGCATGGCGGCGGGCAGCAGGCGGGCGAGCCGGTCGCACAGGTCGGCCTCGTCGAGCAGGGCCTCGCCCGCGATGTGCGCGACGAGGCGGGGTGCGCCACGGGTGTCCGGATCCGCGCCGACCACGGCCTCCCGCACGCCCGGCTGCTGGAGCAACGCGCGCTCGATCTCGGCCGGTTCGATGCGGTGGCCCCGGATCTCCACCTGGTCGTCGGCACGCCCCTGGAAGTCGAGCGTGCCGTCCTGACGGACGCTCACGAGGTCCCCGGTACGGTACATGCGCGCGCCGGGCACGTCGGCGAACGGGTCGGCCACGAAGCGCGCGGCGGTCGGTCCGGGCAGGCCGTGGTAGCCCCGGCCGACGGCACGGCCGCCGAGGTACAGCTCCCCCGGCCGGCCGCGCGGCACGGGCCGCAGACCGGCGTCGAGGACGTGGGCGCGGACGCCGGGCAGGGGGCCGCCGATGCCGGGCAGCGGGCCGGCCGGCTCCGGCGCGACCTCGCCGTACGTGCCCACCACGGCGCACTCCGTGGGCCCGTACATGTTCATCAGCCGGAAGGACGTGCCCGGGGCGGGCCGGACCCGCAGCCGGTCACCGCCGGTGGCCAGCACCCGCAGCCCCGGCACCGGCACGTCGGAGGCCTCCGCGAGGACGAGTTCCGCCATCGGCGTGGGCAGACAGGCGACCGCGATCCGCTCGTCGGCGAACCCGCGCAGCAGCGCGGCCGGCGTACGGAGGGTGTCGTCGGCGAGATACAGGGTCGCCCCGTGGCGCAGGGTCCCGAGGATCTCCAGCACCGACCCGTCGAAGCCCGGCGCGAATCCCTGGGCCACCCGCTCCCCCGCCCGCAGCCCGGTCTCCCGCCCGAACCACGCCAGCAGGTTCTCCAGCGCCCCGTGCTCCACTCCGCACCCCTGCGGGCGTCCGGTGGAACCGGAGGTGAAGGCGACGTAGGCGAGCCGACGCACATGGCCCGAACCACGGGCGAGCGGCACGCCACCACGCCCCGTGCGGCCCTCGTCGTCCAGCGCCACCGTGGTCCTGCCGTCGGTGTGTGTCGCCGTGAGGTCGGGCGGGCCGACGAGGACGGGGGCGTCGAGGTCCGTGAGGATGCCGGCGAGCCGGTCGGGCGGGGCGGCCGGGTCGAGGGGCACGAAGGCAGCGCCCGCCTTGAGCACGCCGAGCCAGCCCACCACCAGGTCCGAGCCGCGCGGTGCGAGCACCGGCACCACGGTCTCCGGCCCGGCCCCGGCCGCCGACAGCCGTGCGGCGAGCAGCTCGGACCGCCGGTCCAGTTCGCCGTAGTCGCAGGTCTGCCCGCCGTGCACGACCGCCGGCCGCTGCGGGTCCTCCGCGGCGATCCGCCGCACCGCCCCTGCCACGTCCCCGTCGGGCACCCGCGGCTCGGCACGGGAGACGAGGTCGCTCAGGGGACGGTCCGGGTCCTTGAGCGCGGCGGCGACCAGCGCGAGGAAGTGGTCGGCGAGCCCTTCCATCGTGGCGCGGTCGAACAGGTCGACGGCGTACTCCAGATAGCCGGGCATGGGCCCTTCCGCCTCGTCGCTGAACCCCAGGGTGAGGTCGACCTTGGCGGTGCCGGGCGCTACGCCGGCCACGGCGCCCGCGTCGGTCGTCACGGTGAGGCCCGGCAGCTCCGCGGTGTGCGGGGCCGTGTTCTGGTGGGTGTAGCAGACGGTGTACAGCGGGTGCCGGGACGGATCGCGCCGCGGGTTGAGGTCGGCCACGATCCTCCCGAAGGGCACCTCCTCGTGGTCCAGGACGCCGGTGACCGTGGTCGCCGTACGCCGCACCAGGTCCCGGAACCCGGCGCCGCCGTCCACGGGCGTGCGGAACGGCAGGACGTTGTTGAAGTAGCCGACGAGTTCGTGCGTGGCGGGGCTGAGACGTCCGCTGGTGGCCGCTCCGACCACCACGTCCCGGTGCCCGGCCCACAGATGCAGCAGGGCGTTGACGGCGGCGAGCATCGTGACGAACGTCGTCACCCCTTCACCCCTGCTGAACTCCCGGACCCGCCGCGCCTGTTCGTCGTCGACACGGACCTCCAGCAGATCTCCGGCGTACGACGGCACAGGCGGCCGCGGCCGGTCCGAGGGGAGTTCGGCGGGCCGGAGGCCGTCCAGTTCCGCCCGCCAGAACCGCAGTCCGGCGTCGAGCGCCCCACCGGCCAGCCGGTCGCGCTGCGCAATGGCGTAGTCGGCGTACTGGACCGGAAGTTCCGGAAGCCGGGCGGGCCGCCCCTGGCGCCGGGCGGCGTAGTGCTCGGCGAGGTCGCGGAAGAACACCGCGGGCGACCAGCCGTCGAAGACGATGTGATGCCAGGTGCACAGCAGCAGATGGTCGTCCTCGGCCAGGGTGACCAGGGTGGTCCGCAGCAGCGGCCCGGCCTGCGGACGGAACGGCGTGCGGGCCTCCTCGACCGCGATCCGGCGTGCCTCCGTCTCGCGTTCCGCCGCCGGCCGGTCCCGCAGGTCGAGGATGGTGAGGTCGGGCGGCGGAGCGTCGAACACGGCGTAGGGCCGGCCGTCGTCCTCCAGGATCCGGGTGCGCAGCACTTCATGACGCATGGCCACCTCACGGACCGCGGCCCGGAGGGCGGCGATGTCCAGGGCGCCTTGGTAACGCAGCTGCCCCGGGATGTTGTAGAGCGGGCCCGGGGGCAGCAGACGGTCCAGGTACCAGAGCTGTTCCTGGTTGGCGGAGAGCGGGACATGGCCGGTGCGGGGAGCGGCGGTGACGTCAAGGCCGTCCGGACCTGCCGCGGTCGCCTTCCTGGAGTCGATGAGCGCGGCCAGGTGCCGGACCGTCGGGTTCTGGTAGAGGTCGGCGAAGGTGATGCGCACACCGAAGCGGACCCGGGCCTCGCGGAGCAGGGTGATACCGGCGATGGAGGTGCCGCCGAGGTCGAAGTAGTTGGCCTCGGGACCTATGCCGGGAGCGTCCAGGACACGGTGCCAGATTTCCGCCACCGCCCGCTCCGTGTCGGTGTCGGTGTCGGCGTCGGCGTCGGCGTCGGCGTCGGCGTCGGCGGGCGGAGCCGAAGGGACGGGCGTCGGTACGGCCGGGCGCGGGGCCGTACCGCTCTGCCGCTGACCCGGTGTCCCGTACCAGCAGGGCACGCTCTCGAAGGGATACGTCGGCGCCTCGACCCGCTCCAGGTCCCGGCCGTCGTAGCAGGTGTTCCAGTCGATCGGGACGCCGAGTTCGTAGAGCCTGCCGAGCGCGCGCAGCACTCCGTGGCGGCCGGAGTCGGCGGGCAGCGCGACAACCGGCAGTGCGGACGCCAGCTCGCGGATGCGCCGGGACAGCACACCGTCCCCGCCGAGTTCGAGGAGGACGGCACCCTGCTGCACGAACCCGCGTACGGCGCGCAGCAGGCCCGCCTCGTCGACCTGGTCCGTCAGCAAGGCCTCCGCCGCCCGCGTCAGCGCCTGAGCCCGGTCCAGTCTCCCCCGCGCGACCTGCACCGCGAGGTTCCCCGGCCCCGACCCGACCAGCCGCGCGGTGTCCAGACCGAGCGCCCGCACGAGCCGGTACAGCCCCGTCTGCCGCACGAGCAGCCGCCGCACCGGCACATTCGCCGGCGCCGCCTCTCCGGCCTCCGCGAGTGCCGGGAACTCCCCGCACAGCTTCTGCCACGTCCGCTCATCCACGTCGGCGACCGTCGCGTCCCCGGAGCAGAGCAGAACCAACGGCGGGTCCGCGGGCGCCGGTTCGGTGGGTGCCGTGGCGGTGCGCAGCGCTCCCGCGAGGCCGGCGGTGTCGCGGGCGACGACGGCGACGCGGTGGCGGTGGTGGTCGCGGCCGCGGTTGAGGGCGTGGGCCACCGCGGCGAGCGAGTGCCCAGTGGTCTCGGCGAAGTCGGCGAGTCCGGCGAGGTGCCGGTCCAAGGCGTCCGGCGTCGCGGCGGACACCACGACGAGTTCCCCACTCCGCCCGCCGCGCCCGGCCCGCCTCCCGCGGGCCCGGCGGGCCGGCGCCTCCTCGACGACCACGTGCACATTGGTGCCGGTCAGTCCGAAGGAGCTGAGCCCCGCCCGGCGCGGGCCGCCCCCCTCGCCCTCGGGCCAGGGCCGGGCGGTGTCGTTGACGCGGACGGGGCTGCCGGAGCCGAGCAGGGGGTGCGGCTCGGTGAAGCCGGGCGTCGGGTAGAGGGTGGCCCGACGCAGCCCGGTGACCACCTTGAACAGGCCCGCCATGCCCGAAGCGTGGTCGAGGTGGCCGAGGTTGGCCTTGACGGCGCCGATCGGCAGCGGCTCCCCCGTCGCCCCGGCGCTCATGAGGGCCGTCCGCAGTCCCGCCGCCTCCACGGCGTCGCCGAGCGCCGTGCCGGAGCCGTGGCACTCCACGTATCCGGCGGAGGTGACCGGCAGACCCGCGTTCCGCCAGGCCGCCTCGATCACCTCGGCCTGGGCGTCCCGGCTGGGCGCGCTCATGCCGGTCGCGCGGTAGCCGTTGTGGTTGACGGCGGTCCCTCGCAGTACGGCGTGGATGTGGTCGCGGTCGGCCAGCGCCCGGGACAGCGGCTTGAGGACGACGATTCCGCCACCCTCGCCGCCGACGGTGCCGTCGGCCGCGGCATCGAACGGGCGGCACACACCGTCCGGCGACTCGATGCCCGGCAGCGGCTCGTACCCGGCCAGAGGCCGCAGCACGGTCTGGAGACTCACCCCACCGGCGATGGCGAGCTCGGCCTGTCCGGAGCGCAGCTGCTGCACGGCGAGGGCGACCGCGGCCAGGCTGCCGCTGCACGCGGTGTCGACGACGTGGCAGGGGCCGGCGAGGTCGAGCAGATAGGCGACGCGGGCGGCGCTCGCCGACGGCAGGGTGCCGAGGATGCGCTGCGGGTCGTCGTCGGGGACGAGTCCGGCATAGGCGGGGTCGGGTGCGCTGAGGACGACCGCGGTGCGCGAGCCGCGCAGCTCGCCCGGAGCGTGGCAGGCGTTCTCCACCGCCCGGTGCACCAGGTGCAACGCGAGCCGCTGATGCGGGTCCATGGTCTCCGCCTCACGCCGGGAGAGCCCGAAGAAGGCGTGGTCGAACAGGTCGATGCGGTCGAGGTAGGCGCCGGGCGCGTACGAGGTGCCGGGGTCACCTCCGGCGTACCGCACCCGTTCGGCGCTCGGCGGTGCCACGGCGACCCGTCCGGCGCGCAGATTGTCGTGAAGCATGTCCAGGTCGTGAGCGCCGGGCAGCGCCACCGCTACTCCGACGATCGCCACAGGGTCGTGACCCATTACGTCCCCCCGCATCACAGTTCCCAGTCGCCGGTGCCGTCGTCCACGGCATCCGCCCGGTCGTCCGCCGCGCGCTCAGCCGTTCCGACGTCGGCTCCGTCAACGGGCGCGGGAGCGGGGCCCGACGGTGACCCGCCCTCGTCGCCCGACACGCGCTCCGCCATCCCCACGGCAACCCGGCCGCCCCGCACGGAAACAGGTCCCTGCGATGGCCCGCCATCGCCGTCCGACGCACGCTCCGCCGTCCCCGCGGCGTCTCGGCCGTCCAGCGCGGGAGCGAGGCCCGGCGGCAGCCCGCCACCGTCGTCCGACGCACCCGCTGCCGCTGCCGTTGCCGCGGCGGCCCGGCCGTCCCACCCGGAATCAGATCCCGACGGCGGCCCGCCCCGCTCGTCCAGGAGCCGGGCCATCTCCTCCACGGTGGAGTGATCGAGGAGGTCCGCGATCAGGATCGGTTCGCGCCCGGGCGGGTTGAGCCGTGCGGCCAGTTCCAGGAGGCTCAGGGAGGTTCCACCGGCCTCGAAGAACTTCTCCCGCGCGCCGATGCCGTCCCGGCCGACGAGCCGGGCCCACTCCCGGGCGACCCAGCGTTCGGTCGCGCCCCGCGGAGCGCGGCCGGTGACGGGCCGAGTGGGCGGGGCGGCGCCGAGGCGGTGGCGGTCGACCTTGCCGTGCGGGGTGAGCGGGAGGCTGTCCCGCACCAGCCATGCCGAGGGCACGAGGTGGCCGGGGAGTCGCCGGGCGAGGTCCGCGCGAACGGCGCCGAGCACCTCCGCCGTGCCGTCGGCGGGGACCGCCGGGACCAGATGGGCCGTCAGTCGCCGCGTGTGGCCGGTGCCGTCGGCGGTGACGGCGGCCTGGGCGACGGCCGGATGGGCGGTGAGCGCCGCCTCGACCTCGGCGGGTTCCACCCGGAATCCGCGCACCTTGACCTGGTCGTCGACCCGCCCGAGGAACTCAAGACCGCCGTCGGCCCGGCGGCGGACCCGGTCGCCGGTCCGGTACATGCGGGCGCCGGACGGCCCGTACGGACAGGCCGTGAACCGCAGGGCGGTCTGCGCGGGCCGCTCCCGGTATCCGCGGGCGAGCCCGGTGCCCGCCAGGTACAGCTCGCCCGCGGCGCCGGTCGGCACCGGCCGGAGCCGGGCGTCCAGCACGTACACGCGCGTGCCGGGCACGGGGGTGCCGATCGGCGGTTCGCCGTCACCCGTGAGCGGGCCGCTGACGGTGGCGCACACCGTGCTCTCGGTGGGCCCGTAGGCGTTGAAGACCGTGTTCCGCACGGCGAGCCGGGCGGCGAGCGCGGCGGGCAGGTGTTCGCCCGCGGAGACCACGGCCGTCGTGCGGGGCAGTGTCCCGTCGGGCAGCATCCCCAGCACCGCGGGCGGCAGCGTGACGTGGGTGACGGCCTCCCGGGCCAGCGTCCGGGCGAGTTCAGGGCCTGGCCGGAGCCGTTCGGCGGAGGCCAGGACGAGGGTGGCGCCGGTGAGCAGCGCCGCGCACGTCTCCCAGAAGGCGGCGTCGAAGCTCGGTGCCGCGAACTGGAGGACGCGGCTGCCGGGACCACCGGCGCAGGTGCCGCGCACCGCGGCCAGCATGCCGGTCACTCCCCGGTGGGTGACGTCGACTCCCTTGGGACTGCCGGTCGATCCCGAGGTGTAGATCGTGTAGGCGGTGCTGTCCGGCCGTACCGGCACCTCGGGCGCTGTGTCCGGCAGGCGGTCGAGCAGGGCCCCGTCGAGGGCGACGACACGCACCGTACCGGGCCGCCAGGGCGCGTCCCCGGGCGTCCGGGTCAGCAGGAGTGCGGCGCCGGAGTCCGCGACGGCGCGTGCGGCGTGCTCGCCGGGGTGGTCGGGGTCCAGGGGCAGGAAGGCCGCTCCGGCCTTGAGGACGGCGAGTTGGGCGGCGATCCGGTCGACACCGCGGGGCAGGGCGACCGCGACGAGGGCCTCGGGCCGGGCACCGCACCCGATCAGGTGGTGCGCGAGCCGGTTGGAACGCGCGTCCAGCTCCGCGTAAGTGACCCGGTCCGCCCGCTCCCCGTCGCCGTACGAGAGTGCCGTCGCGTCCGGCGTACGAGCCGCCTGGGCCGCGAACAGGTGGTGCACACAGGCCGGTTCGGGCGCACCCCGTGTTCCGGCGGTGTCGCGCGGCGCGCTCTCGCCGGTCAGGGGTACGGCAGCCACCGGCGCGTCCGGCGCGACGGCCGCCAGGGCGAGCAGCGCGGTGCGGAGCTCGTCGGCCAGCCGGGCGATCTCGTCCGTGGTGAACACGGTGGTGTCGTAGTCGAGTTGGAGCACGAGAGCGCCACCGGAGTGCACAAGCAGCGACAGCGGGTAGTGGGTGGTGTTGTCGGTGTCGAGGCGGACGACGCGCACCGTGCCCACGCGTACGGCGGCCGGGTCGTAGGGGATGTTGTCGAAGGCGAGGGCGGTGTCGAACCGTCCGGCGGCGCCCGGCAGTTCGGACAGCGGGAAGGTGGCGTGCCGGCGCGCTTCGACCTGACGGGCCTGGAGGGCGCGCAGCCAGTCCAGGAGCGGGGCGCGCTCGTCGACGCGGATGCGCACGGGCAGCGTGTTGACGAGCAGCCCGATGATGCTCCCGGCGTCCGGCAGCTCGGCGTCGCGGGTCGAGACGGTGGCGCCGAACACGACGTCGTCCGTGCCCGCGTGCCGGGACAGCAGCAGTGCCCACGCGGCCTGGACAAGGGTGTTGAGGGTGAGCCGGTGGCGCCGGGCGAAGGCGCGCAGCCGCTCGTGCTCGGGCAGCGGAATCGTGACGGTGTGCCCGGCGTGCGGCCCGCTCCGGCCGCCCGGCGCGGGACGGCGGCCGTACGGCAGCGGTGTCGGCGCGGTGCGACCGTCCAGCTCCGCCTGCCAGTGGGCGCGGCTCTCGGCCCGGTCGCGGTCGCGCAGCCACTGGACGTAGTCCGCGAAGGGCCTGCGCGGCACGACGGCCGGGGCACGTCCGGCGGCGAGATCCTCGTACGCGGCGAGGACGTCGGTGAGGATCTCCGACACGCTCCAGCCGTCCACGAAGAGGTGGTGGGTGGTCCACAGGACCGTCATCTCGTCTTCGCCGGTGCGGGCGAGGGCCAGCCTGAGCGGCGGTGCCTGCCGCGGATCGGGGTCCCACCCCCGGTCCCGCTCGGTCAGCGCCGCCAGCGCGTCCCGCAGGGCGTCCGGGCCGAGCCCGCGCCAGTCGTACGCCGTGACGGGCGCCCGGAACTCGGGGTGCACGATCTGCTCCGGCCGCCCGCCGTGGGGCAGGTGCACGGTGCTGCGCAGTGCCGGCGTCTGATCGACGACGTGCTGCCAGGCGCGGGCGAGCGCGTCGGCGTCCGCGATGCCCGCGAGGGTCAGGGTGATGCGGCGTGCGTAGAGGTCCCGCCCGGCCAGGGAGTGATAGAGCAGCCCGGCCTGGAGGGGGGTCAGCGGGTAGCGGTCGCGTCGCGCGGGAACGTTCTCGGCCGCGGGCGCGACCGCGCGCGCGGCCTCGGCCAGGGCGCGCACCGTGGGCCGCTCGAACACGTCCTTCGGGGTCACCGCGAGACCGGCCGCGCGTGCCTCGGCGACGAGCCGCACGCTGGTGATGGAGTCGCCGCCGAGGTCGAAGAAGTCGTCGTCGACACCGACGCGTTCGACCCCCAGGGCCGCCGACCAGACGCCCGCCAGGGTCCGCTGCGCCGGGGTCTCGGGCGGCGCGTACGCCGACTCCGGCGCGCGGGCGGGCCCGGGTCGGGGCAGGGCACCCCGGTCGACCTTGCCACTCGCGTTGAGGGGCAGGACGGGTACGGCGACGAAGACGGACGGGATCAGGGCGGCGGGCAGGGTGCGGCCGAGCAGACGGCGCAGGGCCGTGCCGGCGGGGGCGTCCCGGCCGGGGCGCGGCACGACGTAGGCCACCAGCCGTGCCTCGCCCGCCTCGTCGCGCCAGGCCGTGACGAAGGCCTCGGCGACATCGGGGTGAGCGCGCAGTGCCGCCGCCGTCTCGGCCGGTTCGACGCGGTGGCCGCGGATCTTGACCTGGTCGTCGACGCGGCCCAGATGGGTGAGTGTGCCGTCGCCCCGGAGCCGCACGAGGTCGCCGGTGCGGTACATGCGGCTGCCGAGCGCACCGAACGGGTCGGCTACGAAGTGTGCTGCGGTCTGCGCCGGCTGCCCCAGGTAGCCGCGCGCCAGACCGGCCCCGGCAATGTGGAGTTCCCCGGGCGTGCCGACGGAGACCGGGCGGAGCCAAGGGTCCAGGACGTAGTGCCGCGCGCCCGCCACGGGCCGCCCTATGGGCACACCGTCCGCCCCGGCCACCGAGTCCGTGACACCGAGCGGCACGAGGTGGGCGGTGGAGCACATCGTGGTCTCGGTCGGCCCGTAGAGGTTGCCGAAGGAGTGTCCGGCCGCCCACGCCCGCGCCGTGTCCGCGGGGCACACGTCGGCCGCCGAGCAGACGAGCACCGAGTCGGGCACCGCGGCGGGGTCGAGGGTGCCGAGCAGGGCGGGTGGCAGCATCAGTACGGTCGTGCCGTCGGCGCGGACCCGGCGGGCCAGCGCGTACGGGTCGAGCCGCTCCTCGGGCAGGCTGAAGCACACGGCCGCCCCGGTCAGCAACGGCATGAGGATCTGCCACAGACCGCCGTCGAAGGCGCAGGACAGATGCTGGAGCATCCGGGCCCCGGGCCCCAGTCCGAGCGTGCGACGGCTGTCCGCGGCGAGGGCGGTGAGCCCGGCGTGCGGGATCTGCACGCCCTTGGGCCGCCCGGTCGACCCGGAGGTGTGGACGACGTAGGCGAGGTGCTGCGGCAGGACCGGCCGCCGCGGCGCGGTGCCGGGCCGCCGGGCGATCGCCGTGCGCTCCTCCTCCGCGTCAAGGCGTACGAGGGGGGCGACGCCCTCCGGAAGCAGGGCCGCGTGCTCGCGGTCCGTGACGATGAGGAGCGGTGCCGCGTCGGCGAGCACGTCGGCGTGCCGCTGCGGCGGGTGACCGGAGTCCAGCGGCAGGAAGGCGCCTGAGGCCTTGAGCACGGCGAGCGCGGCCACGGCGAACTCCGGGCCCCGGTCGAGACAGATACCGGCGACGGTGTCCGGACCGACGCCCAAGCCGACGAGATGGTGTGCCAACTGGTTGGCGGCATGGTCGAGTTCGCGGTACGTCAGCTGCTCCCGGCCGCGCACGACGGCCGTCGCGTCGGGGTGGCGGCGCACCTGCTCGGCGAACACCTCGTGCACACAGCGGCCGTCCTCGGCGGGGCCGCCGTCCAGCCGGAGGACCGGCTCCCTCCGCTCGACGCCGGTCAGTCGGGGCAGCTCGCGCAGCGGCCGGTGCCCGTCGCGCCCGAGCCGGTCCAGCAGCTCCTGGAGGGCGCTCGCCAGCCGCTCGACCGTCGAGGCGTCGAACAGGTCCGTGCGGTAGAGGAAGTCCGCCCGCAGCCCGTCGTCGGTGTCCCGGAACTCGACGG
The DNA here is from genome assembly GCF_011045025.1 of Streptomyces ureilyticus. Lineage (GTDB taxonomy): Bacteria > Actinomycetota > Actinomycetes > Streptomycetales > Streptomycetaceae > Streptomyces > Streptomyces ureilyticus. Next base: position 15,553 of record NZ_JAAKZX010000154.1, read on the forward strand.
TCAGGTCGAAGTCGGCGGCCACGGCGGGCACGTCGACCTCGGTGACGGCCAGGCCGGTGAACTCCCTTGACCGGGCCGGGGTGTTGGCCATCACGATCAGCACTTGGACCAGCGGGTCCTGACTTGAGTGGCGGTCAGGCGCGAGTTCCTCGACGAGCCGGTCGAAGGGCAGTTCGGCGTGGTCCACGGCCTCCGCGACCATGCCCCGTACGTCGCCCAGCAGTTCGGCGAAGCTGTGCCGCTCGTCCACGGTGCCGCGCAGCACCACCGTGTCGGCGAAGAACCCGACCAGCCCCTCCAGGTCCACGTCGTCACGCCCCGAGACGACGGTGCCGACGGCGATGTCCTGTCGGCCCGTGCGCCGGGCCAGCAGCAGCATGCAGGCCGCCAGCAGCGTCACGTACAGCGTGGCGCCCTGCTCGCGGCCCAGCGCGGCGAGCCGGTCGCGGAGTTGCGGGAGCACAGTGCGCCGGATGCGGCCCGCGGGGCCGGTGCGTGCGGTGCGGGGCCGGTCCCGGGGCAGTTCGAGAGGTGCCATGCCGTCCAACCTCCGCCGCCAGTAGGCGAGGTGGCGATCGGCGAGGCCGTTCTCCGCCATGCGGCGGTGCTGCCGGACGGCGTGGTCCGCGTGCCGCAGAGGCAGCGGCGGGAGGTCGGGCGCCGTCCGCGCACCGGCCACGGCTGCCGAGTAGCAGGTGCCGAGTTCGGCGGCCAGCACTTCGTAGGACCAGTCGTCGGTGATGATGTGATGCGCCGTCAAGGTCAGAAGGTGTTCGTGCTCGCCGAGCCGGACGAGCCGGGGCCGCAGCAGCGGCAGTTCGGCCAGATCGAAGGGGTGAGTCAGGTCGGCGCGTTGCAGTCGCTCCGTCGCGGCCTCGCGCTCCGGCCCCGGGAGCCCACTGAGGTCGCTGTGCGCCAGGCGCAGCCGGGCCCTGGGGTGCACGACTTGGACACAGCGGCCCGCCTCGCTGCCGAACGTGGTGCGCAGCCCTTCGTGGCGCGCGACGACCCAGTTCAGCGCGACGTCCAGCGCGACCGGGTCCAGCGCTCCGACCAGCCGTAACGCCAGGCCGACGTGGTAGGCGGGGCCGGGATCGTACTGGTGCAGGAACCACAGCCGCCGCTGAGCGTGGGAGGGCACGAGCCGCAGCGGGGCGTCGCCTTGGGCACGGGGGTCGCGGTGCGCGGCGGCGGCAGGACACTCGTCGGCTCGGTCCCCGCTCTGGGTGCGTGTAGCGTCGGTCTCCGTGGCCAGGTCCGCCAGCGTGGGGGCGCGGAACAGGGCGCCGGGCGGGAGCGGGGCGCCGAGCGCGGCGCGGGCGCGGGCGGCCACCTGCATGGCGAGGACCGAGTCGCCCCCCAGGGTGCGGAAGAAGTCGTCGTCCCGTCCGATGCGTGGCACGCCGAGGACCTCGGACCAGACGCGGGCCAGCATCCGCTCGGTGTCGGTGCGCGGGGCCTCGAAGCCGGCGTCGGCAGGCCGCGGCGGGCGGGGGTCGGGCAGCGCACGCCGGTCGGTCTTGCCGCCGGGCAGTCGCGGCAACCGGTCCAGTGCGACGAAGACCGTCGGCACCATGTGCTCCGGCAGGTGCCCGGCGAGACGGTCGCGCAGCCGGGCGGCGTCGGGTTCTCCGCCGTCCTCGGTCACCACATAGCCGACGAGCCTGCGCCGCCCTCCGCCGTCCTCCTTGACGGCGACCGCCGCGTCCCGCACACCGGGGCTCGCGACCAGCGCGTTCTCCACCTCGGCGGTCTCCACCCGGTGGCCATGGATCTTCACCTGCCCGTCGGTGCGGCCCAGGAAGTCGAGGTGCCCGTCGGCCCTGCGCCGGACCAGGTCCCCGGTGCGGTAGAGCCGCTCACCGGCGGCGCCGCAGGGGTGGGCCACGAAGGTGAGCGCGGTCGCGCCGGGCCTGCCGTGGTAGCCGCGCGCCAGCCCCGGCCCAGCGATGTACAGCTCCCCGGTGCCGCCCGCGGGCACGGGCCGCAGGGCCGCGTCCAGGACGTGGACGGTGGTGCCGGCGACGGCGGGCCCGACCGGCACGGTCGCCGCGCCGTCGATCACCTGCTCGTCCAGGAACAGGACACAGGAGTCCACCGTGGTCTCGGTCGTGCCGTAGGCGTTGACCACCGTGCTGCCCGGCGCGACGGCGGCCAGCAGTTCCCGGCAGTCCTCGGCGAGCCAGCCCTCCGACCCGACGGACAGCAGGCGCATCGGCGGGATGAGCGTGCCGCGCGAGACGGCCTCCCGGGCCAGCAGCTTGGCGAGCGAGGGCACCAGCTCCATGGCGGTGCCCCCACTGCGCGTCACTAGATCGAACAGCCGGGACGGATCGGTGATCACGTCCTGTTCGGCGATGACGACGGTGCCCCCGGCGAAGACGGAACGCAGCAGGTCGGCGAGGAATAGGTCCACGGAGAGCCCGCTGACGGACACCAGCTTCAGGGCGGCCGCACGGAGCCCGTACAGCCGTTCCCAGGCGCTGTGCAGACTGATCAGGTTGGCGTGGGTCACGAGGACCCCCTTGGGGGTGCCCGTGCTGCCGGACGTGTACATCAGGTAGGCGAGGGAGGCAGGCGCCGGGCGGGCCCGTACGCCAGGAGGTTCCGGCCGCTCGGGCAGCTCATCCAGCAGAACGGGGCGGGGTCCGCGCGGCAGGAGCGGGGTCAGGCGGCGCCGGGTCACCACGAGGCCCAGGCACGCGTCCTCGCTCGTCCGGCTCAGCCGCTCGGGCGGATGGACGGGATCGAGGGCCACATAGGCGCCTCCGGCCTTGAGAATGCCCAGCACACCCACGACCATGTCGAAGCCGCGCTCCACGCACATGCCGACCACGACGTCCGGTCCGACGCCGCGACGGACGAGCTGCCCGGCGAGCCGCTCGGCGCGCTCGTCCAGTTCACGGAAGTCCATCCGGTGCGAGCCGTGTACGACGGCGACCGCGTCCGGCGTCCGGGCCGCCTGCCGCTCGAACACCTCGTGCACGCGCAAAGGCTCCGCACCCGCCGCCATGGACCCTCCGCACCCTCGGCCGCTGTCCGCCCGAACGACCGGACGCCTGAATGGGGAATCGATGATGGTGCGCGGAGATATCGACCGGCTATCTCCTCGTTATCCCGTTCGCCGTCGAGTGCGGTGCGAGAGGTTGCTACCAGCCCTCCGGGAACGGGAAAAGCCGCCCTCCCACAATCGAGAGAACGGCCTCCGACCTGCATCAAAGCTGGTCGGGACGACAGGATTTGAACCTGCGACCCCTTGACCCCCAGTGGGTGCTCCATGAGCGGCGTGCGACGGGTCGTTCTTCGAGGTCACTGTCCGGCGTACTCAGCCGAGTAAAGGAGTCTGTGCGTTCAAGCCTCAGCCGGACAGCCTCGTCGCCTCACACACCGCCTTCCGCTCGTCGACGGGAACCGCAACGAACTCTGACTTTTCCATCGTCTCGCTTCGCCCAAGAGCCAGCAAGTCGGAACATATATGCGGGCCTTGCGCTCTGAGGCGACGCTGGCCTACGTGCCGTCGAGATCCATCTGGGTGCGAATCGTTCAAGGGAACGTCTTCGTCGAGCGCTCTGGCCTCCGGCCCCGTGTGCCCTCGACATCCCTCCGAGGTGAAGCGATCCCGGATGGATGGACGCTCTACGCGTTGACTCCAACCCCGCGTTGGGGCTGCTGGAGGTAGTAGTCGGCTGCGCGTTCGGCGGTCGGATATCGGTCGCGGTTGGCAGGCGCTGGTGTTGAACCAGGCGCCCCATTCCGCAGTGGCGAGCGTGACCTCGACCCGCTCCTACCGTGCGCAGCGCGAAGCTGTTCCCCAAGGCGGCCACCGCGGCGAACCAGCTGATTGGACCTGTCGGCGCTCAGCACGATCGAGCGCGAGCGCCAGGCCACCTTCGATCTCGAACAGGCCGACACCTGCACGCCGACACGGCCCACGGCGACCGAGCCCCATTTGCCGCCCGCTGCACCGCTGCCGGGGCCACCAAGGGCGCCGGACGAGGAGGTACCCGCCTCGGGCGCCCTCGGTGGCGCGCCGAGCGTGGCCTTGGGGCCGCTCGGGCGGACGTACACTCGGCACATGAGTCGCACACGTGCCGTGAGGGATAGCCTGCAGCAGGCTGCCTGTCGGCTGTGCCCGGCTGCCGTGGGCCCGGCGACCGCAGCTGACAATGAGGCGCCCGAGAGTGGCCGTATCGCGCTGCACGGCCACGGCTAGCGATTCTCCGCGCCCTCACCGGGGCGGGGCCCTGGCCTCGCCCGGCTCGCTGTTCTTGTAAACACACCGCAGGCAATACGGCAGGACTGCTGCTGCCGGCCTGAGCCGCCGCATCCGGTTCTGATCGGACGCGTCCGCGACACCTGCGCACCCGCTCAACGGCACCACCGCAGCTTCCGGCGCACCGCCGGGCTGCCGCCTGGCGACGGCCCGACGACGGCCCGAGCCACCTTCGAAGGGATCACTGTGAAGCTGAGCGAGTTGCTGGCCGGGCAGGAGCACCATGTTCTGCAGGGCGACCCGGCGAGGACGTGGATCACCGCGGGAACCACCTTCGACGCCGACCGGGTGACGCCGGGTTCGCTGTTCATCGCCGTGCCCGGCCACCGTGAAGGCGGCCCCGACTCGGTGGCACCTGCCCTCGCATGCGGCGCGGCGGCGGTACTCGTCGACGCCGCGACGCCGGCACCTGCGGCGTCGGTGTGGGCGTCGGCACCGGAGGTGTGCGTCGTACGGGTGCCGGACACCCGGACAGCGGCCGCGGTCGTCGCCTCCCGCTATTTCGGTGAGCCGGGGCGGCAGATGGACATGGTGGCGATCACCGGTACCAACGGCAAGACGTCGGTGTCGTACATGGTCGAGTCGGTCCTGCGGATTTCCGAGGGCGCGAAGGTGGGGGTCATCGGGACCGCCGGCAGCCGGATCGGCGACGAGCTGATCCCGATGCCGAGGTCGGTGCTGACCACGCCGGAGTCGCCGGACCTGCAGTACCTGCTGGGGTGCATGCGCGACCGCGGAGTCGGCAGCGCGGTACTGGAAGCCACGTCCATGGCGCTGCTGACACACCGGGTGGACCGTACGTTCATCGACGTCGGCGTGTTCACCAACCTGACGCAGGATCACCTGGACGATCACGGAACGATGGCGAACTACCGGGACGCCAAGTTGCGTCTGTTCCAGGGCTTGTGCAGGCGCGCTGTGGTCAACGCCGACGACCCGGTGGGCGCCGGGATCCAGGCGATGATGCCGGGCACGGTGACCACGTACGCCCTGGACGCCGAGGCGGACTACCGGGCCACCGACCTCTCCGTGGACGCCTCCGGCACGCGTTTCATCCTGCACCACGACGGCCGCAAGTATCCGGCGGCGATCCCCATTCCGGGCCGCTTCTCGGTGGCCAACGCGCTGGCCACCGTGGCGGCCTGCCACCTTCTGGGCCACGATCTGGGCAGGCTGGTCGCCGCCCTGGACCGGATGCCTGCGATCCCGGGTCGGTTCGAGCGCTTCCAGACGCCGCGCGGCACGTCGGTGATCGTGGACTACGCCCACTCACCGGACTCCCTGGACAAGGTCCTCACCACCATCCGCGACTTCGCACGCGGCCAGGTCATCACCGTCTTCGGCTGCGGCGGGGACCGGGACACCACCAAGCGGACGGACATGGGCAGGATCGCCGGAACCCACTCCGATCTGTGCGTCCTCACCTCGGACAACCCCCGCAACGAAGACCCCCAGGCCATCCTGGACCAGATCGCCCCCGGCATCGCGGCGACCGGCACACCGTTCGAACGGTTCACCGACCGCCGTCAGGCCGTCGCCTTCGCTCTCTCCGCCGCGTGCCCGGACGACATCGTCCTGATCGCCGGCAAGGGCAGCGAGCCCCATCAGATCATCGGCGACAAACTCCTCCCCTTCAGCGACATGGCAACCGTGCTCGAACTCACCCGGGGTTAGCGGGCCCTGCCGCCTCAATTGCGGACCGCCCGCGCCGTACTCGGTTGGACGGCCGCGTCAGCGCCGCTGGAAGGCGCGGTTCAGGACGTCGTGGGTGACCGCCAGCCCGAGCCGGTGCCCGTGCTCGGAGGCGAAGCGGTAATGCACGCCGGCCCAGATTCGCGCCTCCAGGAGTTCGGCTGTCGCCGCCTGAAGGCTGTCGTAGCGGCGGGTCGTGCCGGAGGCGGGGCTGTACGCGGCGAACGTGAGGTCGTCACGGCCGAAGAACGACCCCAGGGCCGTCATGACCGCCGTGGTGAAGCAGGCGTGGCCCGACGGGTACTCCGGCGACGGGGCGGTGACCCGCAGCGGCGTCCAGTCCGGGTCGGGATCGGTGGCCGCGTTGCCGTCGGTGCCGGCGAGCGGAATGGCCGTCACTGGGCGCCAGAAGTTCCAGTGCGCCTTGGCCTTGTAGCAGGCGATCAGGGTGTCGGCGGATGCCACGTACACCATGGCGAGCAGCCGGGCCGTCCGGAGGCTGCTGAGGCGGTGCGCGCCGGCGAGTTGCCGGGTGATCGACCATTCGACCATCCGGGGGTCGTCCCACCAGATCGCCGCCTCGGTCTGGTCCTCGGTGCGGACGGTGCTGGTGACCGCGCCGAGGCTCTTGACCTCGTTCAGGTCGCGGGCCCAGGCGGCGCCGGTCAGGGCCGGCGGGGGCTTGACCCGGTAGGCGCCGGCGTCGGGGACGACGAACGGCTTCAGGTTCGGCACCCAGGCGCCGACGTTGACGTAGCCGGGCGGGGTGAGCCGGTATTCGCCCGGCTCGGTGCCGACGGTCCACGGCGCGGTGGGGTCGAAGCCGTCGTCACGGCGGCTCTCGGTAATCGCCGCGGCGGCGGCCCTGCCGACGGCCACCCCGCCGTCCTCGGCGCGGCCGTCGGGGATCGCGGCCAGCGCCTCGTCGTACCTGGCGTTCAGCGACTCGGCCTGCCCGGGGAAGAGCCACAGCAGCGTGTCGTGGGCGGCCGCGGCGACCGCCGCGGCGGTGGAGTCCCCGGGGTGGCTGCGGGGCGCGCTGACCAGGGGCTCGTACGGACGGCCGGCGACGGCGTTGACCGCGTCGTACACGGCGCCCTGCACGATGGCGAAGCTGCGGGTGCTGGTGGTGGGCGACTGCTTGGCGGTGTCGTAGATGGCGGTCTGGGCGTGGATGTTCCAGGCGATGACGGGATTGCCCGGGGCGGCCTGCACGCCGCTGTGTGCCTCGGCGGCGGTGGCCGTCAGTGGGACGGTCAGGGCGATTACGGCGAGGACCGCGATACGGCGTAGCCCTCTGAATGATCCGGCGAGCGGGCGTTGTGTCACGAGACCCCCATGGGCTTGTCGGTGACAGATTGTCAGAGCCTAGAGGCAGGGGTCAGTTTTTGTCGTTACATCGACAATCATCGACAATCCGACGGGGTTCACACCCGGATGTCCGTCACCTCGGCGACGACCGCGGGCTCCGGCCGGGAGCACTCGGCCGGAGCGCCCTCCGGGCGGGCCGGTTTCATCTTCCACCGACGGACGACCAACTGAGACGACTTCTAAGAGGTCGTTTTCATCTGCAGATTAGGTTTCATCCCAGCAAGTCCCCGTGGCGAATTGGGCCTTGAGATACCTCAGGGGTTGGAGCGATTAGCGGGGTGCGAGGGAGGCTCAAATTGCCCGTCTCATCCGAGGAAGCCCGTCTCATTCCAAGGAGAGTTGATATCAGCGATTACTCCCGCCGCTCTGCGCAGGAACCCGATACGCGAGAGACGTAAACACCTGTCTGTGGCGCGTGACGTCGCACAAAATAGTTGAAAACGACCTCTAAGAGGGCGTTTATGCAGGTCAAGCCCTATATGCGACTCTCGTTCCTGCCCTGCTTTGAGGGCTTTCATCCCCTAGGCGGCGAATGGCGCTCTCCAGGGCGGAGGCGCGGCCATCCGTCTCGTTCGCT
>NZ_JAAKZX010000155.1 GCF_011045025.1 Streptomyces ureilyticus
CCGATACCCGCAGCCGGTCCCGCCGGGGTGGCCATCCGGGACCGGCTGCGGGTATCGGAGACCGACGCGGCCGTACTGGCCGAGGTCGGGGTGTTCCTGGGTTCGCTGGCCGCGGGTGATCTGGCGGAGCGGTCCCGGCAGGGTGTGGCGCACGATGCTGGCGGGTGGGCGGTGCGCAAGCGGGAGCTGACGGGGAAGTCGTCGGCGCGCTGGGCGGGCAGTATCACCAAGGCCACCCACGACCAGTGGGCACTGGCGAGGCGCGGCCAGGTGGCCCACCTTGCCTGCCTACGCGGGCAGATCGCCGCCATCGAGGCGCGGCTGGCGCGCCCGCTGGGCGCCAAGGCCGACAAGCGGGCCGGGCTGGCCCGCGGATACGGCTCGCGCGCCGAGTGGCACGCTAAGTCCCGCCGCCTGCAGACCTTGAAAGACCGGCTGGTGGTGGTGGAGGCGGACTGGGCGGCGGGCCGGGTGCACGTGGTGCGCGGCGGGAAGCAACTTGCGAACACCCGTCACCACCTGCAGGCGGCCGGGCTGAGCGAGCAGGTGTGGCGGGCACGCTGGCAGGCGGCGCGGATGTTCCTGGCCGCGGACGGGGAGTCCGGTAAGCGGTTCGGCAACGAAACCATCCGCGTCACCGACACCGGCCAGATCTCCCTCAAGCTCCCGGCCCCGCTGGCTCACCGGGCGAACGCCCCGCACGGCCGGTACGTGCTGGACGCGACCGTTCGCTTCCAGCACCGGAGTGCGGAGTGGCGGGATCGGATTACCGCGAACCGGGCGGTGGCCTACCGCATCCACCACGACGTTCTCCACGGCCGCTGGTATGTGACCGCGTCCTGGCAGCGCGCCGCCGCCCCGGTCCTGCCGCTGCAGGCGGCGCTGGCCTGGGGAGTGGTGGGGGTGGACATGAACGACGACCACCTGGCCGCCTGGCACCTGGATGTGCACGGCAACCCGGTCAGCGAGCCGCAGCGCTTCTTCTACGACCTCTCGGGCAGCGCGGACCACCGGGATGCGCAGCTGCGGCATGCGCTGACCCGGCTGCTGCACTACACCCAGCGGTGTGGGGCCTCCGCGATCGCCCTCGCGGACCTCGACTTCGCGGCGGAGAAGGGCCGGGAGCAGCACGGCCGCAACAAACGCTTCCGCCGCCTGCTCTCCCGCTTCCCCACCGCCAAACTCAAGGCCCGACTCGTCTCGATGGCCGCCGAGCAGGACATCGCCGTCGTGGCGGTGGACCCGGCCTACACCAGCCGGTGGGGTGCCCAGCACTGGCAGAAGCCCCTGACCACCCCACGACGCCAGGTTTCCCGGCACGATGCGGCGAGCATCGCGGTCGGGCGACGCGCCCTCGGGTCTCCGATCCGGCTGGGGGCACCTCCCAGCGGTAGCTGGGGGAGGACGGCACCGCCCCACCCCGACCAGAGTGATCGTGGTGGGCATCGGACCGTCCAGGCCCGACCGGAGACCCGACGGCGTGAGGAACCCCGCCCCCACCTGCCCGGACCGCGCACCGGATGCGCGCCGCCCGGCGGTGGAGCGAAAGCGGGCGACCTGGGGGTACCTCCCAGCGGTAGCTGGGGGAGTGCCCAACACCGTTCGGGGCACGCGGCTGAGCATGAGTCCTGGCGTCAGGACTCACTCCCGCTCAGTCTCTAGGAACGGTACGGCCGGTCACTGGAGTGGGCCACCTCGTGTCCGGCGCCGCGGCACAACTTCGTGGCGCTGCCCCGGATCCGTTCGCACTCCCCGGCCTTCGACCTGCATCACCCCGAATTCGCCCAGCAGGACAGCGACCGACGCCAGGCATAGAATTTCGCTTTGCCACCGGCAACACGGCTCCGCTCCATGGTCACCCGCCGTGCTCCGCACGTTTGAGGCACGGCATCCGGGTACTTGAGAGGTTGAAGGAACAGAGTCGGCCGCCTCGGAAAACCCTGGAAAATCGGGGTTACGGGCCGCCGGTCGGTGTCGTCTCGGAGATGAGTACCACGAGCATTTCACTGAGGGGACCGCGATTTCCCGTTCCATGGCTGGTGACCCTACGAGGAGTCACTCTGGAGACGGGGTGGATGACCGTGCGGCTTGCGGGCCTGCCCCTGGATCTCGCGCTGTGGGGTGTGCGGCAGTTCGCCGGGCTACTCGGCGCCGTCGACCGTCGGCTGCTGCCGGATGAGAGTGACCGTGAGGGTGAGCCCGAGGTCTCGGGCATGCCGGTGGTGTTCGTGCACGGGCTCGCCGACCGTCCGTCGATCTTCTCGAAGCTGCAGAACGGCCTGCGCGGCTGCGGCGCCGGACCATTCGTCACGGCGACGTACAGCGTGCTCAATCCGGACATCCGGGTCGCCGCCCACATGCTGGGCGAGCAGGTCGAACGGGTCCGGAAGCAGAACGGCGACCGGCCCGTGTGCCTGGTCGGGCACAGCATGGGCGGCTTGATCGCGCGTTACTACGTGCAGCGGCTGGGCGGCGACGCACATGTGCCGCTGGTGATCACGCTGGCCACCCCCCACAGCGGTACGGCGATGGCGCTGTGGGCTCCTCCGCACCCCGTGCTGCGCCAGCTGCGCCCGGGCAGTCCGCTGCTGGCCGAGCTGGCGGAGCCGTGTGCCGGCTGCCGCAGCCAGTTCGTCGCCCTCTACAGCAACCTGGACGAAGCGATCATCCCCAGCAGCCGGGGCCGTATCGACCACCCCGACCTGCGGGTGCGCAACGTCCTCGTGGACGGCGTCGGGCATCTGATGCTCCCCGTGCACGGCATGGTCATCCACGAGGTCCGCGAGGTGCTCACCGAGGCCATGGAGCTCCCGCTGGCCGGCTGAGAGCGGGCTCGAAACTCTGAGCCCGCCGCCCGCGACAGGACGGGCAGCCTGCGAGAGGCTGGAGTACACCCAGCGGATGCCGGAAGCGATGCCGGAAGAAGACGACACACCATGCGCAAGGACGGTGACATCACCGCCGCGCCTGGTCGGCGCGGCTGGCGGGTGCGCCCGTACCAGGCCGGGGACGAGTCGGCCGTACGGGAGTTGATCGATGCCGACCGGCTGCCCGGGCAGCCGCGCTGTACGCCGGAGCTGCCGAACTCCGCGTTGCGCGGCTGCCCGTCCGCGGCGGGCTGGCAGGCACCGGCCCGGGCGCGGCTCAGCGTGCTCGCCGACGCCGACGACCAGGCCCGGGGCGCCATCGCGTTTCTGTCCTGGCAGGACCTGCGCTCCGGACTGATCCATCTCCTGCACGCCCACGAGGACGTCCAGGCCCTGTACGGCCTGGTCGCCCACGCCCTGACCGCGCTCGGCGAATGCCCGCGGATCGAGGCGTTCACCGCCGCCTCGCCGGGCACCCTGGGTCCCGGCGGCCTGCCCCGCGCGCACCGCGCGACGACGCATGACGTACTGGTCGGCCTGGGCTTCACCGGCCGGCTGAGGGGGCACTATCTGCTCCGGCGGCTCGGCCCCGGTCATCCGACCAAGCTCGTGGCCGATGTGTACCCCTGTGAGTATCCGCCGGGGCATCGGCTGGTCCTGCACAAGGCGGCCGAGCCGATCGCCGAGATCGTGGTGAGCACGGCACGCGACCGCACGGCGACCGTGTACTGGATCGAGACGGCACCGGAGTACCGCCACCGTGGCCTGGCCGGCAAGCTGCTCGACCAGGCGATGGCCCTGCTCACCGAAGAGGGCGCCACGCATGTCGTCGCCGCCGTCGGCACAACCTGGCGGGCGACCGGTACCACCGGCACCGCCCCACGCCTCTTCCACGAGGCCGGCTTCGAAGTGGTCGACCAGCTGTGGGAGTACGACCGGTGGGGCGACGCCGCACCGAGGCCGCCCCCACGCAGCCGGTGACCGGGGCACTCAGCCGTGCCAGTCCGTTTCCGGGGTGTTTGTCACGCCCGGGCCGGGCAACCCGAGCCCGTACCGGCCGACTCCGACGCGACGGGAGCGCATGGATGACCCACGCTGTCCAGCGCCTGCCCGCGTCCTCCCGTACGTCGGCCCCGCGGATCGGCGTCCTCGGTTCGTACGGCGGCTTCAACCTCGGCGATGAGTCCATCCTTGCCTGCGTACTGGGCTGTCTCAGGGCCCATCGCCCGCACGCCAGGATCGTCGTCTTCAGCCGGAACGCCGAGCACACCCGGGGCCATCACCGCGGCGTCGACGAGGTGGTGGACTGGGAGGGCGTGGCGCAGCGGCAGCTGCTGGACGCGCTCTCCGGCCTGGACCTGCTGGTGCTGGGCGGCGGCGGGATCCTCTACGACGGAGAGGCGCGCCGGTATCTGCGGCTGGTCCGTGCGGCACAGGACCACGGGGTGCGCACCTTCGCCTATGCCGTCGGCGCGGGCCCGCTGCGGGAGCCCGACGACCGGGAGGCGGTGCGCACCGTACTGCCTCAGATGGACGACGTGGTCGTACGGGACGAGGAGTCCGGGCTGGTCCTCGACGAGGTCGGGGTGGAGCGCGAGCTCACGGTCACCGCGGACCCGGCGCTGCTGCTGTCCGCGGAGCCGTTCACCGGCCGGATGATGACGCACGAGGGCATCCCGGCCGGGAAACGCCTGGTGGGAATGTCGGTACGGGAACCGGGCCGGGCGGCCGAGAAGCTGGACGAGGGCGGCTATCACGCGCTGCTCGCCGACGTGGCCGACTTCCTGGTCCACCGCCTGGACGCCCATGTGGTGTTCATGCCGATGGAACGCCACGACGTGCGCCACGCCCATGCCGTGCTGTCGCACATGTCCGCACCGGACCAGGGCCGGATCATGAACGGCACCTACAGCCCCGGGCAGGTCCTCGGCTTCATGCGCCACCTCGATCTGGCCGTCGGCATGCGCCTGCACTTCCTGATCTTCGCGGCGGTCTCCGGGCTGCCGGTGCTGCCCCTCCCCTACTCGGGCAAGGTCTTCGACTTCGCACGCCGGGTGGGCGCTCCGGCCCTGGTCGGAGTGGCGCGGGAGCAGGCAGGGCTGCTGCTGGCGGAGGTGGACCGGCTCTGGGACGAGTATCCGCAGCGCCGTGAGCAGATGCAGTCGCGGGTCCGGGAGCTGTGCGGGCTCGCCCAGGAGACCTGCACTCGCTGCGGGGCCCTCCTGGACGAGATCGACGGGATCGACGGAGGCCTGCGCACCGGCTCCGACATGGAGGACCTGAGCACGAGGGCCTGACGAGGGCCGAAGAGAGGGAGGGAGGAAAGGAGGCAGCGATGCCGATCCTGGAGCCGCCCGACGAGTTCCGTACCGTCACGCTGCCGCCGCGGGACGCCGAGTACGCGGGCCGGACCGACGTCCTGGTGGTCGGCGGCGGTCCGGCAGGCTGCGGCGCCGCGCTGGCCGCGGCGGACGCGGGGGCCGAGGTCGTGCTCGTCGAGCGGTACGGGTTCCTCGGCGGCAACGCGACCGTCGCGCTCGTCATGCCCCTGATGTCCTTCCACAACGAGCACAAGCAGGCCGTGTTCACCTCGAACGGCGACGACACCCGGCTGCTGCCCACCGACCACGGCGAGGGCGAGCCGGTGGTCGCCGGCGTCCTGTGGCGGCTCCTTGAGCGCCTTACCGCGAGCGGCGGCTGCGTACCACCCACCCTGGAGACCGGCTACACCGTGCCCTTCGACCCGGAGGTCTTCAAGCTGGTCCTCCTCGAAATGCTCGACGAGGCGGGCGTACGGATGCTGTTCCACTCCTTCGCCTCCACCGCGCTGCCGCTCGACGACGGCTGGCGCGTGGTCTTCGAGACCAAGTCGGGTCCCGTGGTGATCGACGCGGGCGTGGTCGTCGACGGCACGGGTGACGGCGATGTCGCGGCGGCCTGCGGTGCCCCGTACGAGATCGGCCGCCCCGAGGACGGACTGGTGCAGCCGATGACGCTCATGTTCCGCGTCGTGGACTTCCTGCGGCCGCGGTTCGCCGATTACGTACGGTCCCATCCCGACCAGTGGCGCGGCGTGCACGGCCTGTGGGACCTGGTCCGAGAGGCCACGGAGGAGGGCGAGCTCCAACTGCCGCGCGAGGACGTGCTGTTCTTCGGCACCCCGCATCCCCGCGAGGTCAGCGTCAACAGCACCCGCGTCACCGCGGCGCTCGGCACCAGCGTCTGGGAGCTCAGTCGCGCCGAGTACACCGCCCGCCGCCAGCTGGCCCAGATCGACCACTTCCTGCGCACCCGGGTGCCGGGCTTCGAGCACGCGTACGTGGCGCAGAGCGGCAGCCACATCGGCGTACGGGAGACCCGCCGCATCGTCGGCGACTACCAGCTGACCGGCAACGACATCCTCGAGGCCCGCGCCTTCCCGGACGCCGTCGCGCACGGCGCGTATCCGATCGACATCCACAACCCGGAGGGCACCGGCACGCTCCTCAAGCGGGTGCCCACCGGCCTCTTCTACGACATTCCGCTGCGCTGCCTGCTCCCCCAGGACATCGACCGGCTGCTGGTGGCGGGCCGCTGCATCTCCGGTACGCACGTGGCGCACTCCTCGTACCGGGTCATGCCCATCGCGATGGCCACCGGCCAGGCGGCGGGCGTCTGCGCGGCGCTGGCCTCCCGGCTTGGGCGCAGCCCGCGGGAGTTGCCGCATTCCCTCGTCCAGCGCGAACTGCTGCGGCAGGGCGCCCGGTTGCGGGACGGCGTCCCCAACAGCGCCTCTGCGGCTGGGTGACCGCAGCCTCTTGACGTGACGTCAGGCCGTTGCCACACTCACCACCCGCGCGAGAAAGCGCTTGCTAGCGTACTTCCGGTAACGCGCCACCGCTCCCCGAGCCGAGTCGCTCCAGGTCACGCGCGCCCTGTTCGTGAATCGATTCAATCGAATCGGTTTCGATGAGGGGGGGCGCCGGGCCGGACGACAGGGCGGCGGGCGCGTCCGCCCCCACAACATCCGCCCCCACAACAGGAGAAGACGAGATGGGACGCAGAGCCGCACCTCACCTCATCAGCAGAACCCTGGGTACCCGCAAGAAGCGGGCCGGCGCCACCGCCGCCTGCGCCACCGCCCTGCTCACCGGAGCCGCCGTACTCACGGCACCGGCCGACGCCGCCCAGGACGCGGAATCCGCACCCGAACCGGCCGCCGCTTCCGTCGCGGCGGCTTGCGGCGACGGTTCGTACCAGGCCGAGGCCGTGCTCAACGGCAGCACCTGGACCGCCCGCCGAGGCAGCGGCGTCGTCTACACCGGCACCGATATGCGCGCCGCGATGCAGGCCGCCGTCAACAGCCTTACGGCGGGCCGGACTTCGAAGGAACGCGTCGTCGTGCGCGGCTCCGGCTCCATCAGCGCCGGGTCCCGGGTCTCCCTGCCGAGCTACACCGTCCTCGACGTGTGCGGCACCATCAACGTCACGGGCTCGGGCTCCGGCGATCAGGCGCCGGTCTACGCTCGCGGCGCCCGCGACATCGAGGTCCAGCACCTGAACCTCACCGGCGCCCCGCTGTACGGCATCTTCATGCGCAACGTGCAGAACGTCGTCCTCGGCCAGATCGACATGCGGCTGTCGCGCGGTCTCGGTGTCCGCATCGACAACCGCGGCGACACCAGCCAGTGGACCAGGAACGTCCGGATCGACAACGTGTACGTGTCCGGGGCGAGCAGCCACGCCGTGGAGACGTACGGCGTCGACGGCTTCACCGTCGGCACCGTCACCGCCCGCGATGTCGGCGAGTCCGGTCTGCTGCTGAACCAGACCATCAACGCCTCCGTCACCAAGGTGGACGCGGACAACGCGGGCGCCGGCACCGGTTACGCGGCCTTCCGGATGGCCAACCGCAACGGCCGGGTCGGCAGCGGCTACCCGACGAACATCCGCGTGGGCGAGGTCATCGCGCGCGGCGGCGGACGCGGAGTCTTCTGCGTCTCGGAGAGCGGGGGCGCGGTCATCGACAAGGTGTCGATCTCCAACACGGGCAACAACTCGGTCCTGATCGAGAACTGCTACAACGTCAACATCGCCGCCCAGAGCGGCAGCGTCACCGGCGGCGGAGAAATCCGGCTCGCCGCCCGCTCCGACTTCCCGAACAACCGGGACATCATCATCCAGAACCTCACGGTGACCAACTCGGCAATCAGGGAAAGCCCCTGCGGCGAGAACACGACGTTCCGCAACAACCGGCTGGTGAACAGCAGCCAGAACATCTGTTAGCGCGGGCCTCGGACGGGGGTGGCGGCCGGCTTCCCCGCGCAACGGCCGCCACCCGCATCGTCAGAGCCGTACGAGCCCCTCCGCCAGGGCCACGCGAGCTGCCCGTACGTGACGTGCCCTCAGGGCACATCCGTCAGCTTCGGCATCTCGCCCTTCGTCGTGGTGATGTCGAGGACCGAGAACGTCGCGCCCTGTGGGTCGCTGAGCGCGGCGAAGCGGCCGAAGGGGGAGTCCATCGGGCCGAACCGCAGCACGCCGCCGCGTTCGGTCGCCTTCGTCACCGCGGCGTCGCAGTCCTCGACCGTGAAGTACACGTTGATGTAGGGCGGCACCTCGGGCGGGAACTCCTCCGTCATCTGCATCCGGCCTAGCACCGGCTGCTTGTCGATGTTGAAGAGCCGGAAGTCCATCTCGTCTTCCATCTGCTGGGCGGTGTACGGGAACACGGCCGGGAAGAAGGCGTCCGACTTCTCGGACTCGCGGGTGAAGACCTCGGCCCAGCAGTACGCACCGGGCACGGCCTTCGCCTCGAAGCCCTCGTGCTTGTCGGCCTGCCACACGCCGAAGACGACTCCGCTCGGGTCGCGGGCGAGCAGCATGGAGCCGAAGTCGCCGACCTGCATGGGCTCCATCAGCACCTCGCCGCCGTTGTCACGGATCCTGGCGGCGGTGGCCATGACGTCCGGCGAGGAGAGGTACAGGCACCAGGCCGACTGCTCCTCCGCCCCGGGCATCGGCGGTACGACGGCGGCCACCGCCTTGCCGTTCGCGTACGCCTGGGTGTAGTTGCCGAACTCCGTCGACTCCTCGCCGAACGTCCAGCCCAGCACGTCACCGTAGAAGCTCTTCGCCCCCTCGACATCGCTGAACATCGCATCGGCCCAGCACGGTGTTCCCTCGGGTTCCACGGCCATGGTTCCGACTCCCTCGTCCTTGAAGGTCGCTGCGCGTACGTACTCCGACTTTCACGCTAGCCAGCGCCCCGCCGCCGCGCGCGCGGAAGAGCGACCTGACGTCACACGGCGGGCCCCGTGAGGGACTGCTCGGTCCAGATGATCTTGCCGTCCCGGGTGTGGCGGGAGCCCCAGCGCTGGGTGAACTGGGAGATCAGGAACAGTCCCCGGCCGCCCTCGTCGGTCGTCTTGGGATGGCGCAGATGCGGGGCGGTGGCACTGCCGTCCCAGACCTCGCAGATCAGCGCGGCCCGGGTGAGGATCAGGCGCAGCCGGATCGGTCCGGAGGCGTGCCGGATGGCGTTGGTGACCAGTTCGCTGACGACGAGTTCGGTGGTGAAGGCCAGCTCGTCCAGCTCCCACTCGGTCAGCCACCGCACGGTCCGCCTGCGGACGTCGGCGACGATCGCGGGGTCGGCGGGCAGGTCCCAGGACACGAGGCGCTTCGGGTCGAGGCGGCGGGCGCGGGCCATCAGCAGCGCCACGTCGTCCGGCGGGCGCGCCGCGACGAGGGCGTCGATGACGGCCTTGCACCGGTCGTCGAGCAGAGGCTCCGGCCGCTCCAGCGCACGGCGCAGCCGCTCCCGGCCCGCGGCGGCCTCCTCGTCCGGGTCGAGCCCGATGTCAGCGAGCAGGCCGTTGGTGTGGAGGGCGAGCAGGCTGTCTTCCGCGAGCGGCAGTTCGACGGCCTCGAAAGGAGTGCCGCCCACGCCGAGCAGAGGCCCGTTCAGCAGGTCGAGGAAGTCGACGGTGCCGTCCGGAGCGACGATCGCGGGCGCGCTCTGACCTGCGGCGGCGATGGCGCACTGGCCGGCGACCGGGTCGTAGACCGCGTACGTACAACTGGCGCCCACCGCGTGCACGCCGCCGCCCCGCGGGTCCACCTCGGTGTCGTCCTGGTGCGCGGCCTGGACGACCACGTCGTCGAGGTGCGCCAGCACCTCCTCGGGACGCAGGTCAAGGTCGGCGAGGGTCTGGACGGCGGTGCGCAGCCGGCCCATGGCCGCGGCGGCCTCGATGCCGCCTCCCGCCACCTCCCCCACCACCAGGGCGACGCGGGCGCCCGACAGCGGAATGACGTCGTACCAGTCGCCGCCGAGGCCGGTCAGCTCGTCGGCGGGCCGGTAGCTCGCGGCGACCTCCATGGCGTCCTGCTCGGGAAGCCGGTGCGGCAGCAGATTGCGCTGCAGTACGAGAGCGGCGTCGCGCTCTCGCGTATAGCGGCGGGCGTTGTCCAGGCACAGGGCCGCGCGGGCGACGAACTCCTCGGCGAGGCTCAGGTCGTCGGTCTCGAAGGGGTCCTGCCGCTGCCCGCGGAAGAACGTGGTGATCCCCAGCGTGGTGCCCCGTGCCCGGATCGGCACGATCATCACGCTGTGCAGTCCGAGGTCGAGGAAGGAGGCGGCCCTGCCTCCGGGTATGTCGGTGGCCCACTCCTTGGCCAGCGGGTCGAGCCGTTCCCGGTGCCAGGATCTGCCACTGGTGAGACAGCGGATCGGGGGTGCTCCGGGCCGGTACCGGGCGACCTGCCCGATCTCCACGACGGCTTCCGGGACGCCCTCGTTGACGGACTGGTGAGCGGCCCGCCGCAACGGCACCCCGTCCATCGCGTCCAGCGGCCCGGCCAGCGGCTCGCCGCCTTCGAGGACGGACTCCAGCAGGTCTACGGCGACGAAGTCGGCCAGCCCGGGCACGGCCACGTCGGCGAGCTCCTGGGCGGTGCGGCGTACGTCCAGCGTGCGGCCGAGGCGCTCGCCTGCCTGGTCGAGCAGGGTGAGCCGCCGACGGGCCCGGTAGCGCTCGGTGACGTCGACCACCGTGTAGTACACGCCGATCGGGTTGCCGTGGTCGTCCTCGAGCCGGGTGAACGACATCGCGTGCGCCGACTCCCGGTGCGGCGCGGACCGTACGCGGCCCACGTGTTCGTGGTCGACGATCGGCACACCGGTGTGCAGCACCTGACGCATCACGGCTTCCAGCGCTTCGGCGTCCAGGCCCGGCTGGATGTCGCCAAGCCGCTTGCCGAGCCGTTCGTGTGCGGGTCCGCTGCCGAACTGCTGCATGGCCGTGTTCGACCACACGTACCGCAGATCCGTGTCCACGATGGCGATGCCGATGGGCGAGCGGGTGGCCAGCCGCTCCAGGACCGTACGGCTCATGTCCCAGCCCGCGGCGCCGGTCATGTCGGAGGCCAGCACCATCCAGCGCGCCGGGCCGTCCGGGGCCAGGGTGGGGATGACGCGCACCATGCTGGCGACCGGGTGCCCGTCCCGGTGGCGTACCGACAGCGGGCCGGCCCAGCCGCCGTCCCGCTCGCACCGCTCGATGAGGTGCGGAAGGCGCGCGGCGTCCTCGGGCATCAGGAAGTCGGCGGCGCCGCGGCCGAGGACTTCGGGCGCGGGGTATCCGTACAGCCGCTGGGCGTCGCCGCTCCAGCCGGTCACCACCGCGGCGGCGTCCAGCAGCAGCGGCGCGGCGTCCGCCACGTCGAACCGCCGGTCCGTGACTCCGCTGTCCTCGCTCGTCACCACCGTGACCCTCTCCGTCCCCGAGAGTGGTCTGGATTGGTACACCCCCGGCCGGTGCTCCGTACGGCTGGCCGCCTCACGGGTCCGGTATGGCCCCAACGTACCGCCGCGCGGGCCGCTGAGCCTACGGAAGTAGCCAGCTCAGGCGCGCATGAGGAGCTGGAACTCGAAGGTGTAGCGGGCGGCGCGGTAGACGTGGGTGCCGTACTCGACCGCCCGCCCCGTGTCGTCGTATGCCGTGCGCCGCATGGTGAGCAGCGCGGCGCCTTCCGGATCGTCGAGGAGCTCGCCCTCTTCAGCAGTGGCCGAGCGGGCGCCGACGCTCTGGCGGGCGCTGTGCAGGGTGATCCCGGCGGCCCGCATCATCCGGTAGAGGCCGGTCGCCTCAAGGCGGGCGGTGTCGAGGTCCAGGAGTGCGGCGGGCAGGTAGTTGCACAGGTACGCCACGGGCTCGCCGTGGGTCAGGCGCAGCCGCTCGAGGACCGTGACGTCACCGCCCTCGGGGATGCCGAGGGCGGCGGCGACGTCCGCCGGCGCGGGCCGGACCTCGTTGCGCAGGACCTTGGTGGCGGGGCTCTGCCCGGCCGAGTCCAGGTCGTCGTAGAGGCTGCTCAGCTCCAGCGGGCGTTTGACCTGGCTGTGCACCACCTGGGTGCCGACGCCGCGGCGGCGCACCAGCAGGCCCTTGTCCACCAGGGACTGCATGGCCTGGCGGACGGTCGGCCGGGACAGGCCGAGCCGTGCGGCGATCTCCATCTCGTTGCCCAGCAGATCGCCGGGCGCGAGCGTGCCGTGCTCGATCGCCGACTCCAGATGCTGGGCGAACTGGTAATAGAGCGGGATCGGACTGCCCCGGTCCAGCGCGATCTCGAGGCCGTCGACCGGGGAGGCGGTCCTGGCACGAGTGGCCCGGCCCTTCTTCGCCACCGGAACCCCCTCCCTCCGCGTCGGGTGCTCGAGAGCCGTCAGGAGTTGCTGGGGAAGCCGAGGTTGATGCCACCACTGTCGGCCGGGTCGGGCCAGCGGGTGGTGATCACCTTGCCCTGGGTGTAGAAGGCGATGCCGTCGTTGCCGTAGATGTGGTGGTCGCCGAACAGAGAGTCCTTCCAGCCGCCGAAGGAGTGGTAGCCGACGGGCACCGGGATCGGCACGTTGACGCCGACCATGCCCGCCTGGACCTCGAGCTGGAAGCGGCGGGCGGCGCCGCCGTCGCGGGTGAAGATCGCGGTGCCGTTGCCCCAGCGGGAGCCGTTGATGAGCTTGATGGCGTCGTCGTAGGTGTCGGCGCGCACCACGCACAGCACCGGGCCGAAGATCTCGTCCTGGTACGCGTCCGCCGCCACCGGCACCTTGTCGAGCAGCGAGACGCCGAGGAAGAAGCCGTCCTCGTGGCCCTCGACGGAGTAGCCGGTGCCGTCGACGACGACCTCGGCACCCTGCGCCGCCGCACCGGAGACGTACGACGCCACCTTGTCGCGGTGCTCGCGCGTGATCAGCGGGCCCATCTCGGAGGCGGGGTCGGTGCCGGGGCCGATCTTCAGTCCCTTGGCCCGCTCGGCGATCTTGCCGACCAGCTCGTCACCGGTGTCGCCGACCGCGACGACGACCGACACCGCCATGCAGCGCTCGCCGGCCGAGCCGTACGCGGCGTTGATGGCCTGGTCGGCGGCGAAGTCCAGGTCGGCGTCGGGCAGGACGAGCATGTGGTTCTTGGCGCCGCCGAGGGCCTGGACGCGCTTGCCGTGCTCGATGCCCTTCATCTGGATGTACTTGGCGATCGGTGTGGAGCCGACGAAGGACACGGCGGCGATGTCCGGGTGCTCCAGGAGGCGGTCCACGGCGACCTTGTCGCCCTGCACGACGTTCAGTACGCCGTCGGGCAGGCCCGCCTCGGAGGCCAGTTCCGCCAGCCGGTAGGAGGCGGAGGGGTCCTTCTCGCTGGGCTTGAGCACGAAGGTGTTGCCGCAGGCGATGGCGACGGGGAACATCCACATCGGCACCATGGCCGGGAAGTTGAACGGCGTGATGCCCGCGACGACGCCGAGCGGCTGGCGGATGGACGACACGTCCACGCGGGTGGAGACCTGCGTGGACAGCTCGCCCTTCAGCAACTGCGGGATGGAGCAGGCGAGTTCGACGATCTCCATGCCGCGGGCGACCTCGCCGAGCGCGTCGGAGTGCACCTTGCCGTGCTCGGCGGTGATCAGCGCGGCGATCTCGTCGCGGCGCGCGTCGAGCAGTTCGCGGTACTTGAACAGCACGGCGGTGCGCTTGGCGAGCGAGGCGGTGCCCCAGCTCTCGAAGGCGGCCTTGGCGGCGGCGACGGCGTCATCGACCTCGTCGGTGGTGGCGAACGCGACCTGCTTGTCCTGGGCGCCGGTGGCGGGGTCGTACACGGGGCCGAAGCGGCCGGAGGTGCCCTCGACGGGCTTGCCCCCGATCCAGTGGGTGATGGTCTTCATGACGTGCGGGTCCTTTTCCTGAGCGGGGGTCGGGAGAGGTTCGGGATGGGGGTCAGAGGTGCCGGCGGCGTCCCTGCGCCTGCTGGTCGTAGTTCTCGCGGGCCTGGAGCGCGGCCTCGCGGGAGGCGACCTCGGCGACCGGTACGTCCCACCATGCCTGAGCCGCGGGCGCGGTGGGCGTGGGGTCCGTCTCGACGTACACGCAGGTCGGGCGGTCCGAGGCGCGGGCGGTGGCCAGCGCGTCGCGCAGTTCGCGGACGGTCTTGGCGCGCAGCACGTCCATGCCGAGGCTGGCCGCGTTGGCGGCGAGGTCCACGGGCAGCGGCGCGCCGCTGAACGTGCCGTCGGCAGCCCGGTAGCGGTAGGCGGTGCCGAACCGCTCGCCGCCGGTCTCCTCGGAGAGGCCGCCGATGGAGGCGTAGCCGTGGTTCTGGATGAGGACCAGGTTGACAGGCAGGCCCTCCTGGACGGCGGTGACGATCTCGGTCGGCATCATCAGGTACGTGCCGTCACCGACCAGGGACCATACGGGAGTTGAGGGCGCCGCCTGCTGTACGCCGATGCCCGCGGGGATCTCGTAGCCCATGCAGGAGTAGCCGTACTCCAGGTGGTACTGGCGCGGGGAGCGGGCCCGCCACAGCTTGTGCAGGTCGCCGGGGAGCGAGCCCGCCGCGTTGATGACCACGTCGTCGTCGCCGACCACGGAGTCCAGGGCGCCGAGCACCTGCGTCTGGGTCGGGATCTGGTTCTCGTCGTCCGCCCGGTAGACGGCGTCCACGACCTGCTCCCAGCGCTCCTTGCCCGCGCGGTACTCGGCCTCGTACGCCACGTCCACGCGGTGGCCGGACAGCGCCTCGGTGAGTGCGTCGAGCCCCGCGCGGGCGTCGGCGACCAAGGTGCGGGCGGCGAGCTTGTGGGCGTCGAAGGCGGTGACGTTGAGGTTGAG
The DNA here is from genome assembly GCF_011045025.1 of Streptomyces ureilyticus. Classification (GTDB taxonomy): domain Bacteria; phylum Actinomycetota; class Actinomycetes; order Streptomycetales; family Streptomycetaceae; genus Streptomyces; species Streptomyces ureilyticus. The sequence goes on from NZ_JAAKZX010000155.1 coordinate 15,022, forward strand.
GAAGCGGACGTCCGGGTTCTGGAAGAGCGTGGCGGAGGCGGTGGTGAAGTCGGTGTAGCGGGTGCCCACGCCGATGACCAGGTCGGCCGTGCGCGCGATGTCGTCGCAGACCGCGGTGCCGGTGTGGCCGATGCCGCCGAGGTCGGCGGGGTGGTCGTGACGCAGCGAGCCCTTGCCGGCCTGGGTGGAGGCGACGGGGATGCCGGTGGCGTCCACCAGCGCCTTCAGCGCCTCCTCGGCCTCGCTGTGGTGGACGCCGCCGCCCGCGACGATCAGCGGCCGTTCGGCGGCCCGGATCGCGTGCACGGCCTCGGCGAGTTCGGCCGGTTCGGGCGCGGGGCGGCGGACCTGCCAGACGCGATCGGCGAAGAACTCCTCGGGCCAGTCGTACGCCTCCGCCTGGACGTCCTGCGGCAGGGCGAGGGTGACGGCGCCGGTCTCTACGGGGTCGGCGAGCACCCGCATGGCCTGCAAGGCGGAGGGGATCAGGGCCTCGGGGCGGTGGATCCGGTCGAAGTAGCGGGAGACCGGGCGCAGGGTGTCGTTGACGGACACGTCCGCCGAGACCGGGTGTTCGAGCTGCTGGAGCAGCGGGTCGGCGGTGCGGGTGGCGAAGTAGTCGCCGGGCAGCAGCAGCACCGGGAGCCGGTTGACGGTGGCGAGGGCGGCGCCGGTGACCAGGTTCGTCGCGCCGGGGCCGATGGAGGTGGTCACGGCCTGCGCGGAGAGCCGGTTGAGCTGGCGGGCGTAGCCGACCGCCGCGTGCACCATGGACTGCTCGTTGCGGCCCTGGTGGAACGGCATGGTCTCCTCTTGGGCCTCAAGGAGCGCCTGGCCGATCCCGGCGACGTTGCCGTGCCCGAAGATCCCCCAGGTGCCGGCGATGAGGCGGTGCCGGACGCCGTCGCGTTCGGTGTACTGCGCGGCGAGGAAGCGCACGAGCGCCTGGGCGACGGTCAGGCGGCGGGTGGGGCTCATCGGTTACCTCACTGAGACGGAGTGTTGCGTGTGAGTCTGGGGTCTACGGGCTGGCTCGGCCAGGTGTCGCGGATCCAGGCGTGGTCGGGGTGGTCGCAGATCAGCCAGGCGCGCTCGGCGCCGGGACCCGCCATGACGTTCAGGTAGTACATGTCGTGCCCGGGCACCGCCATGGAGGGACCGTGCCAGCCGTCCGGGATCAGTACGACGTCGCCGCCGCGCACCTCCGCCAGTACGTCCGTGCCGTGGCCCTGACCGGACGGCGAGACCCGCTGATAGCCGAGGCCGGGCGTGCCCTCGTGGTCGGCGAACTCGAAGTAGTAGATCTCCTCCAGCTCGGACTCCTCGCCGGGCCGGTTCACATCGTGCTTGTGCGGCGGGTACGAGGACCAGTTGCCGCCCGGAGTGATCACCTCGACGGCGATGAGCTTGTCGCACTCGAAGACCCCGGCCGCGCCGAAGTTGTGGACCTTGCGCGAGCAGTTGCCGCTGCCGCGCAGTTCGACGGGGACGGAGGAGGCGGGCTCGTAGCGGGCCGGCAGGCGGCGAGTGCAGCGGGCGCCGGTGAGCGCGAAGCGCCCGCCCGCCGGGGAGGTGAGGCTCGCGGTCGCGTCGCGGGGGACGTATACGAAGTCGCTCGGGCCGCTGAACACGCTGTCGCGACCCTCCAGTTCGTACGTCTCACCGCCGAAGTCGTCGGTGACGGAGACGGTGCAGCCGCCACTGAGCGACAGCACGATCCACTCGCTGTCCCCCGCCGTGAAGTGGTGCGTGCCGCCGGGCGGCAGTTCGAGCACCCGCAGGCTGGAGTAGCCCCAGCCGGCGCTCTCGGGGGTGACGTCGACGGCGTACTGCTCGCTGGTGGCCTTCCCCAGGGGCAGGTGGTGCGAGTTGGTCATCGGTCGGCTCCTCCTGGTCCGGTCATCGCGGTGTTCCTCCGGGTCAGGCTCACAGCAGCCCGACCGCCGTGTCCACGGCGGTCTCCACACTGCCCTCCGCGGGGTAGAGCAGGGAGCGGCCGACGACCATGCCCTGCACGGTGGGCAGCCGCAGTGCCTTGCGCCACTTCTCGTACGCGCCCTCCTGATCCTTGCCCACCTCGCCGCCCAGCAGCACGACCGGCAGGGTCGAGGTCTCCAGCGCGGCGGCCATGTCGTCCGGGTCGCTGGTGACGGGCAGCTTGAGCCAGGTGTAGGCGGAGGTGCCGCCGAGACCCGAGGCGATCGCTATCGAGCGGGTGACGGCCTCGGCGGACAGGTCGTTGCGTACCGCGCCCTCGACCCGCCGGGAGATGAACGGCTCGACGAACAAGGGGAGTTGACGCTCGGCCATGGCGTCGACGGCCCGGGCGGTGGACTCCAGGGTGGTCAGCGAGCCGGGGTCGTCGTAGTCGATGCGCACCAGCAGCTTGCCCGCGTCGAAGTTGAGCCGGGCGATGTCCTCGGGGCGGTGTCCGGTGAAGCGGTCGTCCATCTCGTAGGACGCTCCGGCGAGCCCGCCGCGGTTCATGGAGCCCATGACGACCTTGTTCTCCAGGGCGCCGAGGAGCAGCAGGTCCTCCAGGATGTCGGCGGTGGCGAGCACCCCGTCCACGCCGGGCCGGGACAGCGCGATGCACAGCCGCTCCAGCAGATCGGCCCGGTTGGCCATGGCCAGGCGCCGGTCGCCGACACCGAGGGCGCCGCGGGCCGGATGGTCGGCGGCCACGATCATGAGGCGCCCGCTGTCGCCGATGAGCGGGCGGCGGCTTCGGCGGGCGGCTGCTTCGGCGATGGCCTCCGGGTGCCGGGCGCGCACACTGACGAGGTCGGGGATGGTGAGGCTCAAGGGTTGGCTCCGTTCAGGGTGGCGTCGGGGTCAGCCTCGGGAGGCGATGAGTTCCTCGACCTCTGTGGGGGTGGGCATGGCGGAGGAGCAGGCGAGGCGGGAGGCTACGAGGGCTCCGGCGGCGTTGGCGTACCGCATGGTCTTCTCCAGCTCCCAGCCGGCCAGCAGGCCGTGGCAGAGGGAACCGCCGAAGGCGTCGCCCGCGCCGAGTCCGTTGACCACCTCGACGGGCACCGGCGGCACCTCGGCGGTCGTACCGTCGCGGTGGACGGCGAGGACACCCTTGGGGCCCTGCTTGACCACCGCGAGCTCCACGCCGGCCTCGAGCAGGGCCTCGGCGCAGGCGTGCGGCTCGCGTACGCCGGTGGCGACCTCGCACTCGTCGAGGTTGCCGACGGCGACCGTGACGTGGCGCAGGGCTTCGGCGTAGTACGGGCGGGCCTCGTCGGGGTTCTTCCAGAACATGGGGCGCCAGTCGAGGTCGAAGACGGTGGTGCCCGCCTTGTCGCGCGCCTTGAGGGCGGCGAGGGTGGCCGAGCGGCTGGGCTCCTCGCTCAAGCCTGTCCCGGTGATCCAGAAGATCTTGGCCGCGCGGATGGCGAAGAAGTCGAGTTCCTCCGTGCGGATCTCCAGGTCCGGCGCCTTGGGCTGCCGGTAGAAGTACAGCGGGAAGTCGTCGGGGGGAAAGATCTCGCAAAAAGTGATGGGCGTCGGGTAGGCGTCGACCGGAGTGACCCATCGGTCGTCGACCCCGAACTCACCCAGCGCCTGGTGCAGATACGCGCCGAAGGGGTCGTTCCCGGTGCGGGTGATGATCGCGCTGGTGCGGCCCAGGCGCGCGGCGGCCACGGCGACGTTCGCCGCCGAGCCGCCGAGGAACTTCCCGAAGGTGTCGACGTCGGTGAGGGGGACGCCGGTCTGGAGGGGATAGAGGTCGACGCCGATACGGCCCATGGTGATCAGGTCGAATGACTCGGTCATGCGTCGCTCCTCGTTCTGGGTGATGACCTCAGGTGTAAGTCTCCCGACGGGACCCTGTCAATAGTTTGTACTGACATTCTCACGTGCTCGTGAAATGATGTCTTAACAAAGTATTGACACGGTGCCTCATCAGCGGCTTACATCCCGTCCCAACAAGTGCAGCCGAAAGTTCCTCGGCATGTGGCCCGGCGTATGTTCTTCGCACGGGCTCCCAGGGTGCGGGCGTTTGCCCGACCCGTATCCTCGCCCGCTCCCTATTTCCCCGCAGCACAGTGAGGTGCCGGAAAGATGGACCGTACGTCTCGCCCCCGCTCCCGCAGACTCCCCATACTCGTGGCCGCAGCCGCCGCGACAGCACTGATCGCCACCGGCTGCTCCAGCAGCTCCGGCGGCAAGGAATCCGAGGAGAGCGGCGAGAACATCGCCGCGGGCAAGGCCAGCACGCCCCGCATGACCGTCGCCCTGGTCACTCACCAGGCCCCCGGCGACACCTTCTGGGACATCGTCCGCAAGGGCGCAGAGGCGGCCGCCGCCAAGGACAACATCAAGCTGATCTACTCCGCCAAGCCCGAAGCGGCCGAGCAGGCCAACCTCGTCCAGAACGCGATCGACCAGAAGGTCGACGGCATCGCGGTCACGCTGGCCAAGCCGGACGCCATGAAGGACGTGGTGTCCAAGGCGGAGAAGGCCGGCATACCCGTGGTCGCCCTCAACTCCGGTGTGGACAACTGGAAAGACATGGGCATCCTGTCCTACTTCGGCCAGGACGAGGGCATCGCCGGCGAGGCCCTCGGCAACAGGCTCAACGAGTCCGGCGCCAAGAACGCCGTCTGCGTGGTCCAGGAACAGGGCCACGTCGGGCTCGAGGCGCGCTGCGCGGGCGTGAAGAAGACCTTCAAGGGCAAGACCCAGAACCTCTACGTCAACGGCACCGACATGCCGTCCGTGAAGTCGACCATCACCGCCAAGCTCAAGCAGGACACTTCCATCGACGAGGTGGTCACGCTCGGCGCCCCGTACGCGCTGACGGCCGTGCAGTCGGTGTCCGAGGCGGGCAGCGAGGCCAAGGTCGCCACCTTCGACCTCAACAAGGACCTGACCGGCGCCATCGAGAAGGGCGACATCGAGTTCGCCGTCGACCAGCAGCCCTACCTGCAGGGCTACCTCGCGGTCGACACTCTGTGGCTCTACAAGAACAACGGCAACTACAGCGGCGGCGGCGAGGCTCCGGTCCTCACCGGCCCGGCCTTCGTGGACAAGTCCAACGTCGAGTCCATAGCGAAGTTCGCCGCGAAGGGTACTCGGTGATCCCCATGACCCAGCAGGCTGCGCCGGCGGTGTCCGCACCGCCGGCCTCCGGCCCGAAGAAGGAAACCGACGGCAGGACCTCCGAGCGCCCCATGTGGCTGCGGCTGCTCGCCCGGCCCGAAGTCGGCGTCTTCCTCGGAGCCGTCGCGGTCTTCGTCTTCTTCCTGATCGCGGCGCCGCCGGTCCGTGAGGCCGGCTCCATGGCCACGATCCTGTATCAGTCGTCGACCATCGGCCTGATGGCGCTGCCGGTGGCCCTGCTGATGATCGGCGGCGAGTTCGACCTGTCGGCCGGTGTCGCCGTCCTCACCTCGGCGCTCACCGCGAGCATGGTCAGCTACCAGCTCACGATGAACGTCTGGGTGGGCGTCATCGTCGCCCTGATCGTGTCGCTGGCGATCGGCGCCTTCAACGGCTGGCTGCTGATCAGGACCGGCCTGCCGAGCTTCCTGATCACCCTGGGCACCTTCCTGATCCTGCAAGGCGTGAACCTCGCGGTCACCAAGCTGGTCACCGGCAACGTGGCGACCAACGACATCAGCGACATGGACGGCTTCGAGCAGGCCAAGTCGGTGTTCGCCTCGACCTTCACCATCGGTGGCGTAGGGGTGAAGATAACCGTCTTCTACTGGTTGATCTTCGCGGCGATCGCCACCTGGCTGCTGCTGCGCACCAAGTTCGGCAACTGGACCTTCGCGGTCGGCGGCAACAAGTTCAGCGCCCGCGCGGTCGGTGTGCCGGTGACCTTCACCAAGATCGCGCTGTTCATGGGCGTGGGCTTCGGTGCCTGGTTCGTCGGTATGCACCAGCTGTTCTCCTTCAACACCGTGCAGTCCGGCGAGGGCGTCGGCCAGGAGCTGATCTACATCGCCGCGGCGGTGATCGGCGGCTGTCTGCTGACCGGCGGCTACGGCTCCGCGATCGGCCCGGTCTTCGGTGCCTTCATGTTCGGCATGGTGCAGCAGGGCATCGTGTACGCCAACTGGAACCCCGACTGGTTCTTTGCCTTCCTGGGCGTGATGCTGCTCGGCGCCACCCTCGTCAATCTGTGGGTCCGCAACGCGGCCACCCGGAGGTGATCTGATCCCATGACAAGCAACGGATCCACGGCCAGCGGGGCCCTCGTCAAGGACGCCGTCCCCCAGGACGAGAAGCCGATCGTCGAACTGCGCGGCGCCGGCAAGTCCTACGGCAACATCCGCGCCCTGCACGGCGTGACGCTCTCCGTGCTCCCCGGCAGGGTGACCTGCGTGCTCGGCGACAACGGCGCCGGCAAGTCCACGCTGATCAAAATCATCTCCGGGCTGCACCAGCACACGGAGGGCGAGTTCCTCGTCGACGGCGAACCGGTCAAGTTCTCCACCCCGCGCGAGGCCCTCGACAAGGGCATCGCCACCGTCTACCAGGACCTCGCCGTCGTCCCGCTGATGCCGGTGTGGCGCAACTTCTTCCTCGGCTCCGAGATGACCAGCGGCCCCTGGCCGGTCCGCCGTCTCGACATCGCCCGGATGAAGAAGACCGCGGACGACGAACTGCGCGCCATGGGCATCGTCCTGGACGACCTCGACCAGCCCATCGGCACGCTCTCCGGCGGCCAGCGACAGTCCGTGGCCATCGCCCGCGCCGTCTACTTCGGCGCCCGCGTCCTCATCCTGGACGAGCCGACCGCCGCGCTCGGCGTCAAGCAGTCCGGCGTGGTGCTGAAGTACATCGCCGCCGCCCGCGACCGCGGACTCGGCGTCATCTTCATCACCCACAACCCGCACCACGCCTACATGGTGGGCGACAACTTCAGCGTGCTGCGCCTGGGCACCATGGAGCTGTCCGCCGACCGCAGCCAGGTCAGCCTGGAAGAGCTCACCAACCACATGGCCGGCGGTGCCGAACTGGCCGCACTCAAGCACGAGTTGGCGGAAGTCCGCGGCGTCGACGTGGAAGAGCTTCCCGAAGAGCAGGACCTCAAGGCCCCCGTAGTGACGTCCGAAGGAACCGCATCGTGACCAACCCCCTGGACCGCATCCGCGTCGGCTCGGCTCCCGACTCATGGGGCGTGTGGTTCCCCGACGATCCCCTCCAAGTGCCCTGGGAACGCTTCCTGGACGAGGTCTCCGAAGCCGGTTACTCCTGGATCGAACTCGGCCCGTACGGCTATCTGCCCTCCGACCCGGCCAGGCTCACCGACGAGGTGAACAAGCGCGACCTCAAGGTGTCGGCCGGCACGGTCTTCACCGCGCTGCACCGCGGCCCCGACGTCTGGGACTCCACCTGGGAGCACGTCAGCCAGGTCGCCGAACTGACCCGGGCCATGGGCGCGAAGCACCTGGTGGTCATCCCGTCGTTCTGGCGGGACGACAAGACCGCCGAGCTGATCGAGCCGCCCGAGCTGACCGTGCGCCAGTGGGCGAACCTGACCAAGGGCATGGAGCGGCTCGGGCACGAGGTGAAGGAACGCTTCGGTCTCGACATCGTCGTGCACCCGCACGCCGACACCCATATCGACACCGAGGAACACGTCGAGCGCTTCCTCGACTCCACCGACAGCGCCCTGGTCAACCTCTGCCTGGACACCGGCCACTACGCCTACTGCGGAGGCGACAACGTCAAGCTGATCGAGACGTACGGCGAGCGCATCGGCTACCTCCACCTCAAGCAGGTCGACCCCGAGATCCTCGCCGACGTCGTCAAGAACGAGGTCCCGTTCGGCCCCGCGGTGGCCCGCGGCGTGATGTGCGAACCCCCGGCGGGCGTACCGGAGTTGGGCCCGGTACTCACAGCAGCACAGAACCTGGGCGTGGACCTGTTCGCCATCGTCGAACAGGACATGTATCCCTGCGAACCGGACAAGCCCCTGCCCATCGCAACCCGCACCCGCAAGTTCCTGAGGTCGTGCGGCGCGTGACGTAGCTGCGGGCAATCGTGCCGCTGGGGCGATGGGGTCCCCCCGCTCGAGCGAAGCCGAGAGTGGGGGAGGGTGGGCGCAGCGGCACCCCGTTGCGCCGGGCTGCGCC
>NZ_JAAKZX010000156.1 GCF_011045025.1 Streptomyces ureilyticus
CCGAGCCCCCGTACGCGCCCCCCGCCCACCGGCGCAACAGCTGGAAGTACGGCTTCATCGCCTCCCGTTGCGAGAAGTGCGGGACGCGGCATCTGCCGCCGGACCGGGTGTGCGTGTCATGTCGCAGCGTGGACGCCATGACCGACGAGCCGATGGAGCACGTACAGGGAACGGTGGCCACCTTCACGGTGGACCGGCTCGCGCACACCCCGAGCCCGCCGATGCTCGTCGTGGTCGTCGACTACGACGGCGGAGGCCGGTTCCGCTGCCAGCTCACCGACGCCACCGAGGCCGACGCCGTGATCGGCGCCCGCGTCGAGATGACCTTCCGGCGCACGGTCACCGCCGCCGGGGTCCACAACTATTTCTGGAAGGCCCGTCCCGTGCGGTTCGGCGCCGGCCCAGAGGAAGACTGAGGAGGTACGCAGGTGACTCCACCCACGCGTAAACGCGCGGGTTTCCTGCGTCGCTGGCTAAGCAGCGTCGCAGAGGGCCAGCCCGGCCCTGTTGAGGACGTTCAATGCACCGACGTGGTCCGCATTGGCCGCGAATCCGCATGTGGTGCACTGGAACTTCGCTTGGGTGAGGCGGTTCTCCTTCGCGGTGTGCCCGCAGGACGGGCAGGTGCGGGAGGTGTTGCGGGGGTCCACCGCGACGACGGTCCGACCGGCGCTTTCAGCCTTGTTGGTGAGGATCGCGAGGAACACCCCCCAACCCGCGTCGAGAATCGATCGGTTGAGTCCGGCCTTCGCGGCCCGCTGGTTCGGCAGGAACACACCGGGCTGCTCGGGGTCAGGTTTGGGGGCGGGCGCTTTGGTCATGCCCGCGGTGTTCAGCCGCTCGTGCGCGATCACGTCGTAGTCGCGTACGAGGGTGAGCGCGGTCTTGTGCGCGTGGTCCAGGCGTTGGCGCCGGATCCTTGCGTGGATCTTGGCGACCTTCCGGGCGGCGGCGCGGTGCGCCTTGGTGCGCCGCTTGGTGCGTTTGGGGAACGTCGCCAGGTGCCGTTGCGCTGCGGCGAGTTCCTCGGCCGCCTCCTGGAGGAAGCGGGGGTTGGCGATGTGCTCGCCGGTGGAAGTGGTCAAAAAGTGGGTGACGCCCAGGTCGATGCCGACGACCTGGCCGGTGGCCGGCAGCGGCTCGGCGGGGACCTCGTCGCAGGACAGGACCACGTACCAGCGGGTCCCCTCCCGCTTGATCGTGATCGTCTTCACCCGGCCCTGCACGGGCCGGTGCTGGTGCACGCGGATGTGGCCGACGCCCTGCAGCCGGACACGGGCGACGGGGTCGTGCGGGGTGGAGTCCCAGCGGCAGCCGTCGCCGTCCTTGGGGAAGATGACGGTGTCGAAGCGGCCGACGCTCTTGAAGCGCGGGTAGCCGGGCTTCTCGCCGGTCCTGACGCGGCGGAAGAACGCGGCGAATGCCTTGTCCAGGCGGCGCAGGGTGGCCTGCTGGGAGGAGAACGACCAGCGGCCCTGGCGTTCCGGGTCGAAGGAGCGGATCTCCTTGAGCTGCGCGGACTGGTCGCCGTATTTGATGCTCGTCTTCGAGGTGTGCCGCCAGGCGTCGCGGCGTTCTTGCAGTGCGCCGTTGTAGAGCGAGCGGTGGTCGGCCAGCATCTCGCGCAGCGCCTGGGCCTGGCGGACGGTGGGGCGCAGGAGGAACTTGTACGCGCGGATCACCTCTGGCGCCTCCGCTCACGGCGCAGGGCGTCGGCGAGGAGGACGCACGCGGCAGCGTTGATCGAGATACCCGCCCCGTGGGCGTATTCCTCGACCTGTCGCTTCAAGTCCGGGGGGACACGCAGGTTTAGTGACTCCCGGCGATCTCCTCTGGCCACAACCAAAACGCTACCACTTTTGACGGTGGCTCAAGTCCAGGTCCGGATGCTGCGCTGCTCCGCGGCGCACTCGCGGGTTCGATTCCCCCACCGGCTGAAGCCGGTGGTCCCCTCGAAAGGAAACTGATGGGCTCGCACGGAATCCGTGACCGTGTCGCGATCGTCGGCATGGGCTGTACGACCTTCGGCGAACACTGGACCCGCTCGGCGGACGATCTGCTGGTCGACGCCGTCGGCGAGGCGGTGACCTCGGCCGGTATCACGCTCGACGACATCGACGCGTTCTGGTTCGGCACCCAGGCGTCCGGTGTCTCCGGCCTCGCCCTCAGCCGGGCGCTGCACCTGCCGAACAAGCCGGTCACGCGCGTGGAGAACATGTGCGCCACCGGCTCGGAGGCGCTGCGCAACGCCTGTTACGCGGTGGCCTCCGGCGCGTACGACGTCGCGATGGCCGTCGGCGTGGAGAAGCTCAAGGACTCCGGTATGTCGGGGCTCTCGGGCACGACCATGCCGGGCGCCGGTGACGACAGCCGGGGCGAGATCACCGCCCCCGCCAACTTCTCCCTCCTGGCCCCCGCCTACGCGGCCAAGTACGGCCTCGCCGAGGACGAGATGAAGGACGTCATCACCCGTATCGCCTGGAAGAACCACATCAACGGCGCCCGTAACCCCCGCGCCCAGTTCCGCAAGGAGGTGCCGCTGGAGCGCATCCGGTCGGCGCCGATCGTGGCGGGCATGCTCGGCGTCTTCGACTGTTCGGGGGTCTCCGACGGTTCGGCCGCCGCGATCGTGGTGCGGGCCGAGGACGCGTACAGGTACACGGACAAACCCGTCTTCGTGAAGGCGCTGTCCTTTGTCGCCGGTCCCGCCGACGGACTCATGGACCCCGAGTACGACTTCACCACCTTCCCCGAGGTCGTCGCGTCCGCGCAGGAGGCATACCGGCAGGCGGGCATCACCGATCCGCGTACGGAACTCGCGCTCGCCGAGGTCCACGACTGCTTCACGCCCACCGAACTGGTGCTCATGGAGGACCTGGGATTCTCCGACCGCGGCCAGGCGTGGAAGGACGTCACCAGCGGGCAGTTCGACCTGGACGGCGGACTTCCGGTGAACCCGGACGGCGGGCTGAAGGCCTTCGGCCACCCCATCGGTGCCTCGGGCCTGCGCATGATGTTCGAGGCCTGGCTCCAACTGCGCGGCGAGGCACCGCCGGATCGTACGGTCCGGACTCTGGCCGAGGGGCGCTCGCTCGCACTCACCCACAACCTGGGCGGCGGACCGGGCGAATGCGTCTCCTTCGTGTCGGTTGTCGGCAGTGAACTCACCGACTGAGTAAGGGAGTTCGTGGCATGGGACGACTCGACGGCAAGATCGCCGTAGTGACCGGAGCCGCCTCTGGCATCGGCGCGGCCACCGCGCGCCGGGTGGCGGCCGAGGGCGCGCACACGGTGGTCGCCGATCTGAACCTCGACGGCGCGAAGGCGGTGGCGGAGGAGATCACTGCCTCCGGTGGATCCGCGACGGCCGTCCTCGTGGACCTCGGCGACATCGAGAGCGTACGGGCCATGGTGGAGGCCGCGGTGGCGACGTACGGCGGACTCGACATCCTGCACAACAACGCGGCTGCCACCCATCTGGCCGCCCGTCAGGATCTCCCGGTCGCGGACGCCGATCCGGCCGTCTGGGACGACACCATGCGGATCAATCTGCGCGGGACGATGGTCGCGATCCAGGCCGCCGTCCCGCACATGATCGCGCACGGCGGCGGCTCCGTCATCAACACCACGTCCGGCTCCGGGCTTTCGGGCGATCTGCGCAATCCCGCGTACGGCGCCTCCAAGGCCGCGCTGATCAATCTGACGCAGTACGTCGCCACGCAGTACGGCAAGCAGGGCGTGCGCTGCAACGCCGTCTCTCCCGGGTTCATCGTGACCGAGGCCAAGACCGGGGAGGCGTACGAGCCGATCAAGCAGACCATGCTGCGTCACCACCTCACGCCGCGCCTCGGCCGGCCGGAGGACATCGCCGCGGCGGTGGTGTTCTTGGCCTCGGACGAGGCGGCGTTCATCACCGGGCAGACGTTGTGCGTGGACGGCGGGCTGCTGGCCCATCAGCCGTATGTGGCGGACCTGCGGGACACGTGACCCCTGCGTCAGGTCGTGGTCGGGCCTCCGGGGGAGATCAGTCCGGTTTCGTAGGCGAGTACGACGGCCTGGACGCGGTCGCGGAGGTCCAGCTTCGACAGGATGCGGCCGATGTGTGTCTTGACCGTGGTCGGGCTGAGGTGCAGCCGGTCCGCGAGTTCGGCGTTGCTGAGGCCCGTCGCGAGCAGGCGGAGCACCTCGAGCTCACGCGGGGTCAGTCCGGACAGGTCTCGGTGGAGGCCGGCGGGCCGGGCCTCTTCGCGGTGGGCGAAGCGCTCGATCAGACGGCGGGTGATCGTGGGCGCGAGCAGGGCGTCGCCGGACTGCACGAGGCGTACGGCGGCCACCAGGTGCTCGGGTGTGACGTCCTTGAGCAGGAAGCCGCTGGCGCCGGCGGTGAGCGCGGCGTAGACGTAGTGGTCGAGGTCGTACGTGGTGAGGATGATGACCCGTGTCTCCTGCGGTCCTTCGCCGCCGAGGATGCGCCGGGTGGCCTCGATGCCGTCCGTCCGCGGCATCCGGATGTCCATGAGGACGACATCGGGCCGGGTGCGCCGGACGGCGGCGACCGCCTCCGCTCCGTCGGCCGCCTCGGCCGTCACCTCGATGCCGTCAGCGGCGAGGATCATCCCGAATCCCGTACGCACCAGGGCCTGGTCGTCGGCGATGACCGCGCGCAGCGGCGGCCGGTTCACGCGATCCGCCACGGGACTCGGGCCTTGATCCGGTATCCGCCGGCGAGGGTCGGCCCGGCCGTGAGTTCGCCGCCGTAGACCGCCAGCCGTTCGCGCAGCCCGATCAGGCCGCGGCCGTTGCCGTCCGCCGGCGGTGAGTCGTGGGCGTCGCCGGTGTCGGTGACCTCGATCTCCAGACTGTCGTCGGTGTAGCCGATCATGACGGAGGCCTCGGCGCCGGGTGCGTGTTTGATCGTGTTGGTCAGTGCCTCCTGTACGACGCGATACGCCGCGAGGTCCACCCCGGGCGGCAGCGGGTCCGGGGGCAGCGACACCGCGACGCCGACCGGTGTCCCGACGGCGCGGACCCGTTCGGTGAGGGCGTCGAGCTGCCCGAGGCCGGGCTGCGGCTCCAGGCCGTCGGCGGGGGTGTCGGGGCGGCCGGTGTCAGGACCGGCCAACAGGCCCATCACATGGCGGAGTTCGGCCATGGCGGCCCGGCCTCCGGCCTCGACCGCCAGCAGTGCTTCCTTCGACCGCTCCGGCGCCGCGTCCATCACCTTGCGCGCCGCGCCCGCCTGGATGACCATCACGCTCACATTGTGGGTCACGACGTCGTGCAACTCGGCGGCTATGCGGGCGCGTTCCTCCTCGACGGCCCGGCGCGTGGCCTCTTCCTGGGCCTCCTGGAGCCGCGCGTACCGGTCCCTGCTCGCCGCCAGTTGGCGCTTCCAGATCCGTACGAGGCCGGCCAGCACCCCGGCGATGAGCAGCACGACCGCAGGGCTCGACCAGCCCGGAAGGACGGGCTCCGTGTCCCGGAACGCGAGGCCCGCCAGCACGGCGGCGATGACCAGTGCGGCCATGGCCCACATCCGGTAACGGCTGTGGACGACGGCACTGATCGCGCCGATGACGCAGGTCAACACGCTGATCCAGGAGGCGTCGTCGACCATGGCCAGCGTCGCGGCCATCACCACGGCGAACGCCGCCAGCGGATACCGGCGGCGGGCCGCCAGCGGCAGCGCCGACAGTACGACGAGCGGCCAGAGCCCTGTCAGTGACGAGGTCTCTTCCTCCGGCACCAGGGCGCCCGGAGGCGTTGGAGGCGGCGGGGGCCGGAACGGAGCGTCCCGGTCGATCTGGACCGGTCCGCTGTCGGGATACCGCGCGACCCACACCAGCGCGACGACGGTCAGCACGATGGCCAGCACCACATCGGCACGCACCGCACGCCGCGACAACGGCGCGGGCTTCGCCTCCGGTCGTAGCGCGTCGCGCAGCTGCTGACGCCATCCGCGCCGGTCCTCCGTCTCCATCGGCATATTGTGCGGCCCTTCCGCCCGGGCCCGCGTCCGCCTGCACGGCCAAAACGCCGTCCCGCAGGCGTACTTCGCAGGGATGACCCCGCCGCCGGATCCTCCGCGGGAACGGTCGGATGTCGGTGCCGTGGCCGACGCGCCACCAGAGCGCACGCCCCTACCTTCGCGGGACCGGCCAAGGCATGAGCCCGCTCGGCTCTCCCGGCCCTCTCGACCGTAAGGACGGACCACTCCATGACTCACGTGATCGAACTGGAGGGCGTGGCCAAGCGCTACGACAGCGCCGGCGCGCCCGCGCTCGGACCGCTCGACCTCAGCATCGCCCAGGGCGAGGCCCTTGCCGTGACGGGCCCTTCCGGCAGCGGCAAGTCCACCCTGCTGAACCTCGTCGCCGGCCTGGACAAGCCGACCGAAGGCACCGTGACCGTGGCCGGGCGGCGCATCGACCAGCTGAGCGAGCACGCCCTGGCCCGGTTCCGCCGCGAGCGGATCGGCATGGTCTTCCAGTTCTTCAATCTCCTCGACGACCTCACCGTCGCCGACAACATCCAGCTCCCCGCCCAACTGACCGGGACCGCGCGGCGCACGGCCGCGGCCCGCGCGGGTGAGCTCATGGAGGTGCTGGGCATCCAGAAGCACGCCCGCACCTATCCGGGCCGGCTGTCCGGAGGCGAACGCCAGCGGGTCGCGGTCGCCCGCGCGCTGGTCAACCGGCCCGCGCTGCTGCTCGCCGACGAGCCGACCGGCGCGCTCGACACCGCCTCGGGCCAGGACGTACGGGACCTGCTGGTGGATCTGCACCGCGGCGGGCAGACCATCGTGCTGGTCACACACGACCTCGCGCTGGCTCAGGCGTGCGCGAGCCGCACGATCCATCTGGTCGACGGTCACCTCGCCCTCAACACGCATGCGGAGGCCGTCCGATGAGCCGCTTCGGCACCGGCGCGCTCGGCCGGGTCGTACGCTCCGGGGTGGGCCGGCGCAGGGTGCAAACCGTGGTGATCGCCGTGGCCGTGATGATGGCCGTGGCCTCGGCCGTGGTCGCCGGATCGCTGATGGTCGCCGCGGACGCACCCTTCGACAAGGCCTTCGCCCGGCAGAACGGGCCGCACATCACCGCGGAGTACGACCCGGCGAAGGCGACCACGGCACAGCTGACGGCCACCGGCCGGCTGGACGGCGTCACCGCGACCGCGGGACCGTACCCGGTCGCGACGCTCCGCCCGGTGGACGCGGGCGGCGGCCACCTGCGGCCCATCACCCTGGCCGGGCGCTCCACCCCGCACGCCGACGTGGACGACCTGGAGCTGTCCTCCGGCCAGTGGGCGACGAAACCGGGCGAGATCGTGCTCACCTCGCAGGTCGCCGGCCCCGCCCTCGAACTCGGTACCGAGCTGAAGACCTCGGACGCCTCCGACGCCCCGACCCTGACGGTCGTCGGCATCGCCGTCTCGGCCGGCCGGTCCGCCGATGCCTGGGCAACTCCCGCCCAGGTCACGGCACTTGCCGCGAAGGACACCCCGGTCACCCATCAGATGCTCTACCGCTTCGACTCCGCGGACACCGGCGGCCACATCGCCGCCGCCCGCAAGCAGCTCGCCGCCGCCGTACCGAAAGGGGCGCTCCTCGGCACCCAGTCCTACCTGGACACCAAGCGCGCCGCCGACGCGGGCGCGGCGCCCACCATCCCCTTCCTGATCGCCTTCGGCGTGCTCGGCATCGCGATGTCGGTGATCATCGTCGGCAGTGTGGTCAGCGGCGCGGTCGGCACCGGCCTGCGCAGGATCGGCATCCTCAAGGCCATCGGCTTCACCCCGCGCGAGGTCGTCCGCGCCTATGTCGCCCAGGCGTTGATTCCGGCCGGCGTCGGCATCGGCCTCGGCGTCGTGCTGGGCAACCTGCTGGCCGTACCGCTGCTGGACGGCACCGAGCAGGCGTACGGCACCGCCTCCCTGTCGGTGGCATGGTGGGTGGACGTCGTCGTACTGGTCGCCGCGTTGCTCGTCGTGGGGATCGCGGCACTCGTCCCCGCACTGCGGGCCGGACGGCTGCGTACCGTCGAGGCCATCGCCGTCGGCCGTGCGCCGCGCACCGGGCGCGGACAGTGGGCGCACCGGGCGGCGGGCCGACTGCCGCTGCCCCGCGCGGTGACCTACGGACTCGCCGCGCCCTTCGCCCACCCGGTCCGCACGGCCGCGATGCTCCTCGCGGTGGCCTTCGGCACGGTCGCGGCGACCTTCGCCGTGGGCCTGACCTCGTCCCTGAACGCGGTCGGTGCGGCCCAGGATCCCGAGAACAGAGCGGCGGTCAGCGTCTTCACCGGCGCCGGACCGGACGTCACGCGCGGCGGACCACCCGCCCCCGCGCCGGGCACGGCCGAGCTCCCTCCAGACCCCGGGCCCGGGATGGCCGAGCTCCCGGCCGCCGCCGACCCGGCACGCGTGCGTGCCGCCATCGAGGCGCAGTCCGGCACCGCCTCGTACTACGGCAAAACCCAGCAGGACGTCACCGTCGGGGGAGTCTCCGGCATCGCCCAGGCCAGCCTCTACGAGGGCGACTCCCGCTCCGGCGCCTACGAGATGATCTCCGGCCACTGGATCACCGGTCGGGGTCAGGTCGTCGTGCCCTCGCGCTTCCTGGAGAAGACCGGCACCGAGATCGGCGACACCATACGGGTGACCCACCAGCAGCGCACCCAGACGCTGCGCATCGTCGGGGAGGCCTTCGACACCTCGGACGGCGAGCTGGAAATCCACGCGGACCTGGCCGACTTCCCGAATGCCGCACCCGGAGTGTTCCTCGTCGAGGTGAAGTCCGGCGTCTCCGCCACCGATTACGCCCGGGATCTGGCCGCGGCGGTCCAGCCCCTTGGCGGCGACGCAAGCGCCAACTCCTCCTCGGAACAGGACAACTTCGTCCTCATCCTGAACGCGATGGCCGCACTGCTCACCCTCATGCTGGTCTCCGTGGCCGGCCTCGGCGTGCTCAACTCCGTCGTCCTCGACACCCGGGAACGCGTCCATGACCTGGGCGTCTGCAAGGCGCTCGGCATGTCGCCGCGGCAGACGGTCAGCCTCGTACTCGCCTCGGTGGCCGGGATCGGCGTACTCGGCGGTCTCATCGGTGTGCCGGCCGGGTTCGCACTGCATGGCTTTGTGCTGCCCGTGATGGGGCGCGCCGCGGGCACCGAACTGCCGCCGTCGGTCCTCGAGGTGTACGAGCCCCCGCACCTGGTGCTGTTGGGCCTGGCCGGGGTCGCCATCGCGCTGCTCGGCGCGTTGATCCCGGCGGGCTGGGCGGCCAGGACCCGTACGGCTACGGCATTGCGCACGGAGTAACGCCCACTTGCCGAAGCCCGGTGCGACAGAACTCTCGGAGCAGCGTCGGCGTTCTGCGCCAGGCTGGTCATTCCTCCGCGTCGCGGACCAGGAGTGCGATCTGCACCCGGTTCTCGACCGCCAGCTTGGCGAACAGGTTGCCGGTGTGTGCCTTGACCGTCGCGACGCTGATGTTCAGTCGCTGGGCGATCTCCGGGTTGCCCAGTCCGTCCGCGATGGCCCGGGCGGTTTCCAGTTCTCGTTCGGTCAGTGTGGACAGCTGTGTCCGTGCTGCTTCGCGGGATGAGCTGCGGGCGTGAGCGGACTGGGGGCCGGTGGCTGCGGCGATCACCCGTGCCGTGGCCGCTGGGGACAGGACGGGGTTGCCGTTCGCGACGGTTCGTACCGCGTCGAGGATCTGCGGGGGTTGGGTGTCTTTGAGGACGAAGCCGAGTGCTCCGGCGCGCAGGGAGCCGAGTACCAGGTCGTCGGAGTCGAAGGTGGTCAGCATGAGTACCCGCGGCGGCGCGGGCCGGGTGAGGAGTTCCCGGGTGGTGCTGAGACCGTCGCGGCCGGGCATGCGTACGTCCATCAGGACGACGTCCGGCCGCTGTTCGTCCACCACGGTGAGCGCGGCGTCACCGTCGGCCGCTTCCGCGACGACGGTCAGGTCCGGTTCGCCGTCGATGACGAGCCGCAGCGCCATGCGCACCAGTTGTTCGTCGTCGACGATGACGACACGCACCGGTTCCTGATCGGTATCCACTCAGGTTCTCGTTTCGTGGGTGGGGTGCGGCCAGGGTAGTTGCGCGGTGAGGAGGTAGCCGTTGTCGGGGGTGGGGTGGTGGTTGAGCTTTCCGCCGGCGAGGGTGATGCGTTCGGTGAGGCCGAGCAGGCCGAATCCTGATGCCGGTGGTTGTGTGATTGCTGTGGTGGCGGGGGAGTTGAGGACGCTGAGGTTGAGTTCGCTGCCGGCTGCTCCTTCGAGGGTGATGTGTACGTGTGCGCCTGGGGCGTGTTTGGCGGCGTTGGTCAGTCCCTCCTGGACGATCCGGTAGCAGGTTCGTCCTACGGCGTCGGACGGTGTTCCCGTCACGGTGGTGGTGAGCGTGACGTCCAGGCCGGAGGTGTGGGCCTCGGCCACCAGGTCGGGGATTCGGGCGAAGTCGGGTTGGGGTGGCTCCGGGTGGCCCGGGTCGGCGCGGAGAACGCCGAGGACATCCCGTAGTTCTTCCAGGGCTTGGTGGGAGCCGTCGGCGATGCCGCGGACCAGTACGCGGTTCTCCTCGGCTGTGAGGCCGCCGCTGCGGTGGTCCAGCACTCCGGCCTGCATGGCGACCAGGGAGATCCGGTGCGCGAGTACGTCGTGCATTTCGCGGGCGATCCGGTTGCGTTCCAAGGCTCGCGCCTGTGCCGCTCGTGCGGTCTGTTCCCGTTCCGCGCTCTCCGCCCGGTCGCGCAAGGACCGCACTTCGACACGGCGCGCGCCGATTGCCATGCCTACGGCCACGGCGATGCCCGCGATCAGTATCGGGAACGTGATCTGGAGCCATAAGGAGGCGGACGAGCTCCGTACCGGGTAGAACCCGCCGGCGAACTGTGACGCGGTCACGAAGACCAGCCCGACGGCCCCGATCTCCACCGGACGGCGACGAGTGGAGATCGAGACCAGCGCCAGAAACGCGGCGCTGGAGGCGAGCGCCGACGCGGTCGAGGCGATCGCGACCGTCAGGGCGACGGCGAGCGGGAACCGCCGCCGCCACACGAGCGCCGTCAGGCAGCCGAGAGCCACCAGCGGATCACCGATGACGAACCACGGGCCCGTTTCTCCCGTCTGCTCCCGCAGCAGCACACCGATGGAGAGCCAGAGGGGGATGCCCACTGCCGCGGCCGCCACCAGCCGCCAGGTCTGCTGCCACCACCCGAGCCGTGGCGCGACGTCTGTATTCACCTGGCCATTGTCGCGACACCGTGCGGCCGGTGAGTCAGACCGAGGGCTGATGCGGCCCTAGACCAGAGTCGAAGCACCGCCTCGCCCGCGGTCGAAGACGGTTCGAGCCGCCGGGCCGATGTGGCGGCTGTGCCCGCGCGGACAGACTCGTTGCCGAGACAAGGGCCCTGTACCGCACGGGACTTCGGCAAGTCCGGTCGGCGGCGGGCCCGTCCCGAGCCCGCCCACTCCGGCGCCCCGTACGCGCCCCTCAGGAGGACACCAGATGCACAAAAAGACCTTGTCCATCGCCCTCGCCGTCACCGTGGTGACGGCGACCGCGGCGGCGCTGACCGTGACTCCGGGAGTTTCGGTGGCGACGCCGGACACGGTGGCGACGCCGGACACCCCGCGGTGGGGCCCGTGCTCGGAGAAGGCCGGCTCACCCGGTAAGGCCGCCCCACCCCGTCTCGAGTGCTCGACACTCGAAGTTCCGCTGGACTACCGCAAGCCCGACGGCCGGCAGATCGAGATCGCGATCTCCCGCCTGGCGAGCGAGAAGCCCTCGAAGCGCCGCGGCGTGCTGCTGACCAACCCGGGCGGCCCCGGCATCTCAGGACTCGGCTACCCGGCCGCTCTGGCCGCCACAAAGCTGCCGCAGAAGGTGCAGGACTCCTACGACCTGATCGGCTTCGACCCGCGCGGCACCGGCCGCAGCACGCCGGTGACCTGCGACCTGACGGAGGAACAGCAGAGCCGCGGCAACTTGCCGCCGTACGCGCACACCGCGGCCGATGTCACGCGGCAGGCGAAGAACGCGCGGACCATCGCCAAGCAGTGCGCCACCTCGAAGACGGCTTCGATGCTGCCGCATACCACCACCGCGAACGCCGCGCGCGACATGAACCGCATCCGGGAGGCACTGGGCGAGCCGAAGGTCTCGTACCTCGGTGGGTCCTACGGCACCTATCTCGGTTCGGTGTACACGACGCTCTTCCCGGAGCGCAGCGACCGGATCGTGCTCGACAGCAACCTGGGCCCCGGCGGCTACGACGTCACGGCCATGCGGTCGCTCGCCCGTGGATTCGAGGACCGGTTCCCGGACTTCGCGGCGTTCGCGGCAGAACGCCCCGAGTACGGTCTGGGCACCACACCGGAGCAGGTGACCGCGAAGTTCTTCGAGCTCGCGAAGCGGTTGGAGGAGAAGCCGGTCCGGGGCATCGACGCGACGCTGTTCCGCGGGTTCACCTTCGACCTCCTCTACACCGATGCGGGCATGACCTCGGTGGCCGAGATGTGGCAGGCGCTCGACAAGGATCAGCCGCTGCCGCCCAACACCCCGCCGGCGATAGAGAACCTGGAGAACCTCATGTCCGCCCGTTTCAATGTGATCTGCGGCGATTCGCGCTGGCCGGAGACGGTCGAGGAGTACCAGCGAATGGTCGCGGTCGACCGGGAGAAGTACCCGATGATGGGCGGGTCCGCGGCGAACATCGGACCGTGCGCGTTCTGGCCGGAGCCGATCGAGAAGCCGGTGAAGATCGGTGACCGGGGCCCGTCGAACGTGCTCATCGTGCAGAACGAGCGCGACCCGGGGACGCCGCTGGCCGACGCCAAGAAGCTGCGGAAGGCGCTCGGGAAGCGGGCCACGATGGTGACGGCCGACCAGGGCGGGCACGGTGTCTATCCGTTCGGCTCCAACACGTGCGCGAACGACGCGGTGACGACATTCCTGACCACCGGGCAGCGCCCGTCGCAGGACCTCGCCTGCGCGGCCGAGCCCAGCAAGTAACGGGAGCGGAAGCATGCTCAAGGAGTGGCGGCATCGTCGGGCCGTGCAGCGGGTCAAGCCCGGGGACGGGCGACCGTTGAAGCGTTTCCGCTGGTGGCAGATGCTGACCCGCGCACTGTTCCATCTCCGGCTGACGCACGACGACGGCCGGCAGACGCTCTACACCGTCGACGTCAAGCATCAGAATCAGTCGGAGGGCTACGTCAAGGCCCACCTGTACCTCGAGGGCAGGCACCACGCCGAGTCCAAAGTCCCCGCCGTCTTCACCGTCCAGGGCGGCACCGTCGAGGTGAGGGCGAGTGCCTTCGGGCTCAAGCGCTGCCACTACGTCACCGCCGAGGGGGCCGAGCACCAACTCGTCCCGGACCCCGCCTCCGCCGAGGGGCGCCGCGCACACCTCGACCGATCGCACCCCGCACTGAGCCGCGGGATCGGTTTCCTCTCGCGGATCGTGCTCGTCACCGGCCTGGTCATCCTGATCCTTCAGCTCGCCGAACAGGTCACCCGGGCGCCGGAGGGGATCGCCCAGTACGTCGGGACCTTCACCTCGCCCATCGATCTGCCGGCCTGGGGCAACGCCGTGATCGGGCTCGTCACTGTGGCGGCCAGCACGGAGCGGGCGCTGCGGCTGCGCTACAACTGGCTGCTCGACGGCGGGGCGGGCTGACGCCGAGTAGCTGGGGCGCCGCGACGGGCAGCCGAGGGGTTCACGCCGTACTTGGCGTGGAAGGCGCGGGTGAAGTGCGCCTGGCCGACGAAGCACCAGTGGGCGGCGATCGCCGCGATGCTGCGATGGGCGAGCAGCGGGTCGGCCAGGTCACGCATCGCCGCTTCGAGGCGGCGAGAACGTATGTAGTCGGTGACAGTGCATTGCTCGTGCTCGAACAGTCGGTGCAGTGTGCGCGCGCTCATGTGGTGCACGGCGGCGACCCGCGCATGGGTCAGATCGGGTTCGGCGAGGTGCGCTCTGATGTAGGTCAGGATCTGCAGCCGCAAGGCGTCCGCTGCGCCATCGTTGCCACAGGGGGCGGCGTCGCTCAATGCCGCCGCCACCAGATGCAGCCCCGCTTCGCCGAGCCGGTCGGCGGATGTCCGGGGGATCGAATCTCGCTGCGAAACCGCGGACGATACGAAGCCGGCCAGCACCGCGCCAGGTCCGTCCGCGAGTGGATAGGCATGGCTCATCGACGTGACGACCATGCGCTCGGGCAGGCTCAACGAGCCCCGGGGAAAGGCCATGACCGCGCACGACCACTGCCGCTCCAGGCGCAGGTGGTACGGCCTGCCGGTGTCGTAGATCGCCATCTGCCCGGGCGCGATCGCGATCTCGCGATCGTCCTGGCACACGGTGGCGTACCCGCTCAGCTGTACGCAGATCTTGAGCAGGTCGATCGGTGTCTGCCGTACGGCCCTGGGGGTGCGCCGCACGATCTGCGGGGTGCCGCTCACCCGGTAGGCAGCGATCGTCCCGAGCTGCGTGCCGGCCATCCGCCCATGGGCGGCCCGCGCTCCGATGGCCTCGGGGACGAGCCGGCCGAAAGCACCGCCCAACTGCTCTCGCCAGAGTTCGGCCGGGAGAGAGCCTGACTGTTCCGTCCCTGCGGTCGACGACATCACTGTGTGTGCCCTCCCACCAGACTTGGCCTTGCGCGACAAAGGCCGAGGCGGAATCAGTCAACAACTCTGCAACGTGACTGACAAGAATCTGTAGCAGGTTTTTCACCGTGCGGGCGATGGGGCCGGCGCGGACCGCCGAACCAGAGGTGGTGGGCTGTGGTGGCCATGGCTGCTCGTTACGACTACGTGGTGATCGGTGCCGGGTCGGCCGGCTGCGTTCTGGCCGCGAGGCTGTCGGAAGATCACGACACCCGCGTTCTCCTGCTCGAATCCGGTCCTTCCGACGACGCGCCCGAGATTGCCGTGCCACCCGCGTGGCCCGCGCTGTGGGGCACGGAGATCGACTACTCCTACGACACCGTTCCCCAGCCCGGCACCGGCGGGGTGGTCCACAACTGGCCTCGGGGGCGCACGCTCGGCGGGTCGAGCAGCATCAACGCAATGGTGTACCTGCGGGGGCACGGCGCGGACTTCGACGCGTGGGCCAAGGCGGGCTGCGACGGCTGGGACTACGCCTCCGTGCTGCCCTACTTCCGTCGCATGGAGACTGTCAGCGGCCAGGATCCGCAGTACCGGGGTGGGGACGGCCCGATGCGTCCGGCTCCGTCGGCGCAGCCGAATCCGCTGTCGCAGGTCTTCCTCGACGCGGCGGCGGCGACCGGTCATCCGCTGACGGACGACTTCAACGGAGCGGTGCAGGAGGGTGCCGGCTGGCATGACCTGTCGATCACGGAGGGGCATCGCCAGAGCACCGCGGCGGCCTATCTGCACCCGGTCCGTGACAGCCGTCCGAATCTCACGGTCGCGACGGAGTCTCGTGCCCACAGGCTGCTGTTCGACGGCACACGCTGCACCGGTGTCGCGTACGAACGCCGCGGCGAGGTCGTCACCGCGTACGCGGACGCGGAGGTGGTGGTCAGCGCGGGCACGATCGACACGCCTCGGCTGCTGCTTCTCTCCGGTGTGGGCGCGGCCGACGAGTTGGAGCAGGCGGGTGTCGCGGTCGTGCACGATCTGCCCGGTGTCGGCCGCAACCTGCACGACCATCCGCTGTGCGGGATCGTGTACGAGGCGAGCCGGCCCATCCCGCCAGGGCTCGCCAACCATGCCGAGGTGTCGATGCTGTGGCGCAGCGACCAGGCCCTCGCGGGCCCGGACATGCAGCTGATGTTCATCCACCTGCCATTCCACCCACCGACCCTTCAGGCCCCGGAGAACAGCTTCACCTTCGGCGTCGCCACGGTGCCCGAGGCACGCGGCTCGATCCGGATCGCGGGGCCCGATCCGCAGACGCCGCCGCTGATCGATCCGAACTACCTGGGCGCGGAGTCCGATGTGCGCAGGCTGCTGCACGGCATCGAGGTCGCCCGGGAGATCGCCGCCTCCGAAGCGTTCGCTCCCTGGCGTGCCCGCGAGGTGCTTCCCGGACCCGACGTCACGGACGAGGCCGGTCTGCGGGAGTTCATCGCCCGGGGCACCGGGACCTACTACCACCCGGTCGGCACCTGCGCGATGGGCGTCGGGCCGGAGGCCGTCGTGGCGCCCGATCTGCGGGTGCACGGCCTGGACGGCCTGCGGGTGGCCGACGCCTCGGTCATGCCGAGGCTCGTCTGCGTCAACACCAACGCCGCCACGATCATGATCGGCGAGAAGGCAGCGGACCTCATCCGCCGGCCCGGCGCCTGACCACCCGAGCTCACGCGAAGCTGAGGAGAACCCCGCGATGACCGAACTGCTCGATGACGTTTCCTGGCAGGGCAAGATCTACAGCAATGGCTGGACCACCGCCCACGGCGGTGTGCTGGACAGCACCGAACCGGCGACGGGTTCCGTCCTGGCCCAGGTCGGCCTCGCCGATGCCGACGACGTGGCGGCCGCGACCGCCCGAGCCGCCCAGGCACAGGCCGAATGGGCCGCGCAGACCGGCCCGTCCCGCGCCGCCGTGATCCGCAAGGCCGCCGCCGTCCTAGCCGACAACCGTGCGGAGTTCGAGCGCTGGCTCGTCCGCGAGGGCGGAGCGGTGCCGGGCAAGGCGGCGTTCGAAGTCGACCTGGTGCTGGGGGAGTTGTGGGAGGCGGCGGCGCTGCCCACCCAGCCCTGGGGACACCTGCTGCCGGCCAGTGAGCCCGGCCGGGAGAGCGTCGCCCGCCGGGTGCCGCTCGGCGTGGTCGGTGTGATCAGTCCGTGGAACTTCCCGTTCATCCTCTCCGTCCGGGCCGTCGCGCCGGCACTGGCGCTGGGCAACGCGGTCGTCCTGAAGCCGGACGTACAGACGGCGGTGTCAGGAGGCACGCTGGTCGCGCGGCTCTTCGAGGCCGCCGGTCTGCCCGACGGGTTGCTGCATGTGCTGCCCGGGGGCGCCGGACCCGGCGCGGCGCTGGTCGAGGACCCGAACGTCGCCATGATCGCCTTCACCGGCTCGACGGCGGTCGGCCGTGAGGTCGGCGCCACCGCCGGGCGCACGCTGAAGCGGGTCTCGCTCGAACTCGGCGGCAACAACGCCCTGATCGTGCTCGACGACGCCGACCTGGAGATCGCCAGTTCGGCGGGGGCCTGGGGCGCGTTCCTGCACCAGGGCCAGGTCTGTATGACCGCGGGCCGGCACATCGTGCTCGAATCCGTCGCCGACGAATACCTCGACCGGCTGGCCAAGCGGGCGCAGGGACTTCCGGTGGGCGATCCGTTCACGGGGCAGGTGGCCCTCGGGCCGCTGATCAACGAGCGGCAGCGGGACAACGTGCACCGGATCGTGGAGGAGACCGTCGGTGCGGGGGCCGAGGTCAGGGCCGGCGGCTCGTACGACGGGCTGTTCTACCAGCCCACCGTGCTGGCCGGCGTGACCACATCGATGCCCGCGTTCCGCGAGGAGATCTTCGGACCCGTGGCGCCGGTCGTCGTCGTGCGCGACGAGGCCGAGGCGGTCGCGGTCGCCAACAACACCGAGTACGGGCTGGTCGCCGCGGTGCAGACGGGATCCCCGGAGCGTGGCCGCGAGTTGGCGCGACGGCTGCGGACCGGCATCGTCCACATCAACGACCAGACCCTGAACAACGACGCGTACGCACCCTTCGGCGGTACGGGCGCCTCCGGCAACGGCAGCCGGTTCGGCTCCCAGAGCAGCTGGGACGAGTTCACCCAGTGGCAGTGGGTCACCTTCCGCGAGCAGGCGCACGCCTTCCCGTTCTAGCCCTCCGGGGAGCTAGCCCTCCGGGGAGCCGCTGCCGAACGTACGTACTTCGGCGTCTGGCCAGTGTGCGGTCGTGCGTGTGCCGGGCGGTTCTCACCGCCCGGCACACGCACGACGCCAGAGGCAGGGCCGGAGCGGGGAACCCGTCCAATCCCACGTTCTACAGAACCTTGACGCACTGCGGTATTTCTGTAGAAGATTCCTCTATCGGTACCTGCGCTAGCGCGAGGAGGCGCTCGTCATGGTGGTGGCAAGCAAGCCGGACGTGGTCGATGCCGCGAACGGAGCGCCGGAGTCCACGGGCACGGTGGTGGTGACCTTCGACCGGAGCCCGGACAGGTACCGGCACTGGAAGCTGCGCATCGACGGGCCGGTCGCGTGGCTGGAGATGGACGTCGACGAGCAGGGCGGCCTGGTCCCGGGATACGAGCTGAAGCTCAACTCCTATGACCTGGGCGTGGACATCGAGCTGTACGACGCACTGCAGCGGCTGCGGTTCGAGCACCCCGAGGTGCGGTCGGTGGTGGTGACCAGCGCGAAGGAGAAGGTCTTCTGCGCCGGGGCGAACATCCGGATGCTCGCGGCCTCCCCGCACCACTGGAAGGTGAACTTCTGCAAGTTCACCAACGAGACCCGCAACAGCATGGAGGACGCCTCGGAGCACTCCGGGCTGACCTTCATCGCAGCGGTCAACGGCTCCTGCGCGGGCGGCGGTTACGAACTCGCGCTGGCCTGCGACAAGATCCTGCTGATCGACGACAACTCCTCGTCGGTGGCCCTGCCCGAGGTCCCGCTCCTGGGCGTGCTGCCCGGGACCGGCGGGCTGACCCGGGTCACCGACAAGCGCCGCGTACGCAAGGATCTGGCCGATCTCTTCGCCACCCGCAGCGACGGCGTACGAGGCAAGACGGCGGTGGACTGGCGGCTGGTCGACGAGGTCGTCCCGCGCCGGGACTTCCGTACGGTCGTCGAACAGCGCGCCGTGGAAGCGGCCGAGCACAGCACCCGGCCGACGGACGCCGAGGGTGTCGAACTGACACCGCTGGAGCGGGACGTCACCGAGGACGGCATCACGTACCCGTACGTGCGCGCCGAGTACGACCGGCCGCTCGGCCTGGTCCGCATCACCGTACGGGGCCCCGTCGAGGACGCCCCCGCCGACGCCGCCGCGATCCACGACGAGGGAGCCGACGGGTGGCTGCTGGCCGTCACCCGCGAGCTCGACGACCTGATCCTGCGGCTGCGGGCGAACGAGACCGAGCTGGGCACCTGGGTGCTCCGCACGGAGGGCGATTCCGCGCTCGTACTGGCCCATGAGCAGGCGGTGTTGGGCGCCGCCGCCGAGGGCGACTGGCTCAGCAACGAGATCGTGCACTACTACAAGCGCACCCTGAAGCGGCTCGACGTCACCAGCCGCAGCCTCATCGCGCTCATCGAGCCGGGCAGCTGCTTCGCGGGTCTGCTGCTGGAGCTGGCCCTGGCCTGCGATCTGCAGTACATGCTGGACGGCCCGCCCATCGAGGACCCGGACAGCGACGAGCGCGCCCAACTCGCTCTCTCCGAGGCGAACTTCGGCACCTTCCCCATGGGCAACGGCCTGTCCCGCCTCCAGTCCCGCTTCTACCAGGAGGACGACCACCTCGAGTGGCTGCGCCGTGAGGCCGGGCAGCCGCTGAGCCCCGCCCAGGCCCGCGAACTCGGCCTCGTCACCGACGCGCCCGACGACATCGACTGGGAGGACGAGATCCGCATCGTCCTGGAGAGCCGGGCGGCGCTGAGCCCGGACGCCCTGACCGGCATGGAGGCCAACCACCGGTTCGTCGGCCCGGAGACCATGGAGACCAAGATCTTCGGACGGCTCACCGCCTGGCAGAACTGGATCTTCATACGCCCCAACGCCGCCGGCCCCGAGGGCGCGCTGCGCCGCTACGGCACCGGCCAGAAAGCGGTCTACGACCGGAAGCGAGTGTGACCCGATGCCCACGAAGATCGACTACGACTCCAAGATCCCCAACAACGTCGCTCTCGCCGACGACCGCCGTCTGCAGCGGGCGCTGGAGGGCTGGCAGCCCAAGTTCCTCAACTGGTGGGGCGAGATGGGCCCGGAGCTGGAGAACCGAGGCGTCTACCTGCGCACCGCCGTGTCGGTCGGCCGCGACGGCTGGGCCCACTTCGACCACGTCAACGTGCCCGACTACCGCTGGGGCATCTTCCTCGCCGAGCGCGACCCCGACCGCCGCGTCGCCTTCGGCGAGCACAAGGGGCAGCCTGTCTGGCAGCAGGTGCCCGGCGAGTACCGCGCCGACCTGCAACGGCTGATCGTCATCCAGGGCGACACCGAGCCGGCCTCCGTCGAGCAGCAGCGCCTCCTCGGCCTGACCGCCCCGAGCCTGTACGACCTGCGCAACCTCTTCCAGGTCAACGTGGAGGAGGGCCGGCACCTGTGGGCGATGGTCTACCTGCTGCACGCCTACTTCGGCCGGGAGGGCCGCGAGGAGGCCGAGGCGCTGCTCCACCGCAACTCCGGCAGCCCCGACTCGCCGCGCATCCTGGGCGCGTTCAACGAGGAGACCGCCGACTGGCTGGCCTTCTTCATGTTCACGTACTTCACCGACCGGGACGGCAAGTACCAACTCGGCTCGCTCAAGGAGAGCGCCTTCGACCCGCTGTCGCGGACCTGCACCTTCATGCTGAAGGAGGAGGCGCACCACATGATGGTCGGCACCACCGGCGTCGACCGCGTGGTGACCCGCAGCGCCCAACTGGCCCGCGAGCACGACACGTTGGACATCGCCGCCTGCGGCGGCATCCCACTGGACATCATCCAGAAGTACATCAATTTCCACTACACGGTCTCCCTGGACCTCTTCGGCAGCGAGACCTCCACCAACGCGGCGAACTACTACACCGCCGGGCTCAAGGGCCGCTGGCAGGAGGAGCGCCGCAAGGACGACCACCGGCTCACCGACCACAGCGCCTTCCTGGACAAGCCGCTGGCGGACGGCACCTGGTCGCAGGACGAGGTCCCCGTGCTGCTCGCCCTCAACCTGGACCTGCGCGACGAGTACATCTCCGATTGCGAGAACGGCCTCAAGCGCTGGAACCGGATCCTGGAGGAGCACGGGATCGCCTTCCGGCTGAAGCTGCCGCACCCCGGCTTCAACCGGAACGTCGGCCTCGCCTCCGGCTACCACGTCACCCCCGACGGCACGATCGTCGACGAGCAGACCTGGGAGGCGAGCCGCCACCACTGGCTGCCCACCGCCGAGGACCTGGCGTTCGTACGGTCGCTGATGCAGCCCGTGTACGACCGCGGCAGGATCGCGAGCTGGGTCGCGCCGCCGGTCAACGGCATCAACGGCCAGCCGTTCGACTACGAGTACGTCCGACTGGTGTGAGGTGAGCCGGATGCCTGAGGCGTTCAACACGGCGGACTACCTGGTCGACCGGCACGTGCGGGAGGGCAACGGCGCCCGCACGGCGCTCGTCACTCCCACACGCACGCTGACCTACGAGCAGTTGTCGGCGGAGGTCCGCCGCGTGGCGGCCGGGCTACGGGCCCTCGGCGTACGCCCGGAAGAGCGCGTCCTGCTGTGCATGGTGGACGACATCGAGCTCTTCACCGGCATCCTCGCCGCCTTCCACATCGGCGCCGTGGCCGTCCCCGCGTCGACCATGCTCACCGGTCCGGAACTGGGCAAGCTGGTGGCCGACGCGCGCTGCCGGGTGGTGCTGGGCTCCGCCGAGTTCGCGCCGGTCGTACGCGCGGCGCTCCAGCAGGCGCCGGAGGTCGAGCACACCGTCCTGACCGGAGAAGACAGCACAGGACTGCCCGGCCACGTCCAGGGCCGCACCTGGCAGCAGCTGCTGGACGCCGGCACCGGTACGGACGACGGGCCGTATCCGACCTGGCCGGACTCGCCCGCCCTGTGGCTGTACACATCGGGCACCACGGGCACGCCCAAGGCGGCCATGCACCGCCACGTCGACATCAAGTTCGTATCGGAGAACTACGGGCAGCGGGTGCTGGGCATCGGCCCGGAGGACCGCTGCCTGTCCGTCGCGAAGCTCTTCTTCGCGTACGGCATCGGCAACTCGCTGTTCTTCCCGCTGGCGGCGGGCGCCACAGCGCTGCTGGAACCTTCCAGGCCGTCTCCCGCGCTGTTCGCGAAGCGGGCGGCCGGCGACCGGGCCACGGTCCTGTTCGGCACCCCCAGCTTCTTCGGGCCGCTGCTCGCGAGCGCCGACATCCCGGACGACGCCTTCGCGACGGTACGGATCGGGGTCTCGGCCGGAGAAGCGCTGCCCGCGCGGATGTACGAGGGGATGCTGCAACAGTTCGGTGTGGAGGTGCTCGACGGCATCGGATCCACCGAGATGCTGCACATCTTCATCTCCAACCGTTCGGGCCGGGTCCACCCGGGCTCCTCCGGCGAACCCGTCCCCGGGTACAAGGTGGAGCTGCGCGACATCGAGGGCCACGTGGTGGAGGACGATGGCACACCGGGCGAGCTCCACGTGCGCGGGGAGTCCGCGGCCACCGGCTACTGGTGCCGGGCCGAGACCACGCGTCAGGTCTTCCTCGGCGACTGGGTCCGCACCGGCGACACCTACATCCGCAACGCCGACGGCACCTACACCTGCATGGGCCGCACCAACGACCTGCTCAAGGCGGGCGGCATCTGGGTCGCACCCGCCGAGGTGGAGGAGCGACTCCTCGCCCATCCGGACGTGGCCGAGGTCGCCGTGGTCGGCGTACCGGACGCGGACGGCCTGGACAAACCGGTCGCCTGCGTGGTGCCCAGGCCCGGGCGCGAGGTCGACCCGGACGCCCTCGTCGCCTGGTGCCGGGAGGGCCTGGCGGCCTTCAAGCGCCCGCGCGGTGTCGTCGGGCTGCCCGAGCTGCCCCGGACGCCCACGGGGAAGATCCGCCGGAATGTGTTGCGGGCCATGGTGCGCGACGGGTCGTGGGCGGAGTCGCCGTCGTCGTCCGCGAGTTCAGGCTGAGTCCCCCAAGGAGTCTTCGCCCCTGCCGGAGCAGGCGCGGCAGTTACCGGTCGAGCTGGCCC
>NZ_JAAKZX010000157.1 GCF_011045025.1 Streptomyces ureilyticus
GCCCGGTCCCTCCCATGATCGGCGTCGACACCTTCGACGGCACGACCCTCAAGCCGAAGTGGGAGTGGAACCACAACCCGGACAACACCAAGTGGTCGGTGAACAACGGCCTGACCCTGCGGACGGCGACCGTCACCAACGACCTGTACTGGGCCCGCAACACCCTCACCCACCGCATCCAGGGCCCCACTTCCACCGCCACGGTCCAGCTCGACCACACCGGAATGCGGGACGGCGACCGGGCCGGACTCGCGTTGCTGCGGGACTCGTCCGCGTGGATCGGCGTCAAGCGTGACGGCGGCGCGACGCGGGTGGTGATGGTCAACGGGCTGACCATGGACGGCAATTGGAACACCACCGGCACCGGCACTGAAGCGGCGAGCGCCCCGCTTCCCGGCGGTCGCCTCTGGCTGAGGGTGAACGCCGATATCCGTCCCGGAGCGTCCCGGCCCGGAACCTTCTCCTACAGCACCGACGGCATCAACTTCACCCGCCTCGGCCCCGCCTTCTCCATGGGCAACGACTGGCGGTTCTTCATGGGTTACCGATTCGCCCTCTTCAACCATGCCACCCAGGCACTCGGCGGCTCGGTCCGCGTCACGCGGTTCGAGCTGTCCGCGCCGTGAACGATCCGATCCCCCGCACCATCCACCCGCGCCCGACCGTACGAGCTCACCGCCGACCATCCGACGCTTCCCTGTCAGAAACCGAGGTACCGTCATGCGCCGCAGACTCCTCGCCCTGGTGGCAGCGCTCTCCTCGCTGCCGCTGGCGCTCGCCGCGGCGCCGTCCGCGCACGCGGCCGACCCGACGACGATGACCAACGGGTTCTATGTGGACCCCGACTCCAGCGCGAAGCGATGGGTCGCCGCCAACCCAGGTGACGGCCGGAAACCCGCGATCAACGACTCCATCGCCAACACACCGACGGCCCGCTGGTTCGGCTCCTGGAGCGGCACCATCGGCACCGCCACCGGCGCGTACGCGGGCGCCGCGGACGCCCAGGACAAGCTGCCCATCCTTGTCGCCTACAACATCTACAACCGCGACTACTGCGGCGGGCACTCCGCGGGCGGAGCCGCTTCGCCGTCGGCCTACATGAACTGGATTGCCCAGTTCGCGGGCGGGATCGCGGGCCGCCCGGCCGTCGTCGTCCTCGAACCGGACTCCCTCGGGGACTACGGCTGCATGAACCAGGCCCAGATCGACGAACGCGAGGCCATGCTCACCGGCGCGCTCGCCGAGTTCAACCGCCAGACTCCCAACACCTGGGTCTATCTCGACGCCGGCAACCCGGCCTGGGCGAGCGCGGCGACCATGGCCCAACGCCTCCACGAAGCCGGCCTCCGACAGGCCCACGGCTTCTCCCTCAACGTCTCCAATTACCTGACCACGGCCGAGAACACCGCGTACGGCAACGCCGTCAACAGGGAACTCGGCGCCCGGTACGGCTACACCAAGCCGTTCGTCGTGGACACCAGCCGCAACGGCAACGGCTCCAACGGCCAGTGGTGCAACCCCTCAGGCCGCCGTATCGGCACCCCCACCCAGCTGGGCGGAGGCGCCGAGATGCTCCTGTGGATCAAGGTCCCGGGTGAGTCCGACGGCAACTGCGGCGCCGGAAGCG
The DNA here is from genome assembly GCF_011045025.1 of Streptomyces ureilyticus. Lineage (GTDB taxonomy): Bacteria > Actinomycetota > Actinomycetes > Streptomycetales > Streptomycetaceae > Streptomyces > Streptomyces ureilyticus. The sequence continues at coordinate 1,628 of NZ_JAAKZX010000157.1, forward strand.
GCTCCTCGGCCGGACAGTTCCTCCCCGAGGTCGCCTACAAGATGATCTACGGCTACTGATCCAGGACCGCTCCGGCGCGGTTCCGGTACCGGGTCAGGGGCGAGAGCCTTCCTCAGCCCTGCACCCGGCGGTCAGGACCGCACCGGCCGGGGCGCCGTGGAGCAGAAGCGGACCTAGGCTGGAAGCTGCGGCTGGAAACCAGCCCTGACGGGCATGGCTGTCCGGACGGAGGCGTGGCGCGTGGAGATGGCCGACAAGCAGGATGCCCCCACTGCCGCTGTCGTGGTGGACTCGGACGGCCTGGTGAGCGGCTGGAGCGAGGGAGGGCGGCTGCTGCTGGGCTGGACAGCGGAGGACACCGTCGGGCGCCCCGTGACCGACCTGCTGGTCGATCCCCCGCCACCCGGCTTCCCCGAGGGCTACGGCGCCGGCCCCGACCCCACGGGGTTGATCCTCCTGCGCCACCGGGACGGTTCCACGGTGGACGCCGTGGTGGCGGCACACCCGCTGTCCGGCCCCGACGGGCGGGCGCTGGGCCATGTGGTGACCGTCCAGCGCTGGGGACGCCGCCCGGTGATCGCCGACCGGGCCTTCGAGCAGTGCCCCTTCGCTTTGGGCGTCTACGACCCTGAGCTGCGGTTTCTGTGGATCAACGCCTCCTCGGGACGGGTGATAGCGCACTCCGAGGAGCAGGTGCTCGGTAAGAAGTACCGCGAGCTGTTTCCCGAATTCGACCGTGAGATGTTTCCCGAAAGGGACGACAAGCCCTACACCGACCAGCTCGCCGAAGTGGTGAGGACGGGCAAGCCCGCGCGTCTCATGACCGTCTTCCGCCCGCTCGGCAGTAACTACGCCAACGCCTGGGCCACCAGCTTCTGGCCCGTCCGGGATGCCGAGGGCAGGGTCCGCGCGGTCGCCAACTGGGGATTCGACATGAGCGCCGAGTACTGGGCTCGGCAACGCCTGCTCCTGCTCAACGAGGCCACCCGTGGCATCGGCCGGACACTCGACGTGATCGGCACCGCCCAGGAACTGGCCAGGACCCCCGTGCCGGGATTCGTCGACCTCGTCAGCGTGGATCTCTTCGACGAGGTGCTGCGCGGAGAGGAACCGCCCTCCGCGTCCGCGTTCACCCCCGGCGAGACCATCGCGCTCAGGCGTGCCGCCCAGCACAGCGCGAAAGAGGACAAGAAGGACACCGACCGGGCTCCCGGGCCCACAATTCCGGTCAGCCACTCTCCCGGTTCCGTCGCAGCCCGCTGTATGGCCACCGGTAGCTCCGTGGTTGAGCTCGCCGCTGAGCCCGGCCAGGGCGGCGAATGGGCCTTCGGGCCCGGGCTCGCCGCCGACCCGGCCCACTGGCCGCCGGGCAACCCGTTGATCGACGAGTCCCTCGCCGCGAAGGGGCTGACCGGCCGGATCACCGTGCCGCTCCAGGCCCGCGGTGCGCTGCTCGGCGTCGTCGCGTTCTCCCGCAGCGACCGGCCCGAGGCCTTCACCGCCGACGACCTGATCCTCGCCGAAGAGCTGACCGCCAAGGCAGCCGTCGCCATCGACAACGCCCGCCGGTACTCGCGCGAGCGCGCGACCGCGCTGACCCTGCAACGCAGCCTGCTGCTGCAACAGTTGCCGAGCCAGGAGGCGGTCGAGGTGGCATCCCGCTACCTGCCCGCCGGGACCGGCGCGGAAGTGGGTGGTGACTGGTTCGACGTCATTCCGCTCTCCGGTGCCCGGGTCGCCCTGGTCGTCGGCGATGTCGTAGGCCACGGCCTGCACGCCGCCGCGAGCATGGGCCGGCTGCGCACGGCGGTCCGTACGCTCGCCGACGTGGACCTGCCGCCGGACGAGTTGCTGACCCACCTGGACGACCTGGTCATCCACCTCGCCAGCGACCTCCAGCCCGCCGGCCACTTCCAGCCGACCGGCGAGTTCGGGGCCACCTGCCTGTACACCGTCTACGACCCGGTCTCCCGCCGCTTCACACTGGCGAGCGCGGGCCATCCGCTGCCGCTGATCATCTCCCCGGACGGCACCAGGACCCCGGTGGACGCCCAGCCGGGACCACCGCTCGGCATCGGCGGACTGCCTTTCGAAGCGACCGAGCTCGAGCTGCCCGAGGGCAGTCTGCTCGCCCTCTACACCGACGGACTGGTGGAGAGCCGCGAGCTCGATGTCGACCAGAGGATCGCCGAACTGCTGCGAGTCCTGAACCATGCGGCCACCTCACTGGACGGCCTCTGCGACACGGTGATGGACGCCCTTCTTCCCGAACGCCGCACCGACGACGCCGCCCTGCTGCTCGCTCGCACTCACGCGCTGGATCCCCAGCATGTCGCCGACTGGGACGTCGTACCCGACACCGCGCAGGTGCCGCTCGCCAGGAAGTTCGCCCTCGACCAGCTGGAGGCCTGGGGGCTGGAGGAGGCGTCATTCGTCACCGAACTGGTCGTCAGCGAGCTGGTCACCAACGCCATCAGATACGGCGAGCCCCCGATCAGGCTGCGGCTGATTCGCGACACCTCCCTGATCTGCGAGGTCGCCGACGCCAGCAGCACCGCACCGCACCTACGCCGGGCACGCGCCTTCGACGAGGGTGGCCGGGGCCTGCTGCTCGTCGCCCAACTCACCCAGGGGTGGGGTACCCGGCACACCACCGACGGCAAGACGATCTGGTGCGCACAGACTCTCACCGAGCCGGAGCCCGAGCCCGAGCCACGATGAGATCCGAGCCCGGCGGGCCGTCGCCGGGCTCCCGGCAGGGCGTCGCAGCCGTCGCGGAACGAGAGGGTTCGGTGTCGGCAAGGCAACCCAGCCGCTCCCGTGAGCCCGCCAGTGAGAGCGGCACGGCCAGAAGCACGTACGCGACTCGCCGTTCCGTCATGGCATGCCCAAGCGCCGGCGGTACGACGGGAGAGGGCCGGCGTTCGCCAGGACGGCGGCGCAGGCGGTGTTGGTGGCGCAGGCCGGGCCGGGGTTGCGGGGAGGCAGCAGGGTGTTGCCGGTGAATGTGAGGCGGTGGGGGTCTCCGCACCCCTCCTCCGGGTTCTGCTCATCGGCCGGGGGCCAGGCTCCGGGGAACTCTCGTCGTTCGAGCCATTCGGGCACGGCGTCGTCCCAGAAGTTGCCGCGGTAGCGCACGTTCTGGACGGGGCGGTTACCCCATTCCTCGCTGCAGCCGCCGATGGAGGCGACATAGTCGTAGACCGTGTTGCGGTCCACGGTGACCCAGTTGGTGCTGTCGTCGGTGTAGATCCCGACGTTCCAGTCGCCGTGCTTGCTGTCGGTGACCGCGTTGCCGCTGATGACGGCCCCGTCGGCGAAGGAGCTGCCCTGTTCGCCGCGCAGGTAGATGCCGCCTCCGTCCTCGAGGAGCCGGTTCGTCGCGAAGACGCGGTTGTCGAGGATGCGGTTGTTGCGCATGATGCCCCGCAGGTCGTCGCTGGGACCGGAGAGGATGCCGGTGTAGGGCACGTCGTTGACCTGGTTGTACGCGATGGTGGTCTCCTGGGTCGCGGTGTCCCAGATGCCGGAGGCCGCGTGGTATTCCGCGCCGATGTGGTGGATCCAGTTGTTGGTGATCCGGTTGCCGCGGTTGATCCCCTTCTGGTCGGGCGGGACCACCCCCATCAGGATGCCGCCGTCGGAGACGTCGCTGATGACGTTGCCGTCGACGACGTTGTACGAGCTGTTCTCGGACAACTCCAGCGCCTGGGCGCCGAGATGGGTGAAACGGTTGCCCTCGAAGGTGATCCGCTCGGCGGTGCGGAAGGCGACCGTGCCGGGCACCGTGTGCAGCCTCGCGTCTTCGCCCTTCCCGCGCCGCAGGTACATGCTCCACGCGGCGGGAAACCCGGCCGGCTCGCTGGGCGCCAGCCAGGTGGCGTAGGCGAACGTCAGGCCGCGGAAGGCGATGTCGTGGAGGGGACGGCCCGGACGGCCGGTGCCGGTGACCAGGTTCTCCAGGACCGGGGCGACCACCCTGGCCCGGCGCATGTCCTCTCCGGGCCGGGGGAAGTAGAGCACCTCGTGGTGTCCGGGCCGGGAGCGGTCGAGATACCAGCTGCCGGGCTTGGGTGCGAAGCTGGGCGAGTTCTCCACGCTGTTCGGCGCTTCGAGCAACTCCACGCCCTCGTACAGCTCCTGGGCCAGATCCCAGCACGGCTGGTCCATGGTGATCGTGGTCCGGCGGGCGCTGCCGGAGACCCCCGCGACTCCGCAGCGGCCCTCGACAAAGCCGGACCGGTAGACGAACTCGATGTCGCCGGGGTTCCGCCAGGTTCGGGGGACGGTACTGGTGGTGACGTAACCGGTCCTGGTTGCCTTCAGCGTGCCCGGGAAGCCCGTACCGTCGCTCGTGAGCCGCGTGGCGCGCCGGTCCTCGACGTAGAGCTGGCGGGTCTCGAGCCCGCCCACGTCCGCGCGCCAGAATCCCCGGAGCCGCTGGTCCTGCCGCCACCCGGAGATCTGACGGCCGCCACTGATCGTCACCCGCTCCTGTTGCGGTGTCCCGTGGCCGTACGCCTGGTAGATCACCCGGTGGCCGCCCCGGCCGGAGTCCTCCGCGGCCTCCGACAGGCGCAGCGGCGCCTTCAGGTGGTACGTCCCGCCGCGCAGGTTCACCACCAGGTCCGACGTCATCCGCGGCGCCCGGCCGCGTACGGCCTGTTGCGCGCGTGCCGGTGTCGCGAAGGGGCGGTCCAGGGTGCCAGGCCAGGAGTCCTTGCCCCAGGGAGCGACGTACAGCTGCGTCGGAGTCGCCGTTTGGGCCGGTAAGGCCGCCGCTGGAGAGGGCACGGCCGCGACCGAGAGCCCGATCGCCACTGCCGCCTGCGTCACGACGCCTGCTCTTGTCCGCGTACGGAAGATCGCCATGCTGCCTCCTCGATGTACGGAGTTCCAGCCTCGGGCAGCACGAGATGGTGCGCAGTCGTCCTGAGGTAGCGGCATGATCGACCAAAGTCGGAATCTGGGATGGACGTCGACGGAGTGGAGCCAGGATCATCCTGGCTCCACTCCGTGGTGGGGGCGTGTCACTGGAACTGTGCGAAGAACCTCCAGATCTCTGCTTTGGTCCAGGTGGTGACGCCGCTTTCGCCGCCGGAGCCGTCGACCGGACCGGGTCCGTGGCCTCCGTCGAACGCGGCCCATTGGACCGGGTATCCGGCACGGCAGCCCGAGTAGGTGGTGGTGATGTGCGTTCGGCTGCCCGGCGCGGGCTCGCGCGGGCTCTGGGAGGTGCAGCCGTTGTTGCGGACGAAGGTGTCGCGCAGGGACCGTCCTTGCCCGATGTTGAGGACGTTGTCGCTGATGCCGTGGATTCCGAAGTAGGCGATGGGCTGGCTGCCGCCGCTGCACCCGCTGATCTGAGCGCCGGAGATGACCGCGACGGCCCTGAAGGCGTTCGCCCGGCTGCATGCGAGTGCGTAGCTCATGCCGCCGCCCCAGCTGAATCCGGTGGCGAAGCGCTGTGCCGGGTTGACACAGAGGCCGTCCTCGATGCGCCGGATCATGTCGTCGACGAAGGTGACGTCCTCACCGCCCGAATTGGCCCAGCCGTTGCCGAGGCCCTGGGGCGCGACGAGGATTGCGCTGTTGTTCGACTGTTCCTGTTGGCCGTAGTAGGACCAGGCGCTCCCGCTCGTGCCGCCCGAGGCGACGTCGCCGGCGGTTCCGCCCCGCCAGTGGAATGCGAAGATCAGCCGGTAGCGGTGGCTGTTGTCGTAGTTCGGGGGAACCCTGAGGATGAAGCTGCGGCTCTTGCCGCCGCTCTGGATCGTGTGCGTACCGCTCGTCAGAGTCGGAGCGCTGCCGCATGCGCCCTCGCCGCCGCCACCGGACGACAGCTTGACCATCTGCCATTGCTGGTTGGCGCCGCCCCAGTCGGAGTACTGGACGACGTTGCCGCCGTCGGCGGTCGAGGCGCCCTGCACCTCCACCGCCTTGCTGCTGGTGCGGTTGATCAGCCGGACGTGGCCCGCCTCGGAGTCGGCCAGGCGGAACTGCTGGTTGGCCCCGTTGTGGTCGGCCCACTGCTGGAGCGCGGCACCGTCTGCGGTCGAGGAGCCGGCCACGTCGAGAACCTTGCCCGAATGCCGGGCCTTGAGGCGGTAGAAGCCGCCGCCGGAGTCCACGAACTGCCACTGCTGGTTGGCCCCGTCGTGGCGCGTCCACTGGCTGACCCGCGCGCCGTCGGCGGTGGACGTGCCAGAGACGTCCAGCGCCTTGCCGCTGTTGCGGTTGACCAGGACGTACCAGGCGTTGGTGTCCACCGTCGCCGCCTCGGCGGGTGCCGGATTCACCGCGGTGAGCATGCCGATCGCCAGGGTTGCCGCCACCACGGCGGCGACCCGGGACCACCAGCGATGTCTGCGTGGAGGGGCGGGGGAAGCCGCACCGTAGGTCTTCATCGACTCGCCCTTTCGTCTGTGGCAGGTCCCATCAGGCGCGGGTCCAGCGTTGGTTGCTGCCGTTCGAGCAGGTGTAGAGCTGGATCAGGGTGCCGTTGGCGGTACTGCCTCCGACGGCGTCGAGGCAGCGGCCGGACTGGACGCCGACGATGGAACCGTCGGAGTTGACGCGCCATTTCTGGTTGTCGCCGCCCCAGCAGCTGTAGATCTGGACTTTGGCGCCGTCGCCGGTGCCGGCGGCGTCCAGGCACTTGTTGCCGTAGACCTTGAGCTCGCCCGCGGCGGTGTGCGTCCACTGCTGATTGGTGCCGCTGTTGCAGTCCCACAGCTGGACCTGGGTGCCGTCGGCGGTGCCGGAGTTCGGCACGTCCAGGCAACGGCCCGAACCGACACCCTTGGTCTGTCCGGCATTCCCAGGAGGCGTGGAGGAGCCGCCGTTGAGTGCGTTGAGGACGGCGTTGTAGGCGGGCTTCTTGCTGCCGTCGGAGTTGAACAGCAGCGGCGTGTGCTGCGGTCGCCAGGAGTCGCTGTCACGCACACCCCAGACGGTGATGCCGAGGCAGCGCGGGACGGCCAGGCAGTCGTTGGTCACGGCGGCGTAGGTGTTGGGCGAGGCGCCCTGGATGTCGAGCTCGGTGATGGCCACATCCACGCCAAGGGCGGCGAAGCTCTGCAGGGTGGTGCGGAAGTTGCTGTTGTAGGGGCTGCCGTTGTTGAAGTGCGACTGGAAGCCGACGCAGTCGATCGGCACGCCGCGCTGCTTGAAGTCCCGGACCATGCGGTACATGGCCTGGGTCTTGGCCCAGGTCCAGTTCTCGACGTTGTAGTCGTTGTAGCAGAGCTTGGCGGCCGGGTCGGCGGCGCGCGCGGTGCGGAAGGCGACCTCGATCCAGTCGTTGCCGGTGCGCTGCAGGTTGGAGTCGCGGCGGGCTCCCGAATTGCCGTCGTCGAAGGCCTCGTTCACGACGTCCCACTGGGCGATCTTGCCCTTGTAGTGAGCCATCACGCCGTTGATGTGGCCGATCATCGCCTGGCGCAGGTTGCTGCCGCTGAGGCTCTGCATCCAGCCGGGCTGCTGGGAGTGCCAGGCCAGGGTGTGGCCGCGCACCTGCTTGCCGTTCTGCACCGCCCAGTTGTAGACGCGGTCACCGGCGGTGAAGTTGAACTGGCCCCGCTGCGGTTCGGTGGCGTCGATCTTCATCTCGTTCTCGGCCGTCACCGAGTTGAACTCGCGGTTGGCGATCGACGTGTACGTCGAGTCGCCCAGCCTGCCCGAGGCGATGGCGGTTCCGAAGTAGCGGCCACTCTGCGCCGCCGCGGCGCCGAGCGTGCTCTCGGCGGCGTGTGCGGCCGGTGGCGGCGCGGCCAGCGTGGCGACCGTACCGAGGACGCCGGCGACCAGCGCCAGCAGCAGGCCGCGGATCTTCCGGCGGATAACGGATCTGGGAAGGGCATACGAGCCCATGGCTGTGCCTCCAAGGTAGAAGTCACGGAAGGACTGAAGCGCAGGGGAATGCGTCGTCCGCTCTCACTCGGCAGACGAACGGGGCGGGCCGGAACCCGGGCAGCACGGAATCACCGGACATCGCGGTGAGGGGACCGGGCCGATCTCAATCGGTACGGACGGCACCCGGCCGGCCGCCGGGTGACCTACGGCGGGCGGTGGCGGTGTTCCGACACAGGCATGGGGGTACCTCCATCGCGGCTCAGCCGGGGGCCGCCACGCGGCGTCGCGTACCTCTCCAACCGCGCGAAGAGCCACGATGCGCTGGTGCGAACCTCACCGGAACGAAACGGGGGGGCGAAGGTGCTTTGGTGCGCGGATCTGTCGTGCAGCTGTGCGTGGATCTGCCATGCAGCACAGATCGGCCAGGGGCGACATGGTTCGATATCTCGAACTAGGGCCGCTTTCTCAGACAGGGAGATTGAAGTATTGACGATGGATCGTCAATACTCTCCGCAGAAGATGTTTCGATTCGTCGCCCGAAACTTTCTGGAACGCCGCGACAGCTCGTCAAGCCCACATGGGAGGCGCTGTTTATGGACAGATCGGCGACAGGCCTTGACCAGCGGGCCCCGCATTCCTAGCTTGTGGCGTCACAGCATCGGGGAATTCATCGAAACATTCGAGATGCTCTGTCCCCCGGTACGTCCGCTCCGCGCTTCCTCGGTGTCACCTCACCCCCCGCCCCCGAACGGAGGCCCTCTGATGTGGTTTCGCCACCCGTCCCCGGTCAGTCCAAGACGTTTGCTCGCCGTCCTCGCGCCCCTGCTGCTCGTGGCTACCTTCCTCGGTGCCAAGCCCGCCGCCGCGGCGACCGTAGACCCCAACGCCTCGTATGTGCTGGTCAACCGCAGCAGCGGCAAAGCCCTGGACGTCTACAACCGGGCGACCAGCGACGGCGCCCGCATCACCCAGTGGACCAGGAACGATCAGAGCCAGCAGCAGTGGCAGTTCGTCGACTCCGGCGGCGGTTACTACCGCATCAAGTCCCGCCACTCCGGCAAGGTGCTGGACGTCCACAACTTCTCCCCGGCCAACGGCGGCTCGATCGTCCAGTGGGCCGACCTGAACGGCACCAACCAGCAGTTCCGGCTGGCCGACAGCTCGGACGGCTACGTGAGGCTCATCGCGCGCCACAGCAACAAGGCCCTCGAAGTACAAGGCGGCTCCAGCGCCGACAACGCGAGCGTCGTCCAGTACGACGACTGGGGTGGCACCAACCAGCAGTGGCAGCTCGTCAAGGTCGGTGGCGACAACCCCGGCCAGTGCGATCTTCCGTCGACATACCGCTGGACATCAACGGGCGCGCTGGCGCAGCCCAAGCCTGGGTGGGCCTCGCTCAAGGACTTCACCGTCGCCCCCTACAACGGCAAGCACCTCGTCTATGGGACGACGCACGGCGTGGGACAAGGATCGGGCTGGGGCTCGATGAACTTCGGCCTGTTCACCAACTGGCCGGAGATGGCCTCGGCCAGCCAGAACGCGATGTCGAATTCCACCGTCGCGCCCACGCTCTTCTACTTCGCGCCGAAGAACATCTGGGTGCTCGCCTACCAGTGGGGTCGGACCCAGTTCGCCTACCGGACGTCGAGCGACCCCACCAACCCGAATGGCTGGTCAGCGGAGCAGCCGCTCTTCTCCGGAAGCCTCCCCGACTCGGGAACAGGACCCATCGACCAGACGCTCATCGCTGACGGCTCGAACATGTACCTGTTCTTCGCCGGCGACAACGGCAAGATCTACCGGGCCAGCATGCCGATCGGGAACTTCCCGGGCAGTTTCGGCTCGAACTACACAACGATCATGAGCGATACGAGGAACAACCTGTTCGAAGCCCCGCAGGTCTACAAGCTGCAGGGCCAGAACCGCTACCTCATGATCGTCGAGGCGATCGGCTCTCAGGGCCGCTACTTCCGCTCGTTCACGGCCACCAGTCTGAACGGCTCGTGGACACCCCAGGCCGCGACCGAGAGCAACCCCTTCGCCGGCAAGGCCAACAGTGGCGCCACCTGGACCAACGACATCAGCCATGGCGAACTGATCCGCGCCAGCGCCGATCAGACCTTCACCATCGATCCCTGCAACCTGCAGTTCCTCTACCAGGGACGCGACCCCAACTCCGGCGGCGACTACGGCCAATGGCCCTACCGCCCGGGTCTGCTGACACAGCGGCGCTGACGGCGTGACACGGGGTCCGGCTCCGGTAGGGAGCCGGCGGCGGGCTCGGCGGAAGGCCGAGCCCGCACCCGGGTCACGCAACAACGTCAGCTCTCAACCCTTCGACCCAAGGGGCCGCTCCCCTGAACGCCGGTCCGGTCGCCCCGATGGCGACCGGATACAGTGCGCGAGACGGCAGCTTGGGCTTGGAGAGGAAGCGTGACCGACACCAGCAACACCCGGCCCGCCGAGGGTGAAGCGCAAGCGCCGCGGCAGAGCCGACTGCACCGCCTGATGCGCTACATCCCCCTGATCGCCCCCGTCCTGCTGTGGGCCGTGCCCTGCTGGGTGCTCCTGCACACCGGCCAGCGCTGGCCGCTGCCCGTCACGCTGGTCGGCACCGTCCTGTTCGCCTTCGGCCTCATATGTATGCCGCTCGCGATGGGGCGCGGCCACGGCCGGCGCCAGCAGGACCGGGCGGCGATCGTCGGTGACACCCTGCTGGGCGCCAGCTGGGTTCTGTTCACCTGGTCCGTTCTGCTCGGCGTCCTCTTGCGGCTCGCCCTGACCGTGGCCGGCGTCGGCGAAAGTCAGGACCGGGCCCGAATCGTCACTTGGGCCGTCCTCGGCATCACCGCCGTACTGCTCGTCTGGGGGTACGCCGAAGCCCGCCGCGTACCGCGCGTGCGCCGCCTCGACGTAGAACTCCCGCGCCTGGGAGCCGGGTTGGACGGCACCCGCGTCGTCCTCATCACCGACACCCACTACGGCCCACTCGATCGCACCGGCTGGTCGGCACGGGTCTGCGAGACGGTGAACACGCTGGAAGCCGACCTGGTCTGCCACACCGGCGACATCGCGGACGGCACGGCCGAACGCCGCCGCGCTCAGGCCGTCCCACTCGGTACCGTGCGGGCCACCCGTGCCCGGGTCTACGTCACCGGCAACCACGAGTACTACAGCGAGGCCCAGGGCTGGGTCGACCTGATGGACGAACTGGGCTGGGAGCCACTGCGCAACCGCCATCTGCTGCTCGACCGCGGAGGCGACACCCTCGTGGTCGCCGGCGTGGATGACGTCACCGCCGAGTCCTCCGGCCTGGCAGGTCACCGCGCCCACCTCGCCGGAGCCTTGAACGGCGCCGACCCCGACCTGCCCGTCCTGCTCTTGGCCCACCAGCCCAAGTTCGTCGACCGGGCGGCGGCCGACGGCGTCGACCTCCAACTCTCCGGCCACACCCACGGCGGCCAGATCTGGCCTTTCCACCACCTGGTCCGCATCGACCAGCCCGCCCTCGCCGGCCTCAGCCACCACGGCACGCGCACCCTCCTCTACACCAGCCGCGGCACCGGCTTCTGGGGCCCGCCGTTCCGCGTCTTCGCCCCCAGCGAGATCACCCTGCTCGTGCTCCGCTCCCCGCGCCTGACCACCTCGCCGTAGCACTGGGCGGGCCAACACATCCGCTTGGAGCAGTCCACGAACAGAGGGGTCCGGCGTCGACGGATGACCAGGCCGGTCTCGCGGAGGACAAGATCCGGACCATTCCCGGGCCGACGGCTCCAACGAGCCATACCTGGCCCCGTTTTGCGCACCCATGACGGCTGGGGTTGTCAAGGCCCGCAAACGCCCGCCCCGATGCGCTGGTGAGTCGTGCGGGTCGGGTTGTTGCCGCTGCCGGGGCGGGGTGTCCTTGCTGTGGTTCCCCGGAGTTCATGGTCATGCGGAGAGGACTCGCACGCACCCATTCGGCCCCGCCTTGCCAGGCGGGGCCATGCCCCTGGTCCGGGGGCCGGGCTGCTCATTCAGGTCATCGAGCGCGGCGTGGCCGGCTCATGCGGAAAAGCGAGCTCGCCCGGGGCTTGGTGTCCCGTCCGTCGGGAAGGTTTGTCACGTGGGGTGCCCGCCTCCCTCGACGCCTGCACGGTCTCGGCCTCGCGTACCAAATGGTAGGCGTGGGTGAGGAGTTCGCGGGCGATCGCGGTCGTGGCGATCTTCTTGCCGCGCCGCCGGGCGATCCGGGTGTAGGTGTCGGCGTAGGCCGGACTGCGCTTCGCCCGCTGCTACACCGATCGACCTGGTCTCGAACCCCGGAATGATGATGTCCATCGTGATCGTCTCCTTCTCCCATACTCGTGGGCTGCTGCCGCTACACGAAGGCATGAACGAGAGGAGGATCGAAGAGCTGGGTTAGCAGTGGATCAGCAGCGGCAGCCCGAAACCGTCGACAATGAGGACATGGAGATCCTCGTCAAGGTGCTCGGACCGATCGAGGTCACGGATACCGAGGGCCGCCCTGTAGCGGTTGGCAGCCAGCGCCGCCGCGAGCTTCTGGGACGGCTGGCCGCTGCCGGTGGCCGGGCCCTCCCGCTTCAGGTGCTCAATCGGCGATAACTCCCACCCTTCGAACCGAGTCGCCGCACTGGCTTGCGTCAACAACGTCCTCACCCGCACCACCTAGGTCCCCTGCGCGCAGGACTGGACCAATGCCGCGCAGTCCTCCATGATGACGGTGCCATGACAATTCATGCCTCAGGGTGGTGACCGTGCGCGGATCCTTCATCAGGGCCATGGCCACACTGGCCGCCGTACTTCTCCTGGTGGCCCTGGCGCCCATTGCCGAGGCAGCAGCTGGGCGAGAGACCGCCCCCGAGGCCGGCGCCCGGCCCGAAGTCGCCGCGACCGCGGTGGACTGGACGCCGCCGCTCAGCACGCGGGGTCGTTGGATCGTCGACGCGGACGGCGACCGCTTCAAGCTGCGGTCCGGCAACTGGCACGGAGCCAGCGGCACTTGGAACGGTTCAGGAAGCACGGACGAGGACGCCGACCACCACGCGGGTGAGAACTCCGGCCGGATACCGCTCGGCCTGGACCGTGCCCCCATGGCCGAGATCATCGCCGACTTCCAGGAGATCGGAATCAACAGCATCCGGCTGCCCTTCTCCAACGAGATGATCCACGACAGCGTCCCTGTCAAGGACGACGCCGTCGCCGCCAATCCCTCCCTGCGCGGCAGGACCCCGCTACAGGTGTACGACGCCGCGGTACGGGAACTCACCGCCGCCGGGCTCGCGGTGATCCTGAACAACCACACCAACACCACACGCTGGTGCTGCGGAGTCGACGGCAACGAACGCTGGAACGCGAGCCAGTCCGCCGAGACCTGGGAGAACGACTGGCTCTTCATGGCCCGCCGGTACCGGGACAACCAGCGCGTCGTCGGCGCCGACCTCTACAACGAGGTGCGCCGCAATGTCTGGGACGACCCCAACTGGGGGCTCGGTGACAACCACGACTGGTTCGCCGCCTCGCAGCGCGTCGGTGACCGCATCCTGACGGAGGCCGACCCCGACCTCCTGATCATCGTGGAGGGCATCAACTGGACCGGCATCCCCGTCGACGGACTCCCCCACGAACGCCCCACCCTGGAGCCCGTACGCCGCCTCTCGCACACGCTTGTCGACTCCGGCAAGCTCGTGTACTCCGCTCACTTCTACGACTACACAGGCCCGAACCACAGCGGCGCCACCGGAACGGGCGAGACCACCGACCCCCGCTACCGCGACCTGACCCCCACCGAACTGGTCGACGTACTGAACCGCCAGGCGTTCTTCGTCACCGCCGAACAGGACCGGCACTTCACCGCTCCCGTCTGGATCAGCGAGTTCGGCATCGGAGGCCGTGACGAGACCGGCCAGAAGCAGCGCGCCTGGTTCGAGAACTTCGTCGACCATCTGATCCGCACAGACGCCGACTTCGCGTACTGGCCGCTCGTCGGTTGGCACGAGGACCGCAAGGGCAACGGCTGGGCCCTTCTGCACTGGGACGCCGAGGGCCGCCGCATGGGCCTCTACGACGGCGACGACTGGCGAGCCACCGCCTGGACCCGGCTCATCCAGGCCCAGGGTCGCACCGGCCCGGTGGAGCCCGTGGCGGACTGGTCGATGCTCAGCCCGGATCACGGCGACTTCGTCCAGTCGCGGCGGATACGGGCCCTGCCCGACTGGGACTCCGGCGCCCGCAAGGCTGTGTGCCCCGACGGACAGCGGCTGCTCGGCCTCAGCCACACCGGCAACCGGGGCCTGTGCTCGGACGTGTCCGCCGGCCCCTTGTGGGACCCGGCCGGCGGACATGTGGTGGTCGTCGACGACCGGTACGTCAGGCCGGGCCACGACTGGGCGTCCGGATACACCAAACTCCAGTGCGCCGACGGCCACTTCCTGACCGGCTACAGCGTTCGCGGCTCCGCCGTCTCCGCCGCCCTGTGCGCGGCCGCTCCGGCCGGCGGGCTCGGCACGGGCGGCCGTACCGTCTGGTTCGACCGCGGCGACAACAGGGGCTCGGCCGCCAAGGGCGGCGACTTCGCGCAGGGCCACTACAAGGGCCAGTGCGCGGACGACGAGTACGCGGCCGGGATCGCGTACACGGGTCGGGTGGGCTCAGCACGGACTCCGGACGCGATGTACTGCCGAAAACTGGGCTGACCGGCTGCGCCACCAGGGTCACCGTGCCGGGCTCCGCCGAGCGGTTCGGGGCACCGCCGGGTCCTACGGACCCCGGTCGGCTCATCTCGTCCCGTACCCGCCGCCCGACAGGGTCCGCAGCGCCGAGGTCACGGCATCGGCCATCGCCCGACGCGCCGCGGTGAGGGCCGGGCGGGGGTCGACGACCGTGGGCGCCGCGGCAAGTGTGTCGCGGACCGCGCCGGTGAAGGCGGCATTCAGTGCCGTACCGATGTTGACCTTGACCATGCCGGCCGCCACCGCCTGCCGGAGCTCCACATCGGGCACGCCCGTCGCGCCGTGCAGAACCAGCGGCACAGGGACCGCCTCCGCGAGGCGGGCGATGAGACCGTGGTCCAGCCGGGCGGTGCGTGTGGTCATCGCGTGGGAGCTGCCGACCGCGACGGCGAGTGCGTCGACCCCGGTGGCGGACACGAAGTCGCACGCCTGATCGGGGTCCGTACGTGCCGAGGGGGCGTGCACTCCGTCCTTGCCGCCGATCTCGCCGAGTTCCGCCTCCACCCACAGGCCCTGGGCGTGCGCCCACCGCGCCGCGGCGCGCGTGGCGGCGACGTTCTCGGCGTGCGGCAGCGCGGACGCGTCGAACATGACGGATCCGAAGCCGCAGTCCGCGGCGCGGCGCAGCAGCGCTTCGTCGGTGACATGGTCGAGGTGCAGCGCCACGGGGACGGCGGCCGCCTCGGCGAGCGCGGCGGTGGCGCGGGCTATCGGGGCGAGGCGGCTGTCGTGGAACCGCACGGCGTTCTCGCTGATCTGGCAGATGACCGGGCAGCCCACGGCTTCCGCCCCGGTGACCACGGCCTCGGCGTGCTCCAGGGTGATCACGTTGAAGGCGCCGACGGCCCGTCTGCCGCGGCGCGCGGAGCTCATCACGTCGGCGGTGGGAGTCAGCGGCACGGACGGCCTCCGATCGCGGCGTGTGAGGGCTGCGACAGCGGCAAGGGCTTACGGGAAGTGCAGGGTTTTGCTCGTTTGGCGACCATAAAGCACCCAATCAAGCGTTGTGATTCCATGGAGGTGCGCGCATCGTGGCGCACACCACGGACAGGGAGTTGTGAGACATGGCGGGACCGCAGGCCCGGTGGAGCGCACTGCTGGAGATGCTGACGCGCGACGGGCGGATCGAAGTCGAGGCGGCTGCCGAGGAGTTGGGGGTCTCCGCCGCGACGATCAGGCGAGACCTCGACGAGTTGGCCCGCCAGCAGATGGTCACCCGCACGCACGGCGGGGCCGCGCTCAACGCCATCGCCTACGACCTGCCACTGCGCTACAAGGCCGCGCGCAATGCTCCGGAGAAGGAGCGGATCGCGCACGCGGCCGCCGAGTTGGTGAAGGCCGGCGCCGTGGTGGGGTTGAACGGCGGCACCACGACCACCGAGGTGGCGCGGGCACTGGCCACCCGCGCTGACCTGAGTTCCGGCGGCGCGGAGACGGCGGTCACCGTGGTGACCAATGCCCTGAACATCGCCAACGAGCTGGTCGTGCGGCGCCACGTCAAGCTCGTGGTGACCGGTGGAGTGGCCCGCCCTGCGTCCTATGAGCTGATCGGGCCGCTGGCCACCGAACTGCTCGCGGAGATCGCACTGGACCTGGTCTTCATCGGGGTGGATGCCATCGATGTGGCCCACGGGGCGACCGCCCACCACGAGGGCGAGGCCAGCATCAACCGGGCGCTGGCCCGCCGCGCGGAGCGGGTCGTCGCGGTCGCCGACTCCTCCAAGCTGGGCCAACGGGCCTTCGCCCGCATCTGCCCGGTGGAGGAGATCGACGTCCTGGTGACCGACAAGGCCGCCTCGGACGAGCTGACCAAGTCGTTCATGGCGGCCGGCGTGGAGGTCATCCGCGCCTGACACCGCACGGCCTGACACCGCACGCCGCTCCCGTGCCGGCCCCGGCCTCGACGCGCATCCCGTCGTCATCCCCGGACGCCGCCCGCGGTCAGGCCGGAGACAAGGTGGCGCTCCACGAAGACGAACAGCACCACCACGGGCACGATCGCGACGAGCGAAGTGGCGAACAGGTACTGCCACTGCTCGTGGTACGAGGTGACGAAGCCGGGAATCGCCTTGGTCAGGGTCATCCGGTTGCTGGACGAGGTGATGGTGAGCGCCACCACGTACTCGTTCCACGCGGCGATGAAGGTGTAGACGAGCGCGGTCACCACACCGGGCATCGCGAGCGGCAGTACGACACGGGTGAGGGCGCCGAACCGCCCGGTGCCGTCGAGCCAGGCCGCCTCCTCCAGTTCCCGGGGGATGCTGGCGAAGTACGCGTTGAGGATCCACACGCAGAACGGCAGGTTGAACGCGGCGTTCACCAGGATGAGGCCCTCGGCGGTGTCGGTCAGGTCGAGGCTGACCATCTCCCGGTAGATGCCGACCAGCAGTGCGGTCGGCGCGAACATCTGGGTGACGAGTACGAGCAGCAGGAAGGCGCCGCGCCCGCGGAAGCGGTGCCGGGCGGTGTAGTACGCGGCGGGCATCCCGACGGCCAGGGCGAGCAGCGTCGCCGCCCCGGCGACGTACAGCGAGAAGACCAGCGCGTCCGCGACGCGCGGGTCGGTGAGTGACCAGATGTGCGTGAAGTTCGACCACTCCCATCGGGAGGGCAGATAGGACGGCGGGGACTTCATCAGTTCGGGCGTCGGTTTGAGCGCCGTCAGCAGCATTTCCGCGTAGGGCGCGAGAAACGCCAGCGCCACCAGCCATCCGACGGCGGTGAGCAGGACGGTGCGCAGCTTCATCGGTCTTGGCCGCCTCCTGCGCGGCGCGGCTTTGCGGGGGTCGACGGCGGTCCTGCTCACGTGGTGTCCTCCTGTCGGCGGACGAAGCGCAGATAGACCAGCACCACAGCCAGGATCAGCCCGAAATTGACGACGGCCATGGCGGCCGACTCCCCCACCGACTGGTTGTCGAAGGCGAGTTTGTACAGGTAGGTGGTGGTCGTGTCGGAGGCGAAACCGGGGCCGCCGCGCGTCATGGCCCAGATGATGGGGAACGAGTTGAACACGTTGATGACGTTGATGATCGCGGCGACCACCAGTGAGGGCCGCAGCAGCGGCAGGGTGATGCCCAGGTAGCCGCGGACCGGGCCGGCGCCGTCCACCCGCGCCGCCTCGTACACCTCGGCGGGGATGCTCTGCAGGCCGGCCAGCAGGACGAACGAGGTGAACGGCAGCGAGACGAACACCGCCACGCCCATCATCGCGGCGAGGGCCAGACCCGGTTTGGCCAGCCAGTTGACGGGCGCGTCCAGCACACCGAGGTCCATGAGCAGCCGGTTGACCACGCCGTAGAAATTGTTGAGCATCCAGCGCCAGATGAGCGCCGTCATCAGCACGGACGAGGCCCAGGGCACGATCAGCGCCCACCGCACCAGCCTGCGCCCGGGGAACCGGGAGTTCAGCAGCGCGGCCAGGCCGAGAGAGAGCACGAGCGTGACGGTGACGACTCCGACGACCCACACGAGGGTGCGCAGCAGTACTCCGGGCAGGTCGCCCTGGGCGAACAGGTCGGTGTAGTTGCGGACGCCGGCGAACCCCTGGGACTGTCCGGTGGAGCTCACCCGTGTCAGGGACGTACGGATCATCTCGATGACCGGCCAGACGACCATGGTCAGGATGAGGAGGGTCGCGGGACCGAGCCACAACACGGGCTCCAGCACGCGCCAAGTCCTGCGACGGCGGCGCGGCGAGGGTTGCGCCGGCGCCACTGGGGCCGGGTGTTCGGCCCCGGTGGCGCTCACAGTGACATCGTGTACGGCCACCGAGGTCAGTCGCCCTTCTGCGCGGTCTTCTGGATCTCGCCCAGGACCTTCGCCGGGTCGCCGCCCGCCACCGCCGTGCCGATGCGCTGTTTCACGGCGCCGTCGACCGCGGCCCATGCGGGGTCGTCGGTGGGGGCGAACTCCGCGTCGGAGAGGGCGTCGACGAACGGCTTGTAGTAGGCGGCGTCCCGGCTGTCGGAACTGAGCACCTCACCGGCCGACTTGGTGACCGACAGGAACCCCTCGGTGGAGACGAACTCGGCGGCGTTCTCCTTCTGGTAGAAGAAGTCGAGGAACTTCTTCACCGCTGCCTTGTTCGACCCGTCGCCCTTCTTGAAGGCGACGAGGTAGTCCTGCACACCGAGCGTCTTGTGCGTACTGCCGTCCTTGCTCGGCAGCGGCGCGACGCCGTAGTTCAGTTTCTCGTCGACCGGGTCGATGAAGCCCTTCCGCATGAAGACCGCCCCGTTCAGCATGCCGATCCTGCCCTGGGCGAACTGGTTGAAGACGTCCTTGCGGTTGGTGGTCTCCGGGTTGGGCTGGGTGACCTTGTCCTTCGTCAGTTTCCGCAGATAGGTGAGCGTGTCGACGTTGGCCTGCTGGTCGATGGCCCACTTGCCCGAGGCGTCGGTCCAGCCGCCGCCGTTGTTCATCGCCCAGATCTGGAACTCGGCCTGGGCCTCCTCGGGGCCCAGGGGCAGCCCGAGGCCGATGTAACCGGCCTGCTTGATCTTCTTGGCGGCGGCCTCGACCTCGGCCCAGGTGGACGGCGGCCGGTCGATGCCCGCCTTGGCGAAGATGTCCTTGTTGTAGAAGAACAGGCGCGCGCTGGAGATGAAGGGCAGGCCGTACTGGGTTCCCTCGTACTGCGCCTTCTGCCGGAACAACGGGAGGAAGTCGGTCAGCACCTTGGGAGAGACGACGTCCTGCGCCTTGTGGACCAGGCCGTCACGGGCGAAGTCGGAGAACTTGTTGTAGTTGAGGATGTCGGGTTCCTGCTTGGTCTGGACGTACGTCTTGACCTTGGAGTCCATCTGCTCCCAGTCGACGACTTCGAGATTCACCCGGTAGCCGGGGTTCGCGGATTCGAAGTCCTTGATCAGCGCCGTCCAGTAGGCCTGGGTGTCGTCGTCGTACTTCGCCGCGACGAACCTGATCGTCCTGCCGTCGGACCCGCCGCTGTCCGACGAGCTGCCCTTGCCGCATCCGGTGAGGGCCAGTGCCAGGGACAGTCCCCCGGCGAGGCATGCGAGGTGCCGTTTCACGGAGTACCTCTCCGCACGCATGGCGTGCTTCGTCAAGCGCGTGCTCGCCTGATGGCGCGCGCTTGCTTGTTTATGCTCGATTACTGGTGTTATCAATCATCCAACGACATGATGCTCAATGAAACGCGCACGGCGTCAAGGGCCGTCACATCACGTATCGGTCACACCGCGCGCCCAAGAGGGGAGACTCCCGATGAGTCAGACCGAGATCGAGATCGCCACCCAGCCCGACTGCTGGCGGCAGGCCGTGGCACTGGCCCGGCAGCCCGACGGCCTCGCCTCGCTGCCCCGAACCGGCGAGCGGGTGGCCGTCGTCGGCTGCGGGACGTCCTGGTTCATCGCCCAGGCGTACGCGGCGCTGCGGGAGTCGGATGGCCACGGCGAGACCGACGCCTTTCCCGCCTCCGAGATGCCGGACGGGCGTGCCTACGACCGGGTGGTCGCGCTGACCCGGTCCGGCACCACGACCGAGGTGCTGGAGCTGCTCCGCCGACTGCGCGGGCGCACCCCCACGACCGCGGTGACCGCGGTACCGCAGTCGCCGGTGACGGGGCTGGCGGACGCCGCCGTCGTGCTCGACTTCGCCGACGAGATCTCGGTCGTCCAGACCCGGTTCGCCAGCACGGAACTGGTGCTCCTGCGGGCGCATTTGGGCGAGGACCTGGGACATCTGCCGCAGCAGGGGCACTCCGCGCTGGACGAACCGCTGCCGGCCGGGGTGCTCGAGGCCGAGCAGTTCACCTTCCTGGGGCAGGGCTGGGCCTACGGGATCGCCCAGGAGGCGGCGCTGAAGATGCGTGAGGCGGCGGGCGCCTGGACGGAGGCCTATCCGGTGATGGAGTACCGGCACGGCCCGATCAGCGTCACCGGACCCGGCCGCGTGGCGTGGTGGTTCGGAGACCCGGCGGCCCTTCCGTCCGGTCTCGCCGACGACATCGCCCGCACCGGCGGGCAGTTGGTGGCACTCGGCCGGGACCCCCTGTCCGACCTCGTCGTGGTGCACCGGCTCGCCACCGCCCTTGCCTCGGCACGCGGGCTGGACCCGGACAATCCGCGCCATCTGGCCCGTTCCGTGATCCTGACCTGACCGGGCGTCTCCGGACTGATCTCGGGGAAGTCGCAGAATTTACCCGTCCGTTACGAACGGATTCCGGGCCCGTCGAGGCCTCTCAGCGGGCCCCGGGACGGACCGCCACCAGGGACAACAACTGTTCCACGACAACCCTCGGGGCCCTTGGGAAGCCGCATGTCCCGCAGGTTGACAGGTGGCGGCTGCCGCAAGAACATGAGCGAAATCGCTTGGAATCTTGCATCTGCACGCAGCATCAAACAGACATCAAGCCCTCCCCGGCGCCGCGCTTCCTCGTGACCGCGCACTCCGCACGCCACCGGCACCACGCACCGCAGCTCCTGAGTCACCGTCACCGTCCTGTCCGACAGGAGGACACGAGTGCATGCCCGACTGAGCAGTCCCGGCGGCCTGTTGCTCGCTGCCGCCCTGACCGCCGCCATGCTGATGGCGCCCGTCACCGGCTCTACCGCGGCAACGGCCGCCGGGACTGCTCAGTCG